>NZ_JBEKCZ010000056.1:0-26960 GCF_050014615.1 Bradyrhizobium sp. | reverse complement strand
AAGCGCATCTCGCAGCAGTTCGGCGCGAGCAACCGTGCGGGATGCCGAGAATTGATCATCAGCAAATTTCGGCAATTGCCCCGTGCCGAACATCACGTCATCGCGCACCAGCAGCGGCGGATTGATCTCGGTATAACCGTGTTCGTTGGTGTGCAAATCGAGCATGAATTGCCCGATCGCGCGCTCCAGCCGTGCAAGGCCCTTTTTCAGCACCACAAAACGCGCGCCGCTGAGTTTCGCCGCCGCCTCGAAATCCATGAAGCCGAGCGCGCCGCCGAGATCGTCATGCGGTTTTGGCGTGAAGGCGTAGTTGCGCACCGCGCCGAAAACATGCCGCTGCACATTGCCGTGCTCGTCGACGCCCTCTGGCACTTCGTCCAGCGGCAGGTTCGGAATCGCGGCCAATTCCCTGGCCAGTTCTTCGTCCGCTGCCTTGGTCGCAGCTTCCAGTTGCGGCATCGTGGTTTTGAGTTCGGCGACTTCGGCCATCAGTTTGGCCGCGCGTGCGTCGTCCTTGGCCTTCTTGGCGTCGCCGATTTCCTTCGAGGCCGAATTGCGCCGCGCCTGCGCCTGCTCCGACGCCATGATCGCCGCGCGCCGCTTCTCGTCGATCGCCAGCAGCGATGCCGACAACGGCTCCAGCCCGCGCCGCTTCAACGCGGCGTCGAAGGCTGCGGGATTGTCGCGGATCGATTTGATGTCGTGCATGGCAATTTAGTCCTCAAGCGTCGCAAGTTTGAGACCGTCATGCCCGCGAAGGCGGGCATCCAGTAACCCGAACAGTCGCGGTTTGAAACAGTCTGGCGGCACGGAATACTGGATCGTCCGCCTGCGCGGACGATGACAGCGAGAATCGACCTGATATTAGCAACAATCCCTGACGCTACGCGCCCCTACTCCGCCGGCGTCGGATCGGGCGGCGGGGCGGCCGGGGGTGGCGCGGCCGGGGTGGCCTTGGCCGCGGCGGCGCGCTTTTCGACGATGCGCACGGCGATGATCGAGCCTTCATACAGCGCCAGCAAGGGCAGCGCGAGCGAGGCCTGGCTGAGCACGTCGGGCGGCGTCAGTACCGCGGCGATGATGAAGGCGACCACGATGAAATAGCGGCGCTTCTCGCGCAGCTGTTTCGAGGTGATGATGCCGATCCGGCCCAGCAGGGTCAGGATCACCGGCAGCTGGAACGCGATGCCGAAGGCGAAAATCAGCGACATCATCAGCGACAGATATTCGCCGACCTTGGGCAGCAACTGGATTTGCGCGGTCTCGGCACCGCCGGCCTGCTGCATGCCGAGCGAGAACCGCACCAGCATCGGCAGCACCACGAAATAGACCAGCATCGATCCCAGCACGAAAAAGAACGGCGTCGCGATCAGATAGGGCAGAAACGCGCCGCGCTCGTGCTTGTAGAGGCCGGGCGCCACGAATTTGTAGATCTGCGCGGCGATGATCGGGAACGAGATGAACCCGGCGCCGAACAGCGCCAGCTTCAGCTGGGTCAGGAAATATTCCAGCAGGGCCGTGTAGATGAACTTCGAATTCTCCGGGCCGGCGATCCAGACGAACGGCCACACCAGCACGTTGTAGATCTGCTTGGCGAAGAAGAAGCAGAAGATGAAGGCGATGCCGAAAGCCAAAAGCGCCTTGATCAGCCGCGAGCGCAGCTCGATCAGGTGATCCATCAGCGGCGCTTTGCTGGCTTCGATATCTTCGGCGCTCATGACGCTTTGGCGTCCCGCGGCATCTCGACCTCAGCAGCGGCAGGCTGCGTGTCCTGTTGCGTTTCCTGCGGCACCGGCTGCGGCTCGATTTCGTGCGTGATCGCCGGCGTATGGGGTTCGGCCTCGGCCGACGTCTCGGACCCGGACGCAGCGGGAGCATCGGGATTCGCGACTGCCGACGCCTCGACACTGGCCGCCGGCTTGTCGATGTCGTCGATCCTCAGTGACTCGCTGACGTCTTTCTGCAGCGAGGTCATGATATTGCCGCCAGTAAAACCGCTGGCGGCTTCCTTGACCTCGTCAAAGCTCTTTTTGAGGTCGGCCATTTCGGCCTCGCGCATGGCTTCCTGGAACTGGCCCTGGAACTCGGCGGCCATCTTGCGGGCCTTGCCCATCCATTGCCCGACCATGCGCAGCACGCCCGGCAATTCCTTCGGGCCGATGGCGATCAGCGCGACAACCGCGATGACGACGAATTCACTCCACCCGATGTCGAACATCAAAAATTCCGCTCACGCGAGGCCATCTCAGCCCAAAATCCCCGAGGCAAGATATGGGACGCCCGCGCCTTTCCCCAACCTGTCTTGCCGCACGCCGGTCGCAAGATCAACGCGCCGCAGCAAGTGTGCCGAAAACGTGCGCCGGGTTGGCAAAGACGCCTTTTCAGACCGCCTTGCTTTTCAGACAGCCTTGCTGCCGACATCCGATCGCGCCGCCGTCGACGGCGTTGCGGTGTGATCGAGCGTCTTCAAGGGCTCGGGCTTTTCTGCAGTCTTTTCATCGTCCTGCATGCCCTTCTTGAAGGCCTTGATGCCCTGCGCGACGTCGCCCATCAGATCCGAAATCTTGCCACGACCGAACAACAGCAGGACGACTGCGATCACGACGATCCAGTGCCAAATGCTAAGCGAACCCATCCTGCAACCCTCCAAACACGCGAGGCCGACGACCCGGCCTAATCCAACCGGAAAGTAGGCTCAGGAGGTGTCAAAAACAAGGACTTAAGCCGCGTCAAATCGCTGTTACGCCGCTACCGTTAATGAGCATGGCAAGCCGTTCGCGGCATGGTCGCGATCGAGCGCGATAGAGACGGAATTAGCTTCCGTCTCCGCTTTCCGGCTCGACCGCAGGGGCCAGCGCCAGTTCCAGGTCGCCGATCTCGAGCGGATCCTCGTCATCGCGCAGGGCCGGATCATCCGACGGCGCCGGCACGCTGAAGCCGGAAGGCAGCCGCGAATCCAACAGACCCGTTCCCTTGAGTTCCTCCAGGCCCGGCAGATCGCCAAGCGCCTCCAGGCTGAACTGCGACAGGAAGGCTTCGGTGGTTCCGAACGTCAGGGGACGTCCGGGCGTCTTGCGACGGCCGCGCGGGCGAATCCAGCCGGTTTCCAACAGCACATCCAGCGTCCCCTTGGAGGTGATCACGCCGCGGATTTCCTCGATCTCCGCGCGCGTCACCGGCTGGTGATAGGCGATGATCGCCAGCATCTCGATCGCCGCACGTGACAGCCGCCGCGTCTCGGTGCTCTCCCGCGTCATCAGCCAGGACAGATCGCCGGCGGTGCGGAAGGTCCATTTGTTGGCGACGCGAACGAGATTGACGCCGCGCAACGCGTAATCCGCCTGCAGTTGCGCCAGCGCGACCTTGATGTCGACGCCGTCCGGCATTCGTTTTGCCAGCGTCGCCTGATCGAGCGGCTCGGTGGAGGCAAACAACAGCGCTTCCAGCAGCCGCAATTCCTCCGGCCGCGCTTCCGGATCCACAGAGTGATCCTCGGCTTCGGCTATGCGTTTTTCCGCCAGGCTTGCCATGGCTCGGTCTCCTTGTTCCACTTACTCAGCCGGCAGATCCGGCGCGGTCATCGCGTCGGATACTGGTTGCGGCGGACGCTTTCGAAAATACAGGGGCGCGAACGCCTCCTGCTGGTGCAGTTCGACCTCGCCTTCCCGGACCAGTTCCAGCGCAGCCGCAAAGCTGGACGCGAAGACCGTGGCCTTTTGGCTGGGATCGACGACATAGTTGATGAGGTATTCGTCGAGACGGCTCCAATCCTCGGCCATTCCGACCAGGCGTTCCAGCGACGCCCTTGCCTCGCTCAGCGACCACACCGTGCGTTTGGCCAGATGCACCGTCGCCAGCACCCGTTGCTGACGTTGCGCGGCATAGGCGGTGAGCAGGTCGAACAGCGTCGCGGTGAACCGGGGATGGCGGACTTCGGCGATGGCTTCGGGATTGCCGCGCGGAAAAATATCGCGCTGCAATTGCGGGCGGTTCATCAGCCGGTTTGAGGCCTCGCGAATGGCCTCCAGCCGGCGCAGACGGTTGGCCAGCGCGGTCGCCATTTCCTCGGCGCTCGGTCCGTCCGCGGTGGCGGGCTCGGGCAACAGCAGCCGCGATTTGAGAAACGCCAGCCATGCCGCCATCACCAGATAGTCGGCGGCAAGCTCAAGGCGGATTTTTCGAGCCGCCTCGATGAACACCAGATACTGGTTGGCCAGGGCCAGAATGGAAATCTTGGCGAGATCAACCTTCTGCTGGCGTGCCAGCGCCAGCAACAGGTCGAGCGGGCCCTCATAGCCCTCGACATCGACGACCAGCGATGGCTCGTCATCCGCCAGTTCGGCAGGCCGTCCGGTTTCAAACGATAGAATTTCTGCGCTCATGCGCCTGTCGTCCCTGCCCTAATCATCAAAGCATCCAGTTCAGCCCGTGCCGCCACCCGATCGAACGGCTGCGGTGTGCGGCGCGAGGCCAGCGCCCGCTCCGCTCGTTCCAAAGCCTTGCCTGACAGTTCAGGCGTCTCGGCGGCAACTTCGCGCATTTCGTCGAGGTTACCGTTGCAGTGCAGGACCACGTCGCAGCCGGCAGCAAAAATGGCTCGGGTCCGCTCGGCGATCGAGCCGGAAAGCGCGTTCATGGACACGTCATCACTCATTAACAAACCCTGGAACCCGATCACGCCGCGAATCACCTGTTCGATGATTGTCGCAGAAGTCGTGGCCGGATGGGCGGGATCTAGCGCGCTAAACACAACATGTGCGGTCATCGCCATCGGCAGGTCCGCAAGCGGTTGAAATGCGGCAAAATCAGTCCGTTCGAGCTCCGTTTTGGCGGTATCGACCTCCGGAAGCCGGAAATGGGTATCCGCGGTCGCCCGTCCATGGCCGGGAATGTGCTTGAGAACGGGCAAAATGCCACCCTGCTCCAATCCCTGCGTCACCGCGCGCGCGATCGCCGCGACCTGTTCCGGTTCGGTTCCATAGGCCCGGTTGCCGATGACGGCGTCGGCGCCGGCCACCGGCAGATCCGCCAACGGCAGGCAGTCGACGGTGATCCCGAGTTCCGCGAGATCCGCCGCGATCAACCGCGCGCTCAACCGTGCGGCCGTCAGGCCAAGCACGGGATCGATGCCATAAAGCGTGCCGAACATCGCGCCCGGCGGATAGACCGACCAATGCGGCGGGCCGAGACGCTGGACCCGTCCGCCCTCTTGGTCGATCAGCACCGGCGCATCGCCTTGGCCGACAGCTTTGCGCAACTCCTGAACAAGAAGAATAACTTGTTCCGGTGTTTCAATATTACGCTTGAATAGAATAAAGCCCCATGGCCGCTCCGCGCGAATGAACTCACGCTCGGAGGCGCTCAGCTCCGGCCCGGATACGCCTGTGATGAATGCGCGCGTGTTCATGCCGGCCGATTAGCCCGCTGATGGCACGGGGGTCAAGGAAACGGCCGTTAATTCCTTTGGACGACGCACTGTCCGCCGGCGGTTTTCAGGCTGCCGCAGAACTGCGAGGCTTCGTCGGGCGAGCCGAACGGGCCGACCATGGCGCGGTAGTAGACCCCCTTGTCGCCGAGGTCGGCACGCTTGATCACAGGGCTGCGTGAACCCAGCACCGCCGGGAATTTACCCTGCAGGGCCCTGAACGAGGCCTGCGCGTCGGACTCGTTGCGCTGTGAGGAGACCTGGACCAGATATCCGCCGCCGCCTGCGCCGCCACTGGGCGCGGCTTGCGGCGCGATCTGTGCGGGAGTCGTGGCGGCCACGCGGGTGCGAGGTTCCGCAGCAGCCGGCGGGGCTGCTTGAGCGACTGGGGCGGCTTGGGGCGACAGCGAGAGCGGCGCATTGGCGGTGGAATCATTCGCATTGGCTGCCGCCGGCGGGATGCGCGCCGCAGCGGCCGTCCGTACGGCGGGTACGGGCTTGGCTGCCGCCGATGGCGCGGCCGCAACCGGCACCGCGGCCCCGTCCGGCTGCTCGCCCCGGACCGAAAAGGTCCTGATCTTTCGCGGCTCGTTGTTCGGCAGCGTACCATTGCCGGCATTTGACGGCGGCGGCGGCGCGCTCGGCGCCACGCTGGCCATCGACGGTGGATTGCCGTTCTGGTTCAGCGGCGGAAACACCACGCGCGGGCCTGACTTGGCATTGATGTCGAGCGGCGTTTCTTCGCGCGGAACGATCTTCTCGATGCCGTCACCGGCCGCCATACGGTCCGGCAGTTTGGAACTGCCGTCAGCGGGAGCAGGCACGACCTTGGTCGGCCCGGTGTCGGCCCTGATAATCGGCGGCTCGCCGGTGCGGGGCGATCCGACATAAGTCCTGTAAGCAAAGGCAGCGCCTGTGCCCAACACCGCCAGCGCGAGCACGACCACGACGGTGGCCATGCCGCCACGGCGCTTTGGCAGCTGATCCTCGGTGTCGTCGTCATAGCCGTCCTGATAGGCATAGGCGTCGTCTGCATAAGCCGGATCGTGCTGGGCATCCTGCGCGCCGGAATCGAGCGCCCCATAAAGCGCCTCGTCATAGCGCGTCGGATCCGGATCATATTCATCTTCCGCAAACGGCAACGTCGGCGCCGCCTGATAGTCCGGTTCGGGCGCGGGTTGCGCGGCCGCGTAGCGATGCAGCGGGTGCACCGAACTGGGATAATCCTGCGGCGGCGGCGGTGGTTCGTGGCTGACGGCGCGCTGCATCCAGGACGGTGGGCCCGCGGCGGGCGCCTCGTCTGCCGGCGGCAGTTCATATTGATCGTGCTCGCTGGCTCGCGGCTGCACACGCGAATTGGCACGCCCCATGCTGCCGAACGGATCGGTCTGGCCGATCAGCCGCGCGAGTTCGGCCAAAGGATCGCTTTCGCCCTTGCCCGATGCATGCTGATCGCCGCCGTGATCGTAATCATCATCAGCGGAAAAAGGTCTGTCCTGATATCGATCAGCCATCGTGATGATGCGTCCCCTTCGGGAAAGCCGTCAACCCACCCGCTCTTACAAACGAACCGGCTCCTGCCGGATACCTCACAAGGTCCCCGAAATGGATCCCCAAGTGAGCGGCGCTCGCCTCTGTTTACCGCATCTCGACCGGAGCATCGACGCCGAGGACGGCGAGCCCGGATGCCAAAACCGAGACGACGCCCTGAACCAATGCCAGCCGCGCCTTGGTAATCTCTGCATCATTATTGATAATGAAGCGTAAATAGGGCAAATCGCGCCCCCTCGTCCACAGCGCATGAAATTCGCTGGCGAGATCATAGAGGTAAAAAGCGATTCGGTGCGGTTCATGCGCCGATGCCGCCGCCTCGATCATCCGGGGGTACAACGCCAGCAGCCGGAGCAGGCTCAGTTCCGCGGGGTCGGTCAGCCGTTCCACGGCCGCCTGGCCCAGGAACGCCGCCCGCGCGGGTGTCGCCTCCGGCAGGTCCGGGATCGCTTCCCGCGCGTTGCGGAATATCGAGTGTCCCCGGGCGTGGCCGTACTGGACGTAGAACACCGCGTTGTCCTTGGACTGCTCGATCACCTTGGCGAGGTCGAAATCGAGCACCGCGTCGTTCTTGCGGAACAGCATCATGAACCGCACCGCGTCGGAACCGACCTCGTCGACCACTTCGCGCAAGGTGACGAAATCGCCGGAGCGTTTCGACATTTTTACGGGCTCGCCGTTACGCAGCAGCTTGACGAGTTGCACGATCTTGACGTCCAGCGCCGCCGCGCCGGAGGTGACCGCCTTGATCGCGGCCTGCACGCGCTTGATGTAGCCGCCGTGATCCGAACCCCAGACATCGACCAGGTTGCGGAAGCCGCGGTCGAACTTGTTCCTGTGATAGGCGATGTCCGAGGCGAAATAAGTGTAGCTGCCGTCGGATTTGAGCAGTGGACGATCGACATCGTCGCCATAGGCGGTGGCGCGGAACAGCGTTTGTTCGCGGTCCTCATAGTTCTCGACCGGCGCCCCCTTCGGCGGCGGCAGGCGGCCTTCATAGACATCGCCCCTGGAGCGCAGATGATCGATGGTGGCGGCGACCAGATCGGTTGGGCCGTCGATCAGCGAGCGCTCCGAGAAGAACACGTCATGCCTGATGTTGAGCGCGGCGAGATCGCCCCTGATCTCCTCCATCATCATCGCGATGGCCTTGCTGCGCACGGTCGGCAGCCATTCGCCCTCCGGCATCTTCAACAGCCTGTCGCCATGCTCGTCGGCCAGCGCCTGCCCGACCGGCTTCAGGTAATCGCCGGGATAAAGTCCTTCCGGAATGTCGCCGATGGTCTCGCCGAGCGCCTCGCGGTAGCGCAGGAAGGCCGAGCGCGCGAGCACATCGACCTGGGCGCCGGCATCGTTGATGTAATATTCGCGCGTGACCTCATAGCCCGCGAAGGCCAGCAGGCTCGCCAGCGCGTCGCCGAACACCGCGCCCCGGCAATGCCCGACATGCATCGGTCCGGTCGGATTGGCCGAGACGTATTCGACATTGACCTTCTCGGCCGCACCGGCCGTGCTGCGTCCATACGCATCGCCTTCGCGCAACACGGTGCGCAGTGCATCCGACCAGGCCGATGGCTTCAAAGTGAGGTTGATGAAGCCGGGACCGGCGACCTCGACCGACGCCACCAGGTCGTCCGCCCGCAGCCGGGCCGCGATCGCCTCGGCGAGATCGCGCGGTTTGGCCTTCGCGTCCTTGGCGAGGACCATGGCGGCGTTGGTCGCCATGTCGCCATGCGTCGCATCGCGCGGCGGCTCGACCACGACGCGCGACAAATCGACACCGGCGGGCCAGCCGCCTTCCGCCGCGAGCGCGCCGCAAACCGCGTGTACGCGCGCCAGCACGTTGGCGAAAAGATGCGGCGGTGAAGTGTTATCGACCATGGGCGTGATGGGGCTGGAAATGGCGCCTGATATCGCAGGCTGGCTAGGCCGCCGCCTAACGCAAATCCGGGGTCGAGTCAAAAAGCCTTTGATGCTCGGTGATGGCAAAACGGTCGGTCATCCCGGCGATGAAGTTGCCGATCCGCCGCGCCCGCTCGGTTTCGGTCTCACTGGCGCCGCCCGCTGGCGCCAGCCATTCGGTCGGCAGATCGTCCGGCCTCTTCTGGTAGCGCGCGAACAGGTCGAACAGGATCTGTTCCGCATCCCCCATCACCCGCATCACCCGCGGATGCCGGTACATCCGAAGTTTCAGAAACGCCTTGATTTCGGCCTCCGCCTGCGCCACCGCGGCCGGAAACGCGATCAGCCCCTCGCCATAATTGCGGACATCCTCGACCGATTTCGGCATCGCCGCCTGCAGGCGCCGCTGCGCCTCCGAGATCACCGCGCCGATCAGATATGAAATCAGCTCGCGCACCAGTTCGGCGCCGCGCCTGATGTCATCGAGACCGGGGTAATGTCTGGCGATCTCGGCGATCATGTCGGCGGCCAGCGGCATCACCTTGAGATCATCGACCCCAAACAGACCAGCGCGCAGGCCATCGTCGATGTCATGGGCGTCGTAGGCGATATCGTCGGCGATCGCGGCCACCTGCGCCTCCAGCGACGCAAAGCTCCATAATTCGAGATCGTAACGCCTGATATAGTCGGAAATCCCCGCGGGAATGCCGTGGTCGAGATAGCGCCCGATGGGGGTTCCGTCTCGCCCCGTCAGGGGGCCGTTGTGCTTGACGATGCCCTCCAGCGATTCCCAGGTCAGATTGAGCCCGTCAAAATCAGGGTAGCGGTGCTCCAGCGCGGTGACTACGCGCAGGGTCTGCGCATTGTGGTCGAACCCGCCATGAGCCCTAAGGCAGGCATCCAGCGCCCGCTCGCCGGCATGACCGAACGGGGGATGGCCGAGGTCATGCGCCAGCGCCAGGGTTTCCGTGAGATCCTCGTCGAGGCCGAGTTGGCGGGCCAGCGCGCGGGCAATCTGGGCCACTTCCAGCGTATGGGTCAGCCGGGTGCGATAATGATCGCCTTCGTGGGACACGAAAACCTGGGTTTTATGCATTAAACGGCGGAACGCGGTGGAATGAATCACCCGGTCGCAATCGCGCCGGAACGGGCTGCGGGTCCGGCTCGGCGGTTCCTCGAACAGCCGCCCGCGGCTGCGGTCGGGATCGCAGGCATAGACCGAGCGAGGAGCAGCCATTCCGACCGACACGGCGTATTAATCCCTTAAAGGTTTGATTCCGGTGCCCGGCGCACTTAACTATGCTCTGCGCCGGATACCAGATAATTTGGCGCCTGCCATCGGAGACCTCGCCCATGACCACAGCCGTCACCATCAGCGAGCGGGCCGCCCGCCGCATTGGGGAAATCCTCAAAACCGAGGGCGATGGCGCCATGCTGCGGATCAGCGTCGAGGGCGGCGGCTGCTCCGGCTTTCAGTACAAATTCGACGTCGAACGCGCGCAGGCGGAAGACGATCTGGTGATCGCGCGCGACAGCGCCGTGGTGCTGGTCGATCCGGCCTCGGTGCCGTTCCTGGCGGGCTCCGAAGTCGATTTCGTCGACGACCTGATCGGCGCATCGTTCCGGGTGGTCAATCCCAACGCCACCGCCTCCTGCGGCTGCGGCACCAGTTTCTCGATCTGATGCGCATTGCGACCTGGAACGTCAATTCGGTCCGGCAGCGGATCGATCATCTCGTGACCTGGCTTGGGGATTGCGCCCCCGACATCGTCTGCCTGCAGGAAATCAAATGCGTCGACGAGGCGTTTCCCCGCGAGGCGATCGAGGCGCTCGGCTACAATGTGGTCACCCATGGCCAGAAGACCTTCAACGGCGTCGCATTGCTGTCGAAACTGCCGTTAGACGAAACCACGCCGCGCCTCGCCGGGGACGATGAAGACGTCCATGCCCGGTTTCTGGAAGGCGTGGTGACGCACAAGCACGGCGTGCTCCGGGTAGCCTGCCTTTATCTGCCCAACGGCAATCCGCCGGAGACGGAAAAATATCCATACAAACTCAAATGGATGTCGCGACTTCTTGAGTATTCAAGAGAGCGGCTCAAGACCGAGGAACCGCTGGTTCTCGCAGGCGACTTCAACGTCATCCCGAAGGCGGAGGACGTCCATAATCCGGCGGCCTGGGTCAACGACGCCCTGTTCCGCCCCACCACCCGCGAGAGTTTTCAGTCGTTGCTCGGACTCGGGCTGACCGACGCGCTGCGGGCCGTCACCGACGCCCCCGGCCAGTACACGTTCTGGGATTATCAGGCCGGCGCCTGGCAGAAGAACCATGGCCTGCGCATCGATCATCTCTTGCTGTCGCCGCAGGCCAGCGACCGGCTGATCGATGTCGGTATCGACAGCTATGTGCGCGCCTGGGAAAAGCCGTCGGATCACGTGCCGGTCTGGATCGATCTGGATCTGGAGGCGGCCTGAGTTCCCTGTAGGGTGGGCAAAGGCGCGCTTGCGCCGTGCCCACCAGCTAGTTTACTCCCAGGAAAAGGTGGGCACGCTTCGCTTTGCCCACCCTACGGAGCCACTGCGGGCGATCAATCCTTGCGGCCCTGCACCCAGTGCTCGAGCATCTGCAATGCCATCACACGGTCATCCTCGGACGCCTTGCTCATCGCCTTGCTGTAGCTGTCCTTGATCCAGCTCTCGTCCGGCGCGGCACTGTACGCCAACGTCAGCCACATCAGCCCGCGGGCGGCTTGACGCGGCAGCTGGTCGCCGTTGAACAGCATCTGGCCGAGCATGGCCTGCGCCTGATGCTGGCCTTTCTGGGCGGCCAGACCAAGCCAGCGCGCGCCGTAGCGGAAGTCGTCACGCGACGTGCCGGCGCTCTTCAGATAGAGCCGGGCCAGATCATACTGCGCATCGGCGTTGCCGAAATACGAGGCGGCGTAGGAGAACATCTCCCGCGCCCGCTCCGGATCGGGCTTGACCTTCGAATTGGGAATACCGTTGAGGTAGTACCGCCCGAGCGCGACAAAGGCCTTGGCGACGATCGCGGCCTGCGGCGCCGACGGGCTGTCTTCGGCATGCGCATTGGCAATGCGGCTGAAATATTCGAAAGCGCGCAGATCGTCCTGGGTGACGCCGTCGCCATCGGCATACATCCGCCCGAGCTTCCACTGCGCAATGGGGTGGCCGCCTTCGGCCGCGTATTGCAGCGAAGTCAGCGAGCCGTCGGACGTGGACGGAGAAACCGCCTTCTTCAGCGCCCCAGCGGCTCCGGGCTGGGCCGAAACCACCGGTATAGCGGTATCCTCGTTGACCGGCGCGCCATCAAAGGCGGATACCGGGACGGCCACCGGCGTGGCCCCCAACATCAACGCAAAGATGATACGCCTAAATGTCCGCATAACACTGTTTCTCGTGCGCCCCGCCCGGATGGGTCACAGCGCCATCCACCGCGGATCCAACCTGTTGGGCATACTTCCAGAGCGCGCCTGACGTATAATTGGTCGCGCGCGGCTTCCATTTGGTCTTGCGTTCCGCCAGCTCGGCGTCGGTCAATTTTACGTTAAGTATTCCGGCCTCGGCGTCGATCTCGATGAGATCGCCGTCCTGCAGCAGCGCGATCGGCCCGCCAACCGCCGCTTCCGGCCCGACATGGCCGATGCAGAAGCCGCGGGTCGCCCCGGAGAACCGGCCGTCGGTGATCAGCGCGATCTTGCCGCCCATGCCCTGCCCGGTCAGCGCCGCCGTGGTCGAGAGCATTTCGCGCATGCCGGGGCCGCCACGCGGCCCCTCATAGCGGATCACGATGACCTCGCCCTCTTTGTAGGTCTTCTTCTGGACGGATTCGAAGGCGTCCTCTTCGCGATCGAAGCAGCGGGCAGGTCCGGTAAATTTCAAATTCGACATACCCGCAACTTTCACAATCGCGCCCTCGGGCGCGAGATTCCCCTTCAAGCCAACGACACCGCCGGTAACGGTGATCGGCTTGTCGGCGGAGCGCACCACATCCTGGTGCGGATTCCATTTCACGCTTTTGAGGTTCTCGGCGATCGTGCGGCCCGTGACGGTCAAACAGTCGCCGTGCAAATGGCCATTATCGAGCAACGTTTTCATCAGAAGCGGTATGCCGCCAACTTCGAACATGTCTTTGGCGACATAACGACCGCCTGGTTTCAAATCCGCGACATATGGTGTCTTTTTGAAGATTTCTGCGACGTCGAACAAATCAAACTTGATGCCGCATTCATGGGCGATCGCCGGCAGATGCAGTGCAGCATTGGTCGAGCCGCCCGACGCGGCCACCACTGCGGCGGCGTTTTCCAACGCCCGGCGCGTGACGATGTCGCGCGGCCGGATGTTCAGAGCGATCAGCTCCATGATCTTTTCACCGGCGGTCATGCAAAACGCATCGCGGATTTCATAGGGCGCGGGCGCGCCGGCCGAATAGGGCAACGCCAGCCCGATGGCCTCCGATACCGTCGCCATGGTGTTGGCGGTGAATTGTGCGCCGCACGCGCCGGCGGACGGGCACGCCACCCGCTCGATTTCATCCAAATCAGCGTCGGACATCTCGCCGACCGAGTGCTTGCCGACCGCCTCGAACATGTCCTGCACCGTGACCTGCTGGCCGCGAAAATTGCCCGGCAGGATCGAGCCGCCATAGATGAAGATCGAGGGTACGTTGAGGCGCACCATCGCCATCATCATGCCCGGCAGCGACTTGTCGCAGCCGGCGAGACCGACCAGCGCATCGTAGGCGTGGCCGCGGATGGTCAATTCGACGGAATCGGCGATGCATTCGCGCGACGGCAGCGACGAGCGCATGCCGTCATGACCCATCGCGATACCGTCGGTCACGGTGATGGTGCAGAATTCGCGCGGCGTACCGCCGGCGGAGGCGACGCCCTTCTTGACCGCCTGGGCCTGGCGCATCAGCGAGATATTGCAGGGGGCGGCCTCGTTCCAGCACGACGCGACGCCGACAAACGGCTGGTGAATCTGCTGGGTGGTCAGCCCCATGGCGTAAAGATACGAACGATGGGGCGCCCGTTCCGGGCCCTCCGTCACGTGACGGCTGGGAAGCCTTTTCTTGATAGTGGTCTTGGCGTCCATCGCGAACCTGTTTCCCCAGCAGTCTCTTCTCGAACCAGGGAAATCGGGAATCTCCCATCGCCTGCGCGAGCACCGTGGCCTTTAGCCTACGGAGAATGATTTCATCGAGGGGTGTGGCTAAAAAGCGGCGCGGACCTGTACAGGCTGAGATGAAGGTTAAATCTTCAGGAACTGTTGCGCCCAAGCAACAATCGTTGCGCCAGAGCAACCCTTTCGCCGTTCGACCGGGATCACCCGGACCAAGCCAAAAGGAAAGAAAAAGGCCGGTCACCTGCGACCGGCCTTCCCTTCAAAAATACCTGCTGCAGTCAAACCGGCTGAAATCAACGACCGGCGGGCGCCGAGTATCCGCCACTGTAGCTGGGGGCCGACCACTCCGCCGGCGCCGCGGAGGCGTTGGTGTCGCGGTACTGCGAACTCACATGGGCGCGGTGGTGCACTTTGTCTTGCTGTTCGGACGCCGCTGCGAACTGAACCGTCGACAAAGCAATCAGCGCTGACCCGGCAATCGTCAAAATGGTCTTCTGCATTTTCTTCTCCCTTGACCCAGTCGCGGTGCGAGACGACGTGTCTCGCGTGCCGCGCTGCGTTCAAGGGAGATAGGGATCAACGACGACGATTATTACTCGGCCCGACATCACGATGCGGCGAGCAAATTCTTTGTTCAAATTTATTTTCGACTAGATATTGGTCATCGAATCTTCTTGCCGATTTCAAACGGCGAGATCAATCGAAGCAGATATCTTGTCGTTGTGCATCCGCGAAGAAAATCCGACCGCAGCACGGGGCGTTTGCGGAACATTCATCCCGCAAGCATGGACACCGCACGTCCCGAAGGATGAGGCCCTTGAAGTGGCAAAGGCGCTACAGCCCAGCGTAATCGATCGGCGCATGGCGATCGAGCGTGCGCGTGACCGGCGGCAGCGGGTATTTCAGTCCCGTCGCGCAGTTGAACAGCATCACGCGATCGTTTTTGGTGACGCGGCCGTCGGCGAGACTCTGCTTGTAGGCGGCATAGGTCGCCGCCCCTTCGGGACACAACAACAGGCCTTCCTCGCGCGCGACCTCATTCAGCGCCGCGGAAATCGTCTCGTCCGTTACCGCAATTGCGAAACCCTGGCTCTGGCGCACCGCACGCAGAATCAGAAAATCCCCGATCGCCTGCGGCACGCGGATCCCCGATGCGATGGTATGGGCCTCCTCCCAGCGCGGCGCGTGTTCGGTTCCATCCTCGAAGGCGCGCACCATCGGCGCGCAACCCGCCGCCTGCACCGCGACCATCCGGGGGCGTTTGGCGCCGATGAAGCCGATCGCTTCGAGTTCGGCGAACGCCTTCCACATCCCGATCAGGCCGGTGCCGCCGCCGGTCGGATAGAAGATCACGTCGGGCACGTCCCAGCCGAGCTGTTCGGCAAGTTCCAGCCCCATCGTCTTCTTGCCCTCGATCCGATAGGGCTCCTTCAGCGTGGAGGTATCGAACCAGCCGGCCTTGGCCTTGCCTTCGCCGACGATCTTGCCGCAATCGTCGATCAGCCCGTTGACGCGGTAGACGGTGGCGCCCTGCAGCTCGATCTCGCTGACATTGACCTCCGGCGTATCGGCCGGACAGAAGATCGTGGTCCTGATGCCGCAACGGGTCGCGTAAGCCGCCAGCGCCGCGCCGGCATTGCCGTTGGTCGGCATCGCCATGTGCTCGATGCCGAGCGCCTTGGCCATCGACACCGCCATCACCAGGCCGCGCGCCTTGAACGAGCCGGTCGGCAACCGTCCCTCATCTTTCACAATGATCTCGCCGCCGCCGATTTTGGCCGCGAGCCTCGGCAACTGGATCAGCGGCGTGGTCGCCTCGCCGAGGCTGACGATGTCGGTCACCTTGCGCACCGGCAGCAGTTCACGGTAGCGCCACAGATCGGGCGGCCGCTGCGCCAGCGCGTCTTTGGTCAGAGCCTGCTTGACGCCGGCGAGGTCGTAACGCACCAGCAGCGGCTTGTTCGCCTTCGAGAGATTGTGAATTTGGTCGGCCGGATAGCGATCGCCCACCATCGCGCATTCGAGATGGCTCACGAATGTCGGACGCTCGATCGTCAGATTATCGCTGTCTTTCACCGATCGCGATCTCGCTTACTCCCGACAAAGCCCTAAATATTCAGCACGCGGCCATAGGCGTCCAGCACCGCTTCCTTCATCATCTCCGACAGCGTCGGATGCGGGAATACGGTGTGCATCAGCTCTTCTTCGGTGGTCTCGAGATTCATCGCCACCACATAGCCCTGGATCAGTTCGGTGACTTCGGCGCCGATCATGTGCGCGCCGAGCAACTGGCCGGTCTTCTTGTCGAAGATCACTTTTACCAGTCCCTGATCCTCGCCGAGCGCAATCGCCTTGCCGTTGCCGACAAACGGGAAGCGGCCGACGCGGATCTCGCGGCCGCCCTCTTTGGCTTTTGCTTCGGTCAGGCCGACCGAGGCGATCTGCGGATTGCAATAGGTGCAGCCGGGAATGAGGTTCTTGTCCATCGCATGCGGGTGCAGGCCCTTGATGGCCTCGACGCAGATCACACCTTCATGCTCGGCCTTGTGCGCGAGCATCGGAGGCCCGGCGACGTCGCCGATGGCGTAGATGCCGGGCACGTTGGTTTTGCCGTAGCCGTCGATCACGACGCAGCCGCGGTCGGTTTTGACGCCGAGTTTTTCCAACCCGAGATTTTCGATATTGCCGACCACGCCGACGGCCGAAATCACCCGGTCGAACTCGACCGTCTGTGGCTTCTTGCCGTCATCGATGGTGGCGACCACGCTGTCGCTCTTCTTCTCGAGTTTTGTGACCTTGGTCTTGCTGAGAATCTTGATGCCCTGCTTTTCGAACCGCTTGCGCGCCAAGGTCGCGATCTCGGCGTCTTCGACGGGAAGGATCTGCGGCAAGACTTCGACCACGGTCACCTCGGCGCCCATGGTGTGGAAGAACGACGCGAATTCGATGCCGATGGCGCCGGAGCCGACCACCAGCAGCGATTTCGGCATTTTGTCCGGCACCATCGCCTCGAAATAGGTCCAGATCAGCTTCTTGTCGGGCTCGAGCCCCGGCAGCACGCGCGGGCGCGCGCCGGTGGCCAGGATGATGTGCTTGGCCTGATAGGCGCCCTCGCCCAGCGCGCCCTTCGGCGCCTCGACGGCGGATTTCTTGACGGTGATCTTGCCGGGCGCATCGATCGCGGCCTCGCCCCAGATGATCGTCACTTTGTTCTTCTTCATCAGGAAACCGACGCCATCATTGAGGCGTTTTGACACGCCGCGCGAGCGTTGCACCACCGCCTTGGCGTCAAACGAAACATTCTCGGCAGACAGCCCATAATCCTTCGCGTGCTGCATGTAATGATAAATTTCCGCCGAGCGCAGCAGCGCCTTGGTCGGGATGCAGCCCCAGTTCAGGCAGATGCCGCCGAGATAGGATTTTTCGATGATCGCGGTCTTGAACCCGAGCTGCGCCGCCCGGATCGCGGTGACGTAGCCGCCGGGGCCGGAGCCGATGATGATGATGTCGAAGGATGTGTCGGCCATGTCTTACTCGCTCTTCGCTTCCTTCCCCTCTCCCCTTGCGGGAGAGGGTGGATGCGCGCCGCCAGGCGCGCAGCCGGGTGAGGGTTATCTCACACCATCATCATGACAGGGTTTTCGATCAGCATCTTGAAGGCGCCGATCAGTTCGGCGCCGAGCGCGCCGTCGACCGCGCGGTGATCGCACGACAAGGTCACGCTCATGATGTGCGCGGCCTCGATCTTGCCGCCCCGCACCACCGCACGCTCTTCGCTGGTGCCGACCGCGAGAATGGTCGCATGCGGCGGGTTGATCACGGCGGTGAAGTCCTTGATGCCGTACATGCCGAGATTGGAAATCGCCGTGGTGCCGCCCTGATATTCCTCGGGCTTGAGCTTGCGCGCCCGCGCGCGGGCGGCGAAATCCTTCATTTCGGCTGAAATCGTCGACAGCGATTTGGTTTCGGCGTTGCGGATGATCGGCGTGATCAGGCCGCCCGGCATCGCCACCGCGACGCCGATATCGGAATGCTTGTGCTTGAGCATGCCGCCTTCGGTCCAGCTCACATTGCAGTCGGGGATCCGCTGCAGCGCGATCGCCATCGCCTTGATGACGAAATCGTTGACCGAAAGCTTGTAGAGCGGCTTCTTCTCCTTGTCCTTCGGCGCGGTCGCGTTGATTTCCTCGCGCGCCGCAAGCAATTTGCCGATGTCGCAGTCCATCGTCAGATAGAAATGCGGCACGGTCTGCACCGACGCGGTCAGACGCTGCGCAATGGTGCGGCGCATGCCGTCATGCGGTACCACCTCGTAGCTGCCGGGCTCGAACAGCGCGAGAATCTGCTTGTCCGACATCGAGGGAGCAATCGACGGCGCGCCGACGGGTGCCGCCGCAGGCGCCTTCAGACCCTTGCCGGATTTGGCTTCCTCGACGTCGCGGGCGACGATGCGGCCATGCGGGCCGGAGCCATTGATGCGTACGAGCTCAATGCCGGCTTCCTTGGCGAGACGACGCGCCAGCGGCGATGAGAATGTGCGGGCGTGGCCGTTGACCTGAGGCGCAGGCGCTGCGGCGACTGGTGCCGGCGTCTTCGCCGCTGGGGCCACAGCCGCTACGGGTGCGGGAGCCGCAGCAGGTGTAGCTGCCGGTGCTTGCGCCGCCGGAGCGGCTTTCGGCGCCGCACTCGCAGCCCCTGCCCCCGCCGCCTTGACGTCCTCGCCGTCGCCGGCGAGCACCGCGATCACGTCATTGACCGCGACATCCTGCGTACCCTCGGGCACCAGGATTTTCGCGATCGTGCCTTCGTCGACCGCCTCGACCTCCATGGTCGCCTTGTCGGTCTCGATTTCCGCGATCACATCGCCGGACTTGACCTTGTCGCCCTCTTTCTTGAGCCACTTGGCGAGATTGCCCTTCTCCATCGTCGGCGACAGCGCAGGCATCAGAATGTTGATGGGCATACTGACCTCACAGGGTATTCTTGCTCGTTGTCTTTCCATCCGCCGGAAAGCCAACCACGAAACGTTTGGGTGTTATGGGCACCCGATGAAAGATCGATGATCCGCTTCAATTGCCGATATCGCCCTGCCAGAGGCGCTCGTTGGCGGGAACCGATCGCCATGACTTCATCATGTTGACCGATCGTTCGTCCTCGAGATCGATATAGGGAATGCCGAATTGAGCAAGGATGTCCTTGCTGCCCGGAAACGTCACGGACTCGCCGATCACCAGCAGCGACAGCTTGAACAGTCCGATCGCGCCCGCGCACATCGAACAGGGCGACAGCGTGGTGTACATCACGGTGTCATGAAACGGGATCAGCCCGGCGTTGCGCATGCAGGACATCTCGCCGTGCAGGATCACGTTCTGCTCCTGCACCCGGCGATTGTAGCCGCGCGCAATGATCTTCCTGTCGCGCGTCAGCACCGCGCCGATCGGCAACCCGCCTTCGGAGATGCTGATCTCCGCCTCGCGGATGGCTTCGGCCATGAAGTCGAAATGATAGGACTCAACGGTCACGGTCAGTGTCCTTGTTGCGATCGCGGCGTGGTTTGGCCCATGTCGGTCGGCCGGTCTATTTCGGCTTCGAACATGTCGACGACGCGCGCCAGCGCTTCTTCCTCGGTGTAGGAACTTTCCTGCGCATAGGCCCGCGCGGCATGTCGCGCGATATCCACCAGCAGCAGGCCCCACATATCGGGTTCCTCGAAAGCGCGGGTGAACGCGATCGAAAGTCCGCCATCGACCACGAAGGCGCGCAGCACCTCGGTGGCGTCATCGCGGCCCATCACGTCCGGCGGCAATGGCTGTTCCTTGGGGCCCTTCGTAGAACCTGGCATGCGTCACCGGTAACAAACGGCTTTGGCGGCTTCGACCACCTCCGCCACCGAAGGCAATGCGAGCTTTTCGAGGTTGGCGGCATAGGGCATCGGCACATCCTTGCCCGACACCCGCGCCACCGGCGCATCGAGATAATCGAACGCGTGCTCCATCAGCCGTGCCGCGATTTCGGCCCCGACGCCGTTTTGCTGCCAGCCCTCTTCCACGGTGACGGCGCGGCCGGTCTTCTTCACGGAGGCCACGAGGGTCTCGGTATCCATCGGGCGCAGCGTGCGCAGATCGATCACTTCGGCTTCGATGCCTTCCTTGGCGAGCTCATCGGCGGCCTTCAGCGCATAGGACATGCCGTTCGACCAGGAAATGATGCTGACATGGCCGCCCGAGCGCACCACACGCGCCTTGCCGATCGGGATCACGTAATCGTCGAGTTTCGGGACCTCGCCGGAATGGCCGTACAGCATTTCATTTTCGAGGAAGATCACCGGATTGGGATCGCGGATCGCGGCCTTCAACAGGCCCTTGTAGTCGGCGGCCGAAAACGGCGCGACCACCTTGAGGCCGGGAACCTGCGAGTACCAGGCCGAGTAATCCTGGCTGTGCTGGGCGGCGACGCGCGCGGCAGCGCCGTTCGGGCCGCGGAATACGATCGAGCAGCCCATCTGCCCGCCGGACATGTACAGCGTTTTTGCCGCGGAATTGATGATCTGGTCCATCGCCTGCATGGCGAAGTTGAAGGTCATGAACTCGACGATCGGCTTTAGGCCCGCCATCGCCGCGCCGACGCCGATGCCGGCGAATCCATGCTCGGTAATCGGCGTATCGATAACGCGCCGGGCGCCGAATTCCTGCAGCAGCCCCTGGCTGACCTTGTAGGCGCCCTGATATTCCGCGACCTCTTCGCCCATCAGGAAAACATCGGGGTCGCGGCGCATTTCCTCGGCCATCGCGTCGCGCAGCGCGTCGCGGATGGTCATGGTCACCATCTCGGTGCCAGCGGGTATTTCGGGATCGGGCGCGGCGACGGCTGTGGGCGCGGCGGGAGCCGGTGTTTCGGCCTTGGGAGCTGGTGCGGATTTCGTCTCGGCGGCTGATGGCGCCGGCTCGGCGGCTTTCGCCGGCGCGCTGGCCTTGCCGGCATCGGCGGCACTTTCGCCATCGGCCAGAATGGTCGCGATCGGGGTGTTGACCGCGACGTCGGCGGTGCCTTCCGGGATCAGGATCTTGCCAAGCGTGCCCTCGTCGGTGGCCTCGACTTCCATCGTCGCCTTGTCGGTTTCGATCTCGGCGATGACATCGCCCGACTTGATGGCCTCGCCTTCCTTCTTCAGCCATTTCGAAAGGTTGCCCTTCTCCATGGTCGGCGACAGCGCAGGCATTAGCACTTGAATTGGCATATCCGCTCCGGAAAATTCACTCTTTAAGCTGCGCGTATCCTGCGGGATAAGCGTTTCGCGCGTTTAACGATAGACGTCGGTCCACAATTCGGCGGCATCGGGCTCGGGGTCGTGCTGGGCGAAGTCCGCGGCGGCGTTGACGATCTCCCGCACCTCGGCATCGACCGCCTTCAACTCCTGCTCGCTCATCTTGGCGGCCAGCAAACGTTCGCGCACCTGCTCGATCGGGTCGCTGTCGTGCCGGACCTTGTCGACTTCCTCGCGGGTACGATATTTCGCCGGGTCCGACATCGAATGGCCGCGGTAGCGATAGGTCTGCATTTCCAGGATGAAGGGGCCCTTGCCGGCGCGGCACCACGCCACCGCCCGGTCGCCCGCGGCCTTCACCGCACGTACGTCCATGCCGTCGACCTGCTCGCCCGGAATGTTGAAGGAAATGCCGCGCTTGGAAAAGTCGGTCTGGGCCGACGAACGCGTCACCGAGGTGCCCATCGCGTAGCGGTTGTTTTCGATGATGTAGATCACCGGAAGCTTCCACAGCTCCGCCATGTTGAAGCTCTCATAGACCTGGCCCTGATTGGACGCGCCGTCGCCGAAATAGGCCAGGCTGACAAAATCGTTACCGCGGTAGCGGTTGGCGAAGGCGAGACCAGTGCCGAGTGAAACCTGGGCGCCGACGATGCCGTGGCCGCCAAAGAAATTCTTCTCCTTGCTGAACATGTGCATGGAGCCGCCCTTGCCCTTGGAATAGCCGCCATGGCGTCCGGTCAATTCGGCCATCACGCCCTTGGCTTCCATGCCACAGGCCAGCATGTGCCCGTGGTCACGGTATCCGGTTATGACCTGATCGCCCTGCTTCAAGGCCATCTGCATGCCGACCACGATCGCTTCCTGGCCGATATAGAGATGGCAGAAGCCGCCGATGGCGCCCATTCCGTAGAGCTGGCCGGCCTTTTCCTCGAATCTGCGGATCAGCAGCATGTCGCGCAGCGCGCTCAGTTCCTGCTCCCGGGTGAATTCCGGGGGGGTGTCGGCGCCATTCCCCTGCGCAGTTTCCTTCGCGACGCTTTTCTTCGGTACGGCCATGGCATTTCCGGATGAGAGAACGAATAGCTCTCTCTAACCCAACTCAAACCGCCATGAAAGGATTGCGTGAGCTTGCGAAAGCTTCGCTATGCCGCAGTGCAGTGCGGCGCGACATTTTTGAAATTGATTTCGCAGTTTTTGGTAATTTTGACGATCAGTTCGGCGTGACGGTCCGAACCAGGTCGTGCGGATTGGCGTAATCGAGCTGATAGCGCGCGCGCTCGTCGAGCATATCGGGATCGACCCGGTCGGACCGCAGCAACGAGACACGTTGCTCGCCCTCGACCCGCTCCCGCTTCAGGCGGGCCAGTTCGGAGGTCAGCGCGATGATTTCCTGGTCGAGCTCCAGGCGCGCATTCAGCCCATACTTGCCGGTATAGGCATTGACGCCGAAATAGCCGACCATCGCCGCCGCCATCGTATAGAGGGCGAGCCCGGTCAGCAGGGATTTGAGTCGGCTGCGCGAAACCATGGCCCGAGCATGCGACGCCCCGGTTAACGGAATCCTAAAACCGGGCGCCGCGCCCTAGCCACCCGCCTATTTGTTGTGCTTTTCCACATGCGCCGCGAAGGCGTCGATATATTGCTTCAGCACCGTCTGCAGCGATTCCTTGATCAATTCGCCCTTGTCGTCGAAGGCGTCACCGATGCCATTCAGGTAGATTTCGGGCTGCTGCAGGATCGGTCCGGAAATGCCCGGCAGGATCTGCTGCAAATGCTTGGCGGCGCTGACGCCACCGAGCGGCCCCGGCGAATTGCTGACGATGCCGACCGGCTTGCCGTTGAACGAGCTTTTGCCGTAAGGCCGCGACCCGACATCGATGGCATTCTTCAGCACACCCGGGATCGAGCGGTTGTATTCGGGTGTAACGAACAGGACGCCGCTCGCTCTATGCAGCGTTTCGCGAAACTTCAGCCAATCGGCCGGCGGCGCCGCCTCCAGGTCCTGATTGAAAAACGAGATCTCGTGCAAGGTCACGATGTCGAGCTTGATCGTATCGGGCGCCAGTGTGGCGAGCGCCTTGGCGATTTTGAGCGAGAAGCTCTCTTTGCGCAGGCTGCCGGGAAGAACGACGATCGTGTGGGGGTGGGCCATGAGATTTCCTTTTGGGGCGGGCACGGGGGTGGGCTTTCGCGCCACCCTAGCGGCGCCGGCAAAAGATGCAAGTGCATGAACCACCGGTCCGCGCCGTCGGCATCACATGCCGGCAGCGCCTGCCGGTTTACCCCGCAAACGACGACCGATCAGAGCGGTCCCACCGGTCAATCTTTCGCGAGCGGCGATCAGATCACCGGATTCCAGGCCACCGGAACCAGCCGGTATTTGGTGCCGTCCTTCTCGACATGACCGATCGAGGGGAAGGTGAAGTGGAAGCCAACCACCATCGCCTTCTCGGCCGCCGCCATGTCGTAGAATTTGTGCCGGGTTTCCTGCGCCAGGTCCGGGTCCGTGTCGTAGGCCACGTGCCAATCCGGATTGCGCAGGAAGAACTCGGGAATGTTGGTGACGTCGGACTGGATCAGGACTTTCGAACCGCCAGAGGCCACCGCGAAGGCGGTATGCCCCGGCGTGTGGCCGGGCGTTGCGATCGACGTGATGCCGGGGGCGACTTCCTTGCCCCAGTCATATTTCGTGACCTTGGATTCGATGCCGGCATAGATCTTTTTCACATTGGCGAAATAATTCTTCATCATGTCGCTGGACTGGGCCTTGGCGGCGTTCTCGTCGCTCATCCAGAATTCCCATTCCTTGGCCGGCACCATGATTTCGGCGTTCGGAAACGCCATCGAACCGTCGGCGGCCCGGATGCCGTTGGTGTGGTCGGGATGCAGATGTGACATCAGCACGACGTCGATGCTCTTGGGGTCGACGCCCGCGGCGGCGAGATTTTGCAGGGTGCGGCCGACCGCCCCCTTGGTGGGCTCATAGGTGGCGATGCCGTTGCCACTGTCGATCAGGATCAGCTTGCTGCCGGTATTGATGAGTTGCGGGTTGAACGGCACCGTGACCATGCCCTTCGGCATATAGGCGGCTTCGGCGGCCGCCAGCACCTCTTCCTTGGGAACGTTTTTGACGAACGTATCGGGCAGCGGGAACGAGCGCGCGCCGTCATTGATCGAGGTGCATTCGTAGGCGCCGACCTTGTAGCGATAAAAACCGGGCGCCTGCGCGGCGGCCGGCGGCACCGCGGCGCCGGCGGTCGGCATTCCCAACGGCGTCAGGGCGGTTGCGGCGCCGGCAGCGGCGACGCCGGCTAAGAGATGGCGGCGGCTCAAATCTGTCATGACGAATTCTCCCCTGGTTTTAACCTTGCGTTTTACGCATGCGTTCCGGGCCAACTGCCTCCAGCTCGGGAGCAATTGGCAAGTCACCTTGTTACGTCACCTTGTCAAATCACATTGTCAGGCGCTCACGCAATCATGCGACGCCAAAAAAGCGTCACCTGCGGTCGTGCCGGCGACTACTTCACGAATTCCAAGAAGATACCGACCACCGCGACATAACCGAGCGTGAAGAGCAGCGTCCGCAGATAGGGAATGCCGAGCAGGTACACGACGGCGTGGGCCAGCCGCAGCCAGAAGAAGGCCATCGCCCAGAACGCCGTCGTCGCATCGGCCTTGCCGGCCAGATGCACCGCGATCACCAGCGCCGCGAACGGCGCAAAACTCTCGACCGCGTTGATGTAGGTCCGGTCGGCGCGCTTGCCCCACAGCGGCAGCGGCCGCGGCGTGGGATCGAGATAGTTCGGAGGCGTCAGGAAGCCATTGGTCATCACCTGGCAGACGATGTAGGGAATCCACAGCGACGCCGTCAGAATGGCGGTAAAGGCAAGGTATTTGAGATCTGTCGACATTAAATTTCCCCCTTTTTAAAAAATGTTTTCAGCAACTCCTGTGGTGTGACCGGTCGGATAAGCATTGGCGTGGACGGCCTGCCCCCAATCGTGGGTGCAAATGTCATCAACCCTTGTTCGGATTGATCAGGTATTTTTCGCCGGTCGCGCGCTTGCCGTAGACGGCGATGTGCGACAGCTGCAGCGCCTCCTGCAACGACACCACCTGCGTATAGTGGCTGGCAAAGGTGGTCTTGAGCTCGGCGACGACGCGCTGGCGCAACTTCATCCCGTCGGCCGGGCCGATTTTCTGCAGGAACGGAAACAGCAGCCAGCCGCCAACGCCCCAGGCCATGCCGAACGCCCGGTTCAGCTCGAGCGGCCCAGTATCGAGGCCGCCGTAGATATAGACCTGCTTGTGCACGTTCGATCCATAGCGGCTGTAGACCTTGGCGGTCTTGTTGATGGCGATTTCCATGCCGGTGAGAATCTGGCCCGCAAGCTTGCCGCCGCCGATGGCATCGAACGCCAGCGTCGCGCCGGTTTCCACCAGTGCTGCCGTCAGATCGGCCATAAAGCCCGGCGACGTGGAATCGATCACATGTTTCGCGCCGATCTTGTGCAGGATCTCGGCCTGCTGCGGACTGCGCACGATATTGACGAGGTCGACGCCGTCCTTGAGGCAGATCTTGTTGAGCATCTGGCCGAGGTTGGAGGCGGCCGCGGTGTGCACCAGCGCTTTATGGCCCTCGCGCCGCATGGTCTCGACCATGCCGAGCGATGTCAGCGGATTGACGAAGCATGAGGCGCCTTCGGCGGGCGTGATGCCCGCAGGCAGCACCAGACAGTCGCCCGCTTTGATGGTGCGGTATTGCGCGTACATGGCGCCGCCGATCATCGCGACCGTCTTGCCCATCAGCGCCTTCGCGGCGTCGGACGAGCCGGTCCTGATCACCACGCCGGCGCCCTCATTGCCCACCGGCATGGATTCATCGAGCCGTCCCGCCATGGCCCGCATCGCCGCTTCCGGGACTTTTGCCGTGATCACCGGCGCGTCCCTGGTGCCGGACGCCTTGGCCGATGTCATATCGGCGGCCCCGACCAAAAGACCGAGATCCGACGGATTGATCGGCGCAGCCTCGACGCGAACCACGACTTGGTCGGGTGAAGGTTCTGCGATCGGGACGCTGGCCAGCGATATCTCGAGTTCGCTGCTCTTCTTGATCAGCGAACGCAGCTCAAGCCCGGTCGTGCTATCGGAACCCATCGTAACCTCCCTGTTTCGGCTGCGCCGAATTGGCCGGGAGTGTTCTCATGTTGGCTGGGAAACGCAAGCCCCGTGGCTTTGCCAATGCAAACCCGCCGGACTGGGCGACACAGTCATCAGGCCGCTTTGGTGGCTCAGCGCTGGCGCCTCAGATAGTCAAACCAGCAGCTAAAAAAAGAAGAAACCGAAATAGTAAGCATTCCAGTAGAGCTGCCCGCCGATCTTTTCGACCAGTCCATTTGAAACAAGCTTCTCGACGTTTCTCGGCACCGGCTCATTGATCAAAATCTGGCGATAACAAACAAACGGCTCGATGTCCGGGCTCGTTCTCTCCCGCACAAAGTCGATGTTCCGCCTGCCGCTTACAACCGACAGAAAGGCCCCTCTGTCGTTCAACAGCTCATGGTAGCCGTTCAAGACGACCTTCAGGAGATAGGAATTGGACAACGGATCATCATGGGGATGATCAACGTCTGACAAGATATCGACGCATGGCGGATTGCAAACGATGATG
>NZ_JBEKCZ010000055.1:0-27720 GCF_050014615.1 Bradyrhizobium sp. | reverse complement strand
CGCGCCACCATTCTCGACGATCCGGGCGCCTGGTTCGGCTTCGAGCAGGAGTATTTCTTCTACAAGGACGGCCGTCCGCTCGGCTTCCCCACCTCCGGTTATCCCGCGCCGCAGGGCCCGTATTACACCGGCGTCGGCTACTCGAACGTCGGTGCGGTTGCCCGCGAGATCGTCGAGAAGCACCTTGATCTGTGCCTCGCCGCCGGCATCAATCATGAAGGCATCAACGCGGAAGTCGCGAAGGGCCAGTGGGAATTCCAGATCTTCGGCAAAGGCTCCAAGAAGGCCGCTGACGAAATGTGGATGGCCCGCTATTTGATGCAGCGGCTGACCGAGACCTACGGCATCGACATCGAATATCATTGCAAGCCGCTCGGCGACACCGACTGGAACGGCTCGGGCATGCACGCCAACTTCTCCACCACCTATCTGCGCGAAGTCGGCGGCAAGGAATATTTCGAGAAGCTGATGGAAGCCTTCAAGGAGCACCGCGCCGATCACATCGCGGTCTACGGTCCGGACAACCATCTGCGGCTCACCGGCAAGCACGAGACCGCGTCGATCGACAGCTTCAGCTGGGGTATTGCGGACCGCGGCGCTTCGATCCGCGTGCCCCACAGCTTCGCCAACAATGGTTACAAGGGCTATCTGGAAGATCGCCGTCCGAATTCGCAAGGCGACCCCTACCAGATCGCTTCGCAAATCCTGAAGACGGTCGCGTCGGTTCCAACCGCGGCCAAGGCGGCTGCGGCCTAACGCGCACGACACATAGCCCGGACCCCTGCGGGTGTTCGGGCCGTAAATTGATCCGCCAACGCGCGAGCTTTGGCGGATCATTGCGTTTAAGGCCCATCGCGCTTGTGTTAGAAGCCGTTGCAGTTGCGATCGAGCGTGGCCTCGGTCTGACGGCGGCGCGGATGGTGCCGGTAACGTCGCGTCGAAGGACTTGTAAATGCCGAATACGGTTCGACTGCTATCGACACTTGCCTTGATGGGGGCGGTCCGCAGCCTGGCGGGGCGATATGAAGCAGAAGGGGACGCGCGCATCGACGCTGACTTTGCCCCGACGCTGGGGCTCCTGGAACGCCTGCGCAATGGTGAAGCGGCCGATGTCGTCATTTTAACGCGCGAGGGGCTGAGCGGTCTCGAGGCCAACGGAAGCGTAGCGGCGGAGAGCCGCGTTGATCTCGCGCGTTCCTTTGTTGGTCTTGCGGTCAAGGCCGGCGCCGATCATCCGGATATTGCGACCGAGCAGGCGCTGCGCGCAACCTTGCTGGGCGCCCGTTCGGTGGCGTATTCGGGTCTCGGCGCCAGCGGCATTTTCTTCGCGCAACTGATCGAGCGGATGGGGATCGCAGCTGAAATCAACGCCCGCGCCCGGATCATTCCCCAGGGCTTTACTGCGGAACGGCTTTTGTCCGGCGAGGCCGACCTCGCAGTGCAGCAGATCAGCGAACTGAAACTGGTTGCAGGCATAGAAATCATCGGACCGATTCCGCTGCATTTGCAGAGCCCGGCGGTGTTTTCCGCCGGGCGTCTCAAGGCGTCGAAAAACCCGGATCAAGCCGACCGGCTGCTGAAATTTCTCGCTTCAGCGGAGGCCGCGCCGGCGCTGCGCGAGTCCGGGCTCGAGCCCTGATCGAGGACGGGCCGCAGCCGCGCGATAGCGCGAGCGGACTATTTGGTACCGAACATTCTGTCGCCGGCGTCGCCGAGACCCGGCAGGATGTAACCATGATCGTTCAGCCGCTCGTCGATCGCAGCGGTCCAGATCGGGACGTCCGGATGCTCGCGCTGGAATTGCGCGATGCCCTCGGGCGCCGCCAGCAGGCAGACAAAGCGGATATCGCGGGCGCCGCGCGTCTTCAGCAGTGAAGCGGCGGCACAAGCGGAATTGCCGGTGGCCAGCATCGGATCCATCAGGATCACGGTGCGGTCCGACAGATCATGCGGCGCCTTGAAGAAATATTCGACCGCCTGCAGCGTCTGGGGATCGCGGTAAAGACCGATATGCGCGACGCGGGCCGAGGGCACCAGCGCCAGCATGCCGTCGAGAAAGCCGACGCCGGCGCGCAGGATCGGCGCGAAGGTCAGCTTCTTGCCGGCGATCATCGGCGCCTTCATCGGCGTCAGCGGCGTCTCGATGTCGACCATCTCGAGCGGCAAGTCGGCGGTGACTTCATAGCACAATAGCGTGCCGATCTCGTTCAAGAGCTCGCGGAACCCCTTGATCGAGCGGTCACGCTCGCGCATCAGCGTGAGCTTGTGCTGCACGAGCGGGTGGCTGACGAGATTCACCTTATTCGCTGACGTCATGTACTCTCCTGGCGACTTTGACCCTGGCGACTCGATGACTTGGGCTCAGGCGGCCTTCCGCTGCAAGCCAGCATCGTAGTGCTTCTGGGCTTTTAGCACCTTGTCGATATGGGTTTCTGCCCATACCCGCAGACTATCCACCGTCACGGACAAGGTCCGGCCCAGAGGTGTGATCGAATATTCGACCGTGACCGGCACCGTCGGGATCGCCTTGCGGCTGACCAGGCCGTCGCGCTCCAGGCTCTTGAGGGTCTGCGACAGCATTTTCTGCGATATGCCCTCGATCAACCGGCGAAGCCCGTTGAAACGCACCGGTTCGTCCCGCAGCAAGCCCAGGATCAGGACGGCCCATTTATCGGCCACGCGGTCCAGCACCAGACGGGTCGGGCAGGTGGCCGCATAGGCATTCGGATTGGGGCAGGCGGTCTTCATCGGCAGTCTCCTTGGACGTTACGCGGTGGTTACCAGACGGGTACTCGGTAGTTTCCTGGGGGTGACCAGCTTACGCGAAGGTGCCTTCTTCACAGCTGTATTCCGATCGACTAGTTGGTATCTGATAGTTACCACATCAGCCCCCCAAAGTGAAATGGAGCCCCCATGAAAATCGCCTTGATCGGCGCCACCGGCAATGCCGGCTCGCGCATCCTCGCCGAACTGTCGCGCCGCGGCCATGCCGTGACTGCGATCGCCCGAAATCCGCAAAAAGTCGCCGCGCTGCCGGGCGTGGTGCCCGTGAAGGCCGATGCGGATGACGTCGCCGGCCTCACCACAGCGATCAAGGGCCACGACGTCGTGATCAGCTCGGTGCATTTCACCGCCAGCGACCCGCACAAATTGATCGCGGCGGTGCGGGAAGCCAGGGTTCCCCGCTATCTCGTGGTCGGCGGCGCCGGCAGCCTCGAAGTCGCGCCCGGGGTGAAGCTGATCGATACCCCGGAATTTCCGGCGATCTACAAGGCCGAGGCCTCGGCCGGAAGTGTTTTCCTCGATCTGCTGCGCCAGCAATCCGATCTCGACTGGACTTATCTGTCGCCCTCCGCGGTGTTCGCCCCCGGTGAGCGTACCGGGAAATTCCGCCTCGGCCGCGATCAATTGCTGACCAATGACAAAGGCAGCCACATATCGTTCGAGGATTATGCGATCGCGCTCGCGGACGAGATCGAAAAGCCCGCTTATTCGCGTCAGCGCTTCACGGTCGGCTATTGATCCAGGCACGGTTCGGGTCGCCTCATTTCATGGTGTAGGCGACCCAGTTGCGCGCATCGCGGTAGGTGGTCTCCAGATAATCCGGATGATCCTGTGCCGCCCGTGCCACCGCGCGGATGCACATTTCCCAAAAATCCTCCGCACGGCCATGTGAAAAATGTTTGAAGCAATCGTCGTCGAACTTCACCGCCGCGACGATGGCCTGCTTCAACTCGGCGTCCGCGGCATGTGGATGCGCGCGTTTCAGCCGGTCGAAGGTCGGGCCGTCCTGGGCGAAGTCGTGCTCGTGCTTGATCTGCGCCCTGATTTCGCGCATCGATTTCTCGCGCGCTTCAGGCGTGCTCTGATCCCGCCTTGGCCACACCCGGCCCTCCAGCCGCTCGAAGTTGATCTTCTGGCGCCAGATCGCGTAGGCCGCATCGCGCAGGGGCAGGGTGGCGGCGGCGGCAAGGAGATCGTCAATGGTCATGGCGAGGACAAGCGACCTCATCGCGGCGGCAGCGAATAGACGAGATGGCCGGTCCACCAGCCGGCGTCGCCATTGAGGCGCAACGCAAATAGACCGATGCCCGCGACGAGGGCGATCCAGAACAGCGGTTTCGGAATGGAAGACTTCAGCCCGATCAGGCCAAGCAGCCCGAGGAAATCGAGCGCCATGGTCAGCATCTGGTCCGAGCGCATCGGATATTCATGCGCCGGCGTCAACACGTTCCAGAGAAAATGGCCGATCAGCAGGCAGGGAAGCAGCAACGAGACCACCGCATTGTGGCTGGTAGTCCCGGATGTTGGCGTGGGCTGACGAACCATCATTTGCTCCGTTGTCGGTTTGTGCTGTCAAGCAGTCGCGCCCGGACGGCGCCAAGTTCAAACCGGGTTGCGGATTTTCGGCAGCGTTGCGGGTCTGTAGGATGGGCAAAGGCGCGCTTGCGCGTGCCCACCATCATATCCGATGCGGTTCAGGCGGTGGGCACGCTGCGCTTTGCCCACCCTACGGAACTGTCGTCCCGGCCTTGAGCCGGGATCCATACGCCGTGACGCCTGTTTTGAAAGATGCTGTTCGACGGCTTTCGCGCAACAACAGCGGCCTGTGGTTATGGGTCCCGGCGTTCGCCGGGACGACGAAAAACTCAAGACACACCTCCGCCGCCTCGCGGCGCGATGCGTCCGAGTTGTGCCTGAATTGTCCGCCCAAAATAAAGGGCGTGGGGAATGCCGGGTGCCCGATGCACCCGCAGCCCCCTGTGCAACAAAAAAGCACAGGGGTAGAAGCCACGGATACACCGGTTCACCCGGCATTCCCGCACGCAATGGTTTTAACGGTTTCCTTCGCGCTCTCCCTGGTGACCGGGCTTGTTTGCCACCATCGCTTTGCGGATAAACTCCGGAAAACTTGACGCCAGCGTCGGGGCGTCAGGACCACACGACTTCGCCGTCCGCCAGCACGCGCCCTCGTCAGAAGCGCCGCCTGCGTCCATCGCATCCCGAGCCCTACGTCCGTGACGATCGCGAAACGCCCCTTTGTGTGGGCCGGGATGGCGGAGATTTAAAAGTGATTTGGGTCGCGCGCGAACAGAAATATTTTTGCGAGCGGGACTCGACAGACAAAGCAAATCAGTCAGTGTCTGTGCTGCTCCGACGGCGACCAATGCTGTAGCACAGTGAAATGACACGGAGTTGCATAAACGGACTCAGGTGTGCGTCTTGCTATTCGATCACCTCATCGGCGAGCGCCAGCAGAGTGGAAGGCACGGCAATGCCGAGCGTTTTGGCGGTCCTTAGATTTATCACAAGCTCGTACTTGGTCGGCTGCAGGATCGGCAGATCGCTGGGCTTGGCGCCCTTGAGAAGTTTCCCGACGTAAACGCCCGCCTGACGATAGCCATCGGCAAAATTGGTTCCGTAACTGAACAAACCGCCAATATCTGTGTATTCGCGCTGATTGTAGATCACAGGCAGGTTAAAACGTGCAGCCAATGCCACAAAATGGTCGCGCCGGCCGTTGAAGAACGGGTCTTGCGCAACCAGAAGCGCGCTAACGGCCTGTTGCGTGACGGTCGCAAAGGCCGTGTCGATCTCGGCCTCGGTACTGGCGCGCGCGACAATAATCTGCCGCTTGATCACGTCAGCTGCTTCCTGCAGCTCGCGTAATTCGAGATCCACATCCGGATATTTCGGATTCACAAGTACCGCTATGGTGGAGGCACCGGGAATCATTTCGTGCAGCAGTTCCAGCCGTTTGGCTTCCAGTGCCGAGCCAAGCAAGCTCACACCCGTGATATTGCCTCCCGGTCGATTGAAGCTGGTAACCACTCCCGCCCTGACCGGATCGGCGGCGCTGACGAAAACGATCGGGATCAGCGTGGTCGCCGCTTTGGCCACTTTCGCGGGATCGCTTCCGCCGATGGCTACGATCACGGCAACCTTACGATCGATCAGTTCAGCAGCGAGGTCCGTCAGCCGCTCGTATTTTCCTTCGGCCGAACGAAATTCGATCACAACGTTCTGGCCGTCGATGTAGCCCGTTTCGCTCAAGCCTTGGCGAAACGCAGGTGCAAAATGCGCAACATAGGCTGAGGAAAGGCTGGCAAGAAAACCAATTACCGGCATAGCCGGCTGCTCGGCACGCGCAGTCATTGGCCATACCGCGGCCGCGCCGACAATAGTGATGAAATCGCGCCGCTTCATCGCCTTCGCCTCAGGATTGAAGAGGCATTGTAGCAGTTCGAACCAGTTCTGGAAGGGACCGCCGGACGGAGCTCGGGCACTTTGCCGCGATGGCTTCCGCAAGATGGCTAACGCTAGCCCAGCCGCGCGTTGGTGGCGACGCGAGGCAAAGACTCGCCCGGAGGTTCGGACAGGGATCGGCCGATTCGCCTGAGCATGTCGCTCGCCCGGCCGGCGCTGTAGTCGAGCAGCCAGCGCCCGAAGGCGGGAGGTGACAGCGCGGGGGCGTAGAGAAATCCTTGAATGACGTCGCATCCAAGATCCGCCAGCAATTTTCTTTGCCCTTCGGTTTCCACGCCTTCGGCGACGACGGTGAGCTGCAAGCTCTGGCCGACACGGACCACGGTGGTGACGATCGCCCGCGCGCTGGGGTTGCTCTCGACATCGCGCATGAAACTGCGATCGATCTTCAGCTCGCGGATGGGCAGGTGCGCGAGGCGGCTGAGGCTCGAATAACCGGTTCCGAAATCGTCCAGCGACAGCCCGACTCCGAGCTTGCGAATGCTGTTCATGGTCTCGATCGCGACCGAGCGCTCGTTCATGATCACGCCTTCGGTAATCTCGAGCATGAGCACTTCCGGCGGCAGATCATGGTCTGCGAGGATCTCGCTGACCGCTGCCGCCAGGTTCACGTTCTGGAAATTGATCGGAGACAGATTGACCGACACGCAGGGGATGTCCAGTCCGGCAGCACGCCACGCCGCCATTTGCCGACAGGCCTCACGTATGGACCACAGACCGATCTGTTCGATCAGTCCGCACTCTTCGGCCAGCGGGATGAACTTCGATGGCGAAACCTCGCCAAGCTTCGGGTCATGCCAGCGCGCCAGCGCCTCGACACCATGAATGGCGCCGTCGATGGTCCGGATCTGCGGTTGATAATGCAATTGCAGGGCATCATTTGCGATCGCAGCGCGCAGCGCCGCGCTGTAGGCCAGCCGTTGCTCGGCCAGCCGGTTCATGTCGGCGTTGAAGAAGCGATAGGTCGAACGGCCTGCCTCCTTGGCCTTGTACATGGCCGCATCGGCCTGCTGGATCAGCATATCAATGTCGGTCGCATTGTCCGGATAGAGGCTGATGCCCATGCTGGCGGACATCGGGACCAGTTTGGTTTCGATCTGGAGCGGCGTGGCCAGGGCATCGGTAATCCGCGAAGCGACCAGCGAGGCTTCGGCGGCGTTGCGGTTCGGCAGCACGATCACGAATTCGTCGCCACCCAGACGCCCCAGCATGTCGCCCGGCTGAATTTGCGCGCGCAGGCGCTGGGCAAGCTGGACCAGCAATTCGTCGCCAACCGAGTGTCCGAACGTATCGTTGACGTCCTTGAAATTATCGACGTCGAGAAACGCCAGCGCAACGTGGTTTCCTTCGGGACAGGCCTGGATCGCTTCGGAGATCAAATGCCGCAACCGCGCGCGGTTCGGCAGGCCGGTCAGCATATCATAATACGCAAGCCGCGCGATCTGGGCCCGTGCTTCCTCGCGCTCGATCGCGATGGCTCCGAGATGCACGCAGGCGTCGACAATGCGTTGATGCCAGCGGCTCGGCGGGCGGGATTCCCTGAAATAGAAGGCGAAGGTTCCGATCACGCGGCCATCCTTGGCCTTGATCGGCGTCGACCAGCAGGCGCGCAGACCAACCTCGAGCGGTCGGGTCTTGAAGGGCTGCCAGCGCGGATCGGTGTCGATATCGATCGCCAGCACCGGCTCGCCGTAAAAGGCCGCCGACCCGCAGGAGCCGATATCGGGACCAATGGCGACGCCATCCAGCGCCCTGGAATAGTCTTCGGGCAGGCTGGGGCCGCCCAGCGGATGAACCAATCCGCCGGCGTCAATGTGGAGCAGAGAGGAAACCACATCAGGCGCGATCTGCTCGACCCGCCGGCAAAGCCGGTCGGCGATCTCCGCAATCGGGATTTCGTCGGCCAGCGCGCCCATGATCAACTGCTGCAGCGACCGCAACTGCTTGGTCTCGGTGATATCGCTCAGCAACGCGAACATGTATTTGAGCCGCCCGCGCCGGTTGCGGAACGCCTTGGCGTTGATCGAGATCCAGATTTCGTTGCCGTTTTTGTCATAGGCGAGGATTTCCTCCTCGCCGCCGCTTTCCTTGCCGATCCCGCGTCGCAACCTTGCCAGTGTCTTGCGGTCGGTATGCCGGCCGACAAGCAGTTCGTTCGCGGGCTGTCCCTTTGCTTCCTTGAACGAGTACCCGAACATTCCTGCAAACGCGGCGTTGGTGTAGACGATCCTTAGATTTTGATCGGTGACGACAGCCGCGCGATTGGTTTCGTCGGCGACCGATGTCAGCAAGGCCAACCGTTCGCGTTGGTCGACCTCGCTGGTGATGTCCCGAACGAATGCGATATAGCGGCTTGGACCGCCGACCTCGGCACGTGAAACTGAGAGCGCGGCAAGGATCCGGCTGCCGTCTTCGCGATGGATTGCGATCTCGGAGCGGGATTCCGGGATGGCGTCGCCGCCGTTCACCTGAACCGGGGCGGTCGCCGCAACCAGATGCTGTTGCAGATCCCCGAGGCCCAGACGGCTTACATGGCAACCGAGCAATTCTGCGCGATCCAGCCCCCAGATCAGCGAGGCGGCGGCGTTGACGTGGCTCACATGGAGATCGCCATCGACGATCACCACGGCGTCGGTCGCCCGCTCAAGCGCTGCGAGCAGGAGGTCTGGGGTTTCGACCACAGGGCAATCGTGCGCGCGCATCGTCTATCCTGATGCCGGTTTGGAAGCCATCGAAGCCTGACCCCGATGGCGAGGCACCATGTTGGCGCAAAGCATACCGGTCCAAGTGTATTCAAAAGGTTGTCCGATCCGGCTCCGCCCGGCGGAACGAAATCATCCTTAAAAATTCGCTACTATTGCCGGAAGTCAGCGCGAAAGCGCTAACACCGGCGGTTATGGATCCCGGCGTTCGCCGGGATGACGGAGAGTGTGATGCGTGGTGTTGCTCCACAAAAAGCCGTCATACCCCGCGCATGCGGGGTATCCAGTCCGCTGCGGCTTCGATTCCATCGCTCACGGCTCTGGAATACTGGATCGCCCGCTTTCGCGGGCGATGACGGTGTGGCGCGTTTTGCGCCTGCCTCAAATTCAAATTCCGAACAGCCAAGAAACGAGGCGTCAGGTTTTCTCAACGCGCGTCGTCCTCGGCCTTTCGGCTGGCGGATTCGTGCTGTGCGCGCGCTTGCGAAGTGGTGCCGAGTTCCTGGCATGGCAGCGGGGTCCAGGATCCGTCGGGGCCCTGCTGGTAGGCGTGGCATGATGACGAAGCCGGCGCAGCCGATGGGTCGTCGATCTTCTGGGTATTGGAATTCCTGGCCAGCGCGGGCGCCGTCAGCACGGCGAGGGCGGCGATCGAACCCGTAAAGATCAATTGTGCGATCCGCATGGGAGGTTCTCCTTCTCGAAACGAATTTCATTTCGAAAAAGATTGTGACGATTTTTTGCCGCCGCGGTTTGCGCGCGGCTATTTGCTTAACATTTGGAAAATGTCGTTGGCGGCGGCACCGGTGAGGTCACGTCGCAAGGCGCTTCCCAGACGCGATCCGCTTCCTTGGCCTTCAACCTGGTGATCATCCCGGCGCCGGCGATGGGGTCCAGCGTATAGAACATGAAGGGCGAGCTCGCGCCGAAACGGCCGGGGGTCGGATGTCCCTTCATTCCCATCGCGGTCAGCCTGGCCTGATCGATGTTCGCTTCAGCCGTCGGCCCGATTTCGAAATAATAGGACGTCATGGATTCGATTTGGACGTCGGCATCGAAACCGACATTATCGCCAGAACGCTGGACGGTGATCTTGTGGGGTCCCTCCGGACGATCGGCGACAATGTAGACGCTGGTGCCCGGGGCGAGCGAACCGATGGGTTTGCCGTCGATCTTGATATCGGCGGCCGAGAACCCGCCGATGTCCGTCGGCGATCGAGCCTGTCGAAAGAAATAGAGCCGGGCCAGACTGGCGTCGAGCATCTGGTCCTGGGGTTCGAGGGCGGTGGTCTGGGCACACGCGCCCAGCAACAGGAGCAGACCGCACGCCACAACCGCTTGATAAAAACGCCGCATCTGCCCCTCGGCAAGCATCCATGAACGCCACAGCCGCAGCGGATGCGCGTCCTTCTACAGGGAAGGGGCAGGGGGTGCAATTAGGGTGACGGCAGCGCCGGGGCCCATCTCGCGGAGCCTGCCGTCGGCCGCGTCGGCGCTACTCATTGGCGCCTGCGGGCTCATGCCGAGCGAGTGCTTCAAAGCTGCGATACAAGACCGGCGTTGTCGCCGATATCAGTGCAGCGGCAGCGGCGGCCGCACCACCGGCTCGCCATCCGGCTGGAAGCTGGTTTGCGGTTGCTGCAGCGGTTGCGATAGCGCCGGCGGCGGCGGTGCGAGAGGTGCTGCGGAGGGCGGTGGCGGCAGCGTCGAAGCAGCCGTGGCCGGGAATACCGGCTTCGGCTTTCGTACCGGTGCCACCACCGGCCGCGGCGGCAGCGCTGCCGCGATCCGGGGTCGCAGGTTCGGATCGGACGTTTTGGCAAGGTCGCGGGACATCTGGGCCTGGCCGGCCTTGAGCTGCTCGATATTGGCTTTGAGCTGCTCGATCTGTTGACCCATCGTGGCGAGATCGCGCGCCATCGACTGTACCGTCGGCGTCGATTCCGCCGAGGAGGCGGCCGGCGCCGGCGCGGCGGCTTCCGAAGGCTGAGCCGGTTGCGCAGGTGCTTGATCAGCCGCGGCGGCCTGCGTGGGCGATGCGTCCGGTTGCTCGGCTGGGGAAGGCGTTGCTGTCGACGACAAAGCCGGAAGGAACGGTGGCAGCCAGTTCGCGATCATCTGTTTGGCGGCGTCGCCGTGGTGCGCCCAGGTCGTGGCAACGACAGCGCTGCAGAGCGCGAACAGGAAGGCGATGAAGGTATTCTTCGCCAGCCTGCCGATCGCCGATCGCTCGCCCGGGGCCTTGGTGGCGCCGACGGCAGCGGCGGCGCGAAACGTCGTATCGACCGTTGGGCTCGGCGTACCGGCAGAAACCTCGGATGTTGTGTTGGCGCGCTGATGCGCCAGACGGGTCAGCGCGTCCTGCACCGGGTCGGGCGAGGCGTGATCCGCGCGGGCGGCCAGAACGACATCGGGCTCGATCACGAAAATGTCGTGCGGATCGGTTTGCTGCGGCGTCAGTGTGGATTGCATTGGCACTCCTTCACATCGTCCCAATGTTACCCGGTCCCAACGTTACCGGTCCAATGTCACCCGCATCCGGGCGGTCGGCGGATCCAGGCGATGTCGATCCTCTGCCCACACTCCACACGCCAGTCAGATTTGACCAAAGCAAGGCGATGGGATGGAGAGGTTGGGGCCACGCCTGGCATTTGGGGGGAACTGGAACCGGGAGTTCCGATGGGTTATTGGGAAGGCTTGTGAGAATGCCCATGCCGATCAGCGGCCCACAGCTGGAGCGAGATGATGGCGACGCGACCGCTCCGATCGGCACTGGTGACCGGCTCCAGCGGCGGGCTCGGTCTCGCCGTCGCGGAAAGTCTGGCCGCGGCCGGTTTCAATATCGTCCTGCATGGGCTCGAGGAGGCCGCTGCGATGGCGCCGACGACGGCGGCGCTGACGGCGCGCCACGGCATCGGCGCCGTCTATTGTCAGGCCGATTTGGCCGATCTCGGCGCGGTGGACCGGCTGATGCAATCGGCGTCCGATGCGTTTGGTGGGCTCGATGTCGTCGTCAACAACGCAGTGGTGCGGCACTTCGCGCCGGTGGAGGAGATGTCGATCGCCGACTGGCAGCGCTCGCTGGCGGTCAATCTGACGGCGCCACTGCGGATCATCCAGCTCGCTCTGCCCGGGATGCGGGCGCGCGACTTCGGCCGCATCGTCAATCTGTCCTCGCAATATGGCCAGCGCGGCGCGCGCAACCGGGTGGATTACGCCACCACGAAGACCGGCGTCCTCGGACTGACGCGCACGGTCGCGCTGGAAACCGCAGGCACCGGCGTCACCTGCAATGCCGTCAGCCCGGGCACGTTGCCGACACCGGCGATCTACACCCGGATCGATGCGCTGGCCCAGGCGCGGGGGCTGTCACGCCAGGACGCGGTGCGCGAATACATGAAGGAACGCCAGCCCAGCGGCCGCTTCGTCGAACTTGCCGATGTCGGCGCCACCATCGTCTTTCTGTGCGGTCCGGCGGCGCGCGACATCACCGGCGCGGTGATCCCGATCGACGGCGGCTGGTCGGCGGGTTAGCTGGCGCAAGCACGCCGCGTGTCAGCGGAAGCCCCTGACCGAACCCGACCCAGCTCATCGCTCCTTCATCGACTTCGAAGCCACCTCCGCCAGCGGCGACAGCACATAGTCGATCACGCGGCGCGACCCGGTCTTGATTTCGATCGAGACCGCCATGCCGTTGGAGACGGGAACGTCGACGCCATCGGCGCTGATGGCGGTCTGTTCCAGCGCAAGCGTGACCGGAAATACCAGGTTCTGCATGCGCTGCGCTCCGGCCGACAGCACGCTCTTGCTGGCCTTTGCGGCATTGGCTTCCAGCTGCTGCGCATCCGGCTCCGGGATCGCCTCGACGCCCACGCGCGTGACATGCGCGCGCAGGGTGCCATAGCGCGTGAACGGAAATGACTCCAGCTTCACGACGGCATGCTGTCCGACGGCGATGAAGCCGATGTCCTTGTTCGGCACATAGCATTCGATCTCGAAGCCGACGCCGTCGGGTACGATTCGCATCACTTCTTCGCCCGGCATCACCACCTGACCGATGGAGGTGATGGAAACCGCCTGAACGGTTCCGGAGATCGGCGCCTGCAACGTCATGTGAAGGGTCTTGGCCTGCGCCTTCGCCAGCTTCTGGGTGGTCTCTGCGATCTGGCGCTGGGCTTCGCCGAGCTTCTGGCTGTTATCGGCGATGAACGTGCTGATGGTCTTCGCCCTGTCGTGGTCGAGCACGTCGAGTGCTGCAACCGCACCCATCAGCTGGCCCTGCTGGTTGACGAGCGACGAACGCTGATTTTGCAGCGCTTCCATCGCATCGAACAGCGCGAGCTTGGTGCCGAGCCCCTGCTTTTCGAGTCCGGAGCGCAGATGAACCCGCTCGTCCTCTATCTTGAGCAACTCCTCCTGCGAGGCAATGGTCAGGGTCAGGCGTCCGCCCTCGGTTTCCTTTTGCCGGTGCTGTGCCGCGATATCCTCGATCGAGGCCTGCAGCAAGGCAAGGTCGCCGACCAGGATAGCCTGTTCGCGCGCGACGATAGAGGGCGGCAGATCACCCGGCCAGTCGACCGCGGGCGGTACCAGCTCGTTGCGGCGCACAGCGTCGATCGCGGCGATCCGGCGCACGCTTTCGGCGCGGAACGAAGCCAGCGTTCCGGCCAGCGACAATTCGTCGGCGCGCGCCTCGCTGTCGTCGAGCGCAATCACGGCCTGGCCTTCGCTGGCCTTGGCGCCGTTGACGACAAACACGTCCCGCACCTTGCCGGATTCGAGCGCCTGAACCAGCTTCACCCGGCCGGTCGGCTGGATCTTGCCTTGCGCGACGGCGACGATGTCGATGTGTCCGATGAACGACCACATCAATGCGACGATGATGGCGGCGTAGATCGTCACCATGAAGGAGGTCAGGATCGGCGATGGCGGCGTTTCCAGAATTTCGATCGCCGCGGGCAGGAACTCATTGTCTTCCCGGAGGAAGGAGCGGGGCCTGAAAATGCTCATTGGCGTGCTTCCCTGATCATGATCCAAGATGTGTTCACGCAGTTCATGCGACCTGCCTGGCGGCGGCAGACGGCGTCACTTCGGTCGCCTGGCGGTTCTGCAGCGCCCACAGATGGGCGTAGAACCCCGGCGTCTGCAGCAGTTCGTCATGGCTTCCATGCTCCACGATGCGTCCGTCGACGATGCCGTAGATACGATTGCAGGGGCGCAACGCGGCGAGCCGGTGGGCGATGATGATAACGGTGCGGTCCTTGGCGATGTTGGCCATGTTGGCCTGCACGATCCGCTCGCTTTCATAATCGAGCGCACTGGTCGCCTCGTCGAAGATCAGGATTGGGGGATTGAGCGCCAGCGCGCGGGCGATCGCGATGCGCTGGCGCTGGCCGCCGGAAAGATTGGCGCCGCGCTCTTCGACCATGGTGTCATAGCCCTCCGGCAATTTGCTGATGAACTCATGGGCGCCCGAGAGCCTGGCGATGGCGATGACCTTTGCGCGGTCCAGCGACGGATTCGAGAAAGCGATGTTGTCGTGGATCGAACGGTTGAACAGGATGTTTTCCTGCAGCACGACCCCGATGTTGCGGCGCAGCCAGCCCGGATCGGCCTGGGAAAGATCGGCGCCATCCAGCAGCACCGCGCCTTCGTTGGGCAGATAAAGCCGCTGCAGCAGCTTCGACAATGTTGACTTGCCCGAGCCGGACGGGCCGACGATGCCGATGACCTCGCCGGGGCGAATTTCGAGCGACACGTTTCTGAGCACGTCGGGGGTGCCCGGGCGATAGCGGAACACCACGTTCTTCAACTCGATCAAGCCGCGCGGCGGCGGCAGGAAGCCTGTGACGCGCGGGCGAAACTCGGTCGGCGCGTTGAGAATGTCGCCGAGGCGTTCCACCGACACCTGGACCTGCTGGAAATCCTGCCAAAGCTGCGACAGCCGCAGAATCGGCTGGATGGTCTGACCGGCGATCATGTTGAAGGCGATCAGCCCGCCGACGGTAAGCTCGCCGTCCATCACCGCCCAGGCGCCGAACAGCAGCACCAGCGCGGTGGTCACCCGATTGGCATATTGGATGGCGTTCTGACCGCCGGCGGCGATCATGGTGGCGAGAAAGCCGCTCCGCACATAGGCGGCAAGCTTTTCTTCCCATTGGGTCTGCATCACGGGCTCGACCGCCGCGGATTTGACGGTGTGGATGCCGACCACGGCTTCCACCAGGAACTGCTGGCTCTCGGCGCCGCGGTTGAATTTCTCTTTCAGCGTGTCGCGCAGCGGCGGGCGCAGCATCGATGCGATCAAAAGATAGACCGGAATCGACGCCATGATGATCAGCGTCAGCTTCAGCGAATAGAGCAGCAGCACCGCGAAGAACACGAAGGTGAAGGCGAGGTCGAGCACCGAGAACAGGCCCTGGCCGGTCAGGAACTGCCGGATGTTTTCCAGCTCGCGCACCCGCGCCACCGTTTGCCCCGCCGAGCGGGTCTCGAAATATTGCAGCGGCAGCCGCAACAGATGATGGAACATGCGCCGGCCGAGCTCGACGTCGATCCGGTTGGTGGTGTGCGACAAGGCATAGGCGCGCAGATATTGCAGGATGACGTCGAACAGGCCGATCAGCGCGATGCCGGCGATCATCACCAGCAGGGTTGCGTTGCTTTTATGGGCCAGAACCTTGTCGACGATCACCTGGAAGAACAGCGGCGTGACCAGCGCGAACACCTGAATGAACAGCGACGCCATCAGCACGTGCATCAGCGGCTTGCGATAGCGCCAGATCGACGGCAGAAACCAGCGAAATCCGAAGCTGCCGGGATCGATCCCGGGACCGCCGATGCGCCTTCCGATCAGAATCGCCAGCGGCTCGATTTCGCTGTGCAGCGCGTCAAGCTCGGCGTAGCGGTCGGTGTGGGTCACCGGATCGATCACCCGCCACAGGCCAGCCGGATTCTTGCCGCCCAGAACGACAAATGCGCCGGTGCGCAGCTTGAGCAGTGCCGGCGTCGGGATCGAGGCCAGGCGCCTTGTGTCGAGATTCGCCACGATCCGCGCCTTGAGGCCGATATGATTGGCGGCGCGCACCAGGTCCGCGGTATCGGCGCGGCTTGATTGCAGCGCGAGCTCCAAAGAAAGCTGTTCGGGGTCGGCCGGGATTCGGTAAAATCCGGCGAGGCCGCACAAGGCGCGAAGTCCAGAATCGACCAGCATGATTGCCACCTATTCGAGCCCCGGGCTCGATCCGTCCTGATGAAAATTCGATGGATGAACCCGATGCGATTTCGCCGCGGGCGGGTTCATCGTGATTGCAACGATGCGGCCATCCTGGCGTGCACAGCGCGCGCGTGATGGCCGCATCCAGGCACGTCAGACATGCGTCAGGTTGAACGCGTCCGAACCGCTGGTGCCGCTGACATGGGTGTTGACGGTGTTTGTCGTCGGATTGTACGAGAACAATCCCTGGTTGGTCGAACCGTGGGTCGCCGTGAAGTACAGCAACGTCCCGTCGGTTGAGATCTGAGCCTGCGGATTTGGCGTGCCAATGTCGGAGGAGTCCATGTCCAGTTGATAGTTGGCACTATCGAGCTTGATGGTCTTGCCGGGCTGCCCCTCGATATTGGCGGTGATCTCGGTCGGAGCAACGTTGGGCGTCGCGGGGTTATAGACCCACAGCCCTTCATTGATCTGACCGTTCGAGACGCCGTCGGTGCCGGCAAAATAGATCTTGCCGTCGAGCGCGGTGATGTCCTGCGGATCCAGATTGGCGGAGCCGGGGACGAGCTGGATCGTGCTCTTCGAGATCTCGTACAGGCCCGCCTTGAGTCCTTGCGGGTCGTTGGCGCTGGTGTCGCCGTTGAAGAAGACGTCGGTGGTGCTGCCGAACGTGACCGCGGTCAGGTCTTGCGCGTTGATGCCGGAGTCGATGGCTTTCGGCCCACCCACGCCGTTGTACGCCAGGAGGGTATTCCCGGACGTGAAGAACAGTTCGCTGCCGCCGCCGATGTTCGCGGAGATCATGTCCTGGGGATTGAGACCGTTGGTTCTGCTGACCGCGCTGAAACCATTGGTCGGATTGTAGCTCCACAGTGCGTCGGTAGTGCCGTCGCCGCTGCCGTTGAAATACAGCGTGTTGTTGCTGGTCAGGACCGCCATCTGGCCGTTGTCGGTGGGAATATTGCTGCCGCCGCCGTCGATGCCGCCCACCGCGAAGGTGTCCGGGATCAGGGCGCTCATGTCGCCATTGGTGGTCCACAGCGTGGTCTTGGTGCCGCCGCCGGCGGTACCGCTGGTGCCGACGAAATACACGTCGCCATTGTAGAGCACGAAGTCCTGCGGATTGAGACCACCGAATCCGACGCTGTTGTCGTGGCCAGGCGTGCTGGTGAATTCCAGGTTCCAGGTGGTGTTGGTTTGCTGATCGAAAATGAACAGATTTTCGGAATTGTTGGAGTCGTCACCATTGAACAACACCAGGTGGTCGCCGGCGCTGTTGGTGAAGCCGATAACAGGCGCGCCGCCGAATTTTGTTGAATCGGCTCCGTTGCCATCGACGATCGGCGATCCGCCGACGCCGGCACCGTTGTTGTTCGCGTTAACGAAGTTCTTGCCCGCGATGACTTCCAACTGTCCATTTTCGAGGAAGAAGACGTCTTCCTCATTGTCGCTGCTGTTGTATCCGTAAAATGCCAAACCGCTCATGATCGAATCTCCAATGAATTTGCATCAAATGTTGCATCGTGACGGCATCGCCTGATCACATCGACTTGGTGCGATGCGCGTCTTGCGGGTTCGAATATGCGGCGGTGGGCGCGATCGCGATGTGATTGTCGTCACAGAGGGGGCGCGCCGTGGCAACGCGCGGATGGCGACGTTCCACCGGGGACTTCTGTTTTCAACTATACTGGCCAGCGTATCGTCGGCACCGCACAGCTTTCGTCGCGCCGAAAAATTCCCAGGTCGGGCCCTGCACAAGGCTTCTCACATGATGATCAGAAATGCGAACCATGCGGATCTGCCGTCGATCTTGACCATCTACAATGAGGTCATCGTGGCATCGACCGCGATATATTTCGACCAACCGGTGTCGCTCGAAAACCGGCTGGCGTGGTTTGAGCAACAACGCGCCCGTAATTTCCCGGTGTTGGTTGCGGTGGAACCGGACGACGAGATTGTGGGGTTTTCTGCTTTCGGCGACTGGCGTGGCGCATGGCCAGGTTATCGCCATACGGTCGAGCACTCGGTCCATGTGAGGGCGGACCGCCGCCGGGCCGGAATCGGAAGCCAACTGGTAGAGGCGTTGTTTCCCTTCGCGCGCGAACAGGGCAAGCATGTGATGATTGGGGGCATCGACGCCGCCAACCTGGCTTCAATCCGCCTTCATCAACGGCTCGGCTTTAGCGCGGTGGCGCATTTCCGGGAGGTCGGTCGAAAATTTGACCGCTGGCTTGATCTGGTTTTTGTGCAGCGAACGGTGGATGGAACCGGCGGGCAGGCGCAATAACCAGCGGGCCGCGCCAATGCGCGGCTGACGATGAACGTCGCAGCGTGCGCCGCCCGGTCTGGTCAGGCGCGGATGACGCCCCAGCGAGCCGGGAGCCCTTATCTTCAGCCCCAGATAGTAAGCCTCAGGCTTCCTTCCTGGGAACGTAGTTGCCCATCACGCACTTGTACCGCTGTAGCGTCCACTCATGGTAGGGGCCATTGGCGAGCCAATCGGCGATACCGATTTGCCCATTTACCTGACAAGCGGTCATGGTGATGCCTGACTGCTCGCTGGTGGTGACGACTTTCTCCATGCATAGCTGGCCATTGCAGAGAACGGCGACAAGAGTAACAAGCATTGGTGCCCTTTTTAATGAGGAAAGCCCGGCCAATACTTCTATGCAGGGTTCATGCCACTCCGGTGGAATAGTCGGCGCGCGCTGGGTGCCATTGCGAATCAGCCTCGCTCCCCGTGGAATTCCGGTGGTTGATTCGCGGGCTCTGCGTCCGCCAACGCTGGTGAGGGCCGGCTTTGCCTGGGTCCGGGTCTGCTCAGGTTAACGACGGGTTACGTCATTCGCCTTTGACGAAATGCAGCCATCGCGCCTGCTGCGACTGTTGCAGTGTCTTGCGTTCCTGGTCCAGTTCGGCCAGCGGCTTGGCGGCTGCCGTCATCGCCTGGGCTGCGACATTGTAGCGGTCCGCCGTGCGCTGGAGCGGGAATATGAACTGGCCGCCCACGAATTTGTAGGCGCCGAATTCCCCGACCAGAATCCCGATGTAATTTTGATAGGCGCGGTAAAAATCGGCGCGCGCCGCCGACGTCCTGGAAGCGAGCGACGCAATTTCCGCGTGCCGCTTGTCGATCGTGTCCAGCAATCTGCCTCTGGCATCTTTTCCGAGCTGAAGCGAGGCCGCATATTTTTCGACATTGTCGCGTTCGGTCTTCAGGACCGCGATGGTGCGCGGCGCTGACGTCGTCGCGTTGATTTCCGCGGTCTTCAGATCGCGGCGCAGCGCCTCGAGATCACTCCGGCTCGCGATACCCGGCTCGCCGGCTTTTGCAATCGCCGGTGGCTCGATCTCGTTAGACAATTTTTCGATGGTAGCGTTGGTTTCATCCGACGCCTTGGTGGCCATCGCCATCATCCGCAGGAATCGATTGGAGGGGCTTTGTTTCAGCGCCGCATCGATCTGGCTTGAGTCGGTAATCGCCTGCAGCGCCGCCTGGCCCTGACGCGCGGCCATCAGGTCCTGCAGCCTGCCCAGGTCGGCGACGTAATAGGTCCCAACCGACGCAGCCACCATGAAAACGAACAGCAATAGCAGGGCTATCCGTAGACGGGCGCGGGCTTTCGGATCTGAAGGCATTTTTTGTCCGCCTCGCAATCGCGATACATGCGCCCGTGCGGGGGACGCGACGGCGAGAGTTGTATCATGCAGGGCGGGGTTAGCCCAATGCGGGACGCTGGCACTCTTCAGGCCAGCAGCTCGCGCACCAGCGGAATCACCTGGCGGCCATAGAGTTCGATGCTGCGCATCATCCGGTCGTGGCGCAGGGAGCCTGCGCTGTACTTCATGTCGAAACGCGAAAGGCCCAGCGCCTTGGCGGTCGCCGCGATCTTGCGCGCGACGGTTTGCGGCGAGCCCACGTAGAGCGATCCGAAGTCGGCTTCCTGATCGAATTCCTTGCGCTCCATCGGCGGCCAGCCGCGCTCCTTGCCGATCCGGTCGCGCATCACCTTGTAGTCGGGCCACAGCTGTTCGCGCGCCTGCTGGTCGGTGTCGGCGACATAACCGGGCGAGTGGACGCCGATGGGTTGGACGGGTTTGCCGATCTGGGCGTAGGCCCGGCGATACAGCTCCACATAGGGAGTGAACCGTGTCGGGTCGCCGCCGATGATGGCGAGCATCAGCGGCAGATCATATTGGACGGCGCGAACGACCGATTCCGGGCTGCCGCCGACCCCGATCCAGGTCTTGAGCGAGCCGTGCTCGATCTTTGGAAAAACCTGCTGGTTGGACAATGGCGCGCGCGTGGTCCCGCTCCAGGTGATGTCGCCTTGCGTCAACAGCGCCGCGAACAGATCGAGTTTTTCCTCGAACAGTCTTTCATAGTCGCGCAGTTCATAGCCGAACAACGGAAACGACTCCGTGAACGAGCCGCGGCCGAGAATGACCTCGGCTCTGCCGCCCGAGACCGCATCGAGCGTGGAAAAGCGCTGAAACACCCGGATCGGATCGTCCGAACTGAGCACGGTCACCGCGGAGCCGAGCCGGATCCGTTTGGTGCGTGACGCGATCGCGGCCAACAGCACCTCGGGCGACGAAATCGCAAAGTCGGCGCGGTGATGTTCGCCGACGCCGATGAAGTCGATGCCGAGGCTGTCGGCGAGCACCGCTTCCTCGACCACGTCGCGCAGCACCTGCGCCTGCGGCAGCGGGACGCCGTCGGCGCCGGTGGTGACGTCGCCGAAAGTATCGAGGCCTAATTCGAGAACTGCCATGCGGAAGTGTGCTCCGGTGCCGGGAAGGGCAAGGATTTGTTAGGCCGCTTTTCTGAGACGCCTGGCGGCCGCGCGATCCCCGTGGATATGGCACGGCGCGTGCGGCGGCAATAGCCGGCGGGTTGCGCGATCGCGCAGCCGATGATCAATTCCGCGTTGAAAAATGAGCCGCTTTTCGTCATGGCCGGGCTTGTCCCGGCCATCCACGTTTTTCTTTAATGCAGCCAAGACGTGGATGCCCGGGACAAGCCCGGGCATGACGAGAGGTCGGATCAATCCGCCTTCTCAATTCGTCTTGACTGCCGCGCGGACGAAGCTGGCCAGTTCGGTGTTGAAGCGCGGGGCATCCTCGTAGAACGGGGAATGGCCGATCCCGTCATAGACCGACAACTTCGCGCCCGGAATCACCGAGGCGGTATACTGGCCGGCGCCGAGCCTGGCGTTGCGGTCCTCGGCGCCATGGGTCACCAGCACCGGCAGCTTCAGTTTGGACATCATCTCGGTGGCGTCGAGCGGACGGCCGCCGAGACCGGCCCGCACCTTGGGCAGCACCATCATGTTGAACGCGAGCATGGTCTCATAGTCGTCGGCGCCCGGTTGTTTGGAGAAACAGCCGTGCAGGAAGGCGCGCGTCGCCGCGATGTTGGTGACGAGATCTTCCGAGGCCATCAGCGGCAGGTTCTTGAGATTGTCGCCAATCAGGGCGGGATCGACCTTGATCGGCGCGTCGACGAAATTGATGCCGGCGAGCTGGCCCGCGCCATGGGTGGCGAGATAGTCCGAGATCACGCGGCCGGCATAGGACCAGCCGACCACGACCGGGCGCTTCAGCCCTGCGGCGTCGATCACCGCCTGCACCTCGTCGCCCCAGGCCTTGGAATCGCGGTAGCGCGCGGGATCGAGCGGTTTGTCGGAATTGCCGTGCCCGCGCAGATCGTAGGTGATGATGCGAAATTCCTTGGCCAGCTCGCTGTCGACCTGACGCATCCACGACAGGTGACTCTGGGAGAAACCGTGAATGAACAGGATTTCCGGACCAGTAGGGTTGCCCCATTCCTGCGCGGAGATGGTCAGACCATCCGGGGTCTTTACCATGATGGGCTTGTACTTCATGCCCTCGCCAAAGCCCGGCTGAACTGCTGCGACGAGCCAGGCGGCCGCGATGGTGGTCTTGACGAGGCGGCTGTTGCGCGCGGTCATCGGCATCGAACGCTCCCTTTGATTTTTTTAGTGCGGAAAATCTAACACGGGCGTCGAAGCGGTGAAAGTGCCGGCGGGTCGAGCGAACGCGCGAGCGATGATCAATTCCGCGTAGGGCGGCCGGCGCTTTGGCCACGCCGGCGCCGCCCGTTATGCGTCGGGTTTGCGATGCGGATCATGCTTCGAGAGCACGTCCTTGAGGTAATCCCGGCTTTTCCATTCGGGTGGTGGCGGCTCGTAGCCGGGCCGAGGCACGAACGGATTCGCCGGCACCTCCCCGGAAGCGCCCATCAGGTCCGGAACGTAGCGCGGGCAGTTGGGAAAGATCTCGCATGTGACGCGCACCACGACTTTCGCGCCATGATGGGCGGCCAGCGTTTCCGCGCTGTCGTGGATCGTGGCCTTGCCCCGGATGCGCGTGCGAAACGTCTTGCCGTCGAGGCGCACGAACAATAGCCCGATGTTCGGGTTCCTGTGAATATTGCCCAGCGTGCGGTACATGTTGTTGCCGTCATACTCGGGGTACTCGAGCGTGTCGGGCCCGGTGATCCGCACGAAGCCCGGATCGCCCGAACGCATCGAACAATCGACGTTGTCCTGATAGCTGGTCGCGATGAAAAAGAATCGCGCCGCTTCGATCAGCGTGCGGTCCTGCTCCCAGAACTCGAAGTGGAGGCGATGTTTCTCGAGGCCGTCGGCGACACGGCGGCCGTCGAAGCGGTCCTGCAGCTCACGCATGCCGTCGTGGTAGAACGGCGCGCGGTCGATCGGGTCGGTCATGGGGGCCTCGGCGCTGACGTGCGGCATGTCTTGCTTCATAGCAGACCGCCGCCCCCGGCGCGACCGGCCGGATGCTATAGTCCGCTGGAAGCATGAAGGAGGGACCATGAAAATCTATATGGCCGGACCGCTGTTCTCGACCGCGGAATTAAAGTTCAACAAGGAGCTGGCGGGCCTGCTTCGCAACCAGGGCTTTGAGGTCTTCCTGCCGCAGGAGCACGAGCAGCGCAAAGACCTGCCGGCTGCGATCTTCGCGAGCGACCTCAAAGGCCTCGATTGGGCCGACGCGGTGGTGGCGTGCCTGGACGGCGCCGATCCGGACAGCGGAACGTGCTGGGAGCTGGGCTACGCCTATGCGAGAAAAAAGCTGTCGATCGTGTATCGTACTGATTTTCGGCTGTTCGAGGGCACTGATCCGATCAATCTGATGATGAGCGAGAGCGCCGATCACGTCATCATCATGCCGATGGCTGAGATCGCCGATCTCGTGGCCGAGATCGCAAGGTTGCTTAAGGAGAAAAGGCTGCTGAAGGAGAAATCCAAGACCGCCGCGAAAGGAGTGCTGGAATGACCGGGAGCAGGGAGTTGGCGAGGATCATGGTCGCGGCCATGGCAGTGCTAGCCTTGGCCGTGCTGGTGTGTTGGGGCACCAGCGCGGATGCTGCCCAGTGCGGCAGCGGACCTGGCGGCTTCGAGGCCTGGAAGCAGCAATTCGCCGAGGAGGCGAGGGCAAAAGGTGTCGGCGCCGCGGCTATCGCCGGCCTGATGCAAACGAATTATGCGTCGGCGACGATATCAGCCGATCGCGGCCAGCGCAGCTTTAGCCTGTCGCTCGAGCAGTTTCTCGCCAAGCGCGGCGCCCCCGCCATTGTCGCGCGCGGCCGCGGACTGAAGCAATCGCAGGCGGCGCTGTTCGCATCGATCCAGCAGCGCTACGGCGTACCACCAGGACCGCTGATCGCGATCTGGGGCATGGAGAGCGGTTTCGGCAGCCAGCGCGGCAACCAGAACATGCTGTCGTCGATCGCCACGCTCGCCTATGACTGCCGGCGGCCGGAATTCTTCACGGATCAGCTCTACGCGGCGCTGCACCTGATCGATCGCGGCGTGCTGTCGGCGGGCACGCGCGGCTCGATGCATGGCGAGGTCGGCCAGACCCAGTTCATGCCCAAGAACATCCTGGCCTATGGCACCGGCAATCTCGACGTCGCCGCCAACGCGCTGAGTTCGACTGCGAATTTCCTCAAAGCCCATGGCTGGCGGGCGGGTGCGGGCTACCAGCCCGGCGAACCCAATTTCGCAGCGATCGAAGCCTGGAACGCGGCCTCGGTCTATCAGCGCGCCATCGCGCTGATGGGCCGCCAGATCGACGGCGGCGAGCAGTAACGCCTCAATTAGCCGGCCGCGCGATGTGCCAGAGATTGGAGGGATCGATGCCGTTGGCGTCGCCGGGCGCCTCGTCCGCGTGGGAGGTGTAGAGCGGGCGATTGCGATAGGCCCACATCTTGCTGTGATTGCTGCGGATGATCAGGGTGAAATCACCCAGCGGCTTGGCGTCGTCGGACGCGGCGAGCGGGATCCACGTCTCGGTGCATTTGCCATCACAGGTCGACTTGGTGCCGCTATCGTCGCGATCGAAATAATACAGCGTCATGCCCCTGGTATCGGTCAGCACCATGCCGCTCTTGGTTTGCGTGAATTTGATCGGCACGGCCGGTTTGTCCGGCTTGGGCGGCGGTGCCGGCTCCGCAGACTCATGCCCAAGTGCCTCGCCCGCCGACAGCAGCAGCGCTGCCACCATCACAATTCTGAACATCCCTATGCTCCCGAGACAAAATGAAAAGCGTAAAGTTAATCGCGCGTTAAGCGCCGAATGGGAGCGAGGATAGCGCCAGAAAGTTAGCTCCGCGTTTCGAAGGGGCGCGACGCACTGGCGCAGGGATCGCGAACGGTACGATCGCGCCGCCTGTCGCCTATGACAGCGGGCCACCGGCCGCAAGGAACTCGCCGAGCCGTCGCAATAGCAGCAGGGAATGATCGACAAGAGCGCAAAGCAGCCTGCGCGCGTTGAGCGGTTTATGAACGGCGAGCAGTTCTTGCGACGCGAGGTGCGGTACCGGGAGGGCTCGTTGGTACATCGGGATTTCCTCCGCAGCCTTGTCGGCGAGTCGATGTGCGGTTGACCCGCATCATGTTGGGTCCGGGTCGATCTTTCAATGGTGTTGCGGCTGGCGGTGAAGGCCGGGCAGGGCGCGGATGTTATTGCAGGGCAACAGGTGCGATGCAGCAGGTGCGGCCTGGTCCGCTTGCCGCCGCCGGGAGCGCGAGTATATTGGATCGATGGCTGTCAGCTCCCCCGATCTGAAAGCGTTCCTGATCGCCACGCCTTTCTTCGGTGGCCTTGCAGACGCAAGCCTCGATCTCCTGGTCTCCATGCTGGTCGAACGCCGCTTCGACGCCGGTGCCACGGTGGTCGCGGAAGGAGAACAAGGACGCTCGATGTTCGTCGTTCACTCCGGCAGGCTGGTGGTGAGCAAGCTTGGGCATTCCGGAAGCGTCCTTCGCATGTCGGGTCTCGATCCCGGTGATTTTTTCGGTGAAATGACCCTGATCGAAATGCAGAACCGGTCGGCCACCGTCGTCGCGGAGAGCCCAACCGTGCTGTACGAGCTCACGGCGAGAGACCTCTACACCTGCTACAAGGCCGACATCCATGCCTATGTGATGGTGTTGCAGAATATCAACCGCGAGCTTTGCCGGCGGCTCCGTCGCGCCGACAATCGGATTGCCGATCTGCAGATGCTGAATGCGGGAAAATGAACCGGCGTGGGGCGCGCGCTCAACCCCGGTGGCGCAGGGCTTCGACCAGCAAAGCGAGCGCCGACGCAGCTTGACGGCGGCTTGGATAATAGAGGTGGTAGCCTGAAAACGGCAGGCACCAGTCGGCAAGGACGTGAACGAGACGACCCTTGGCGACGTCCTCCCGCACCTGGTCTTCCGGCAGGTAGGTCAATCCCAATCCAGCCAGTGCCGCCTTCTTTCTCAGTGCGATGTTGTTGAACACCAGATGTCCATCGACCCGTACCTTTACCGCGCGTCCGCGCTTTTCAAATTCCCAGGCATAGATGCCGCCGTAGGTCGGCAGCCGGATGTTGATGCAGTCGTGCGCGGCCAGATCCTGTGGGTTCTTCGGCTTCTGGCGGGCGGCGAAGTACGAAGGCGCACCGACGACCGCCATGCGGAAATCCGGCCCGATGCGCACAGCGATCATGTCCTTTGCCACCTGCTCGCCGAGGCGGACGCCGGCGTCGTAGCGCTCCGCGACGATGTCCGTCAGGCCGTAGTCGATGATGAGTTCGACCTTGATGGCGGGATAGCGCGGCAAGAACTTCGCCAGCGCGGGCCAGAGGATCGCTTCGGCCGCATGTTCGCCGGCCGTGATGCGGATCGTGCCGGACGGCCTGTCCCTGAGTTCGCCTAACGCGCCCAATTCAGCTTCGACCTCGTCCAACCTGGGACCTACCGTCCGGACCAGGCGCTCTCCGGCTTCCGTCGGCGCAACGCTGCGGGTGGTACGGGTCAACAGCCGCAGTCCGAGCCGCTCTTCGAGCCCGCGAATGGCGTGACTGAGGGCGGATTGCGAAACGCCGAGCTTGGCCGCGGCCCTGGTGAAGCTTCTCTCGTTCGCGACCGCCAGGAACGCGATGACGTCGTTCAGATTTTCCCGGGCCATTCATGAGTTCCATTCATATATCCATGCTGGTTTTAGCACCTTATCGCAGGCGCGCCAGAGCCTTAGATCGTCAGCGAAGCAAATCGGCATCCGATGGCTGGGAGCAGCGGTGTCGCGTTAAGCGCGAAAGACCTGTCCCGAGGAGAAGATCATGGAAATCAATCGCAACGGTTCGCGGCCCTCCGGAAAGGGACCGGTGGAATATTTCACAGGCAACGTCCGGATCGACGCGCCATTCCAGGGGAGTGCCCCTGCGCGCGTGAGCGGCGCGACCGTCACCTTCGAGCCGGGCGCTCGCACAGCTTGGCACACCCATCCGCTCGGTCAGACCCTCATCGTCACTTCCGGCTGCGGCTGGCTGCAGCGTGAGGGCGGCCCGATCGAGGAAATCCGGCCGGGCGATATCGTCTGGTTTCCGCCGGGCGAGAAGCACTGGCACGGCGCCACGCCAACGACAGCCATGACCCATATCGCCATCGTGGAACAGCTCGACGGCAAGAGCGCGGACTGGATGGAGCATGTCAGCGCGGAACAGTACCGCCGGCCAAACGCAAGGGAGATCATCTGATGTTGGGAACTATTCGCTATGCGCTGAAGTCAAAAACCCCGCCGTCGCCGGCGGGGTTTTCGTTTTCAGATGAGGGGACCTGCCTTGCTCGTCTTGTGGAGGCTGAATTTCCAGATGTTTCGGGAAATTCTCAAGAAAGCCGCACTTCTATATCGAGGATCCCTTGATTTATCCTCCGGTTTCCGCGCTGATGATGTCCCCGAACATCTCCCATTTACCTGCCTTGAACTGCATCATCTGAAGCTGCTCGATCGGCGCGTAGTCGGTCGCACTGGTATTGATCTTCACGCCGGGAAGCAGCGTATCCGGGGTGAAGTCCTTCAGGCTGGCGGCCTGCTTCATCACGTTCTCGCGGGTCAGGTTGTCGCCGCATTGCTGCAGCACCTGGGCCATGGTCTGGGCCGCCGCATAGGCGTACACCAGATTGGTGTCGGAGATGTTCGCCCCCGGCACGTATTTGTCGATGAATGCCATGAATT
>NZ_JBEKCZ010000054.1:0-27777 GCF_050014615.1 Bradyrhizobium sp. | reverse complement strand
GCTTGGAAGAGTAGGTCGCTGCCAGGTCTGCCAAGGACGGAACATCCTCTTTCACGATATCAAGATCAAAAGCCCCGCGGTTTTTCGCGGGGCTTTTTTGTTTTGATATTCCGTTCGACTTGAGCCGGCGTCACGACCGCGGTCACAAACTGCCATTATCGTTGAGGATTGAAAACAGCATTCCGTTGTCGGTGAGGATTCGCAAGAACGGACTCGGCTGTTGCGGCGCCGCGGTCTTCACCGGGACCGTGATGTAGAGCTTGAGAAGGCCGCCCTTGTCGTTGGTGATTTCGACGAAGACTTCCGCCGCCATTGCTGTCGCCGGCATCGTCATCGTGACCGAAGACGAATCCGCGGGCACCAGTCCGGGCGAGTCCGAGGTCCACCGGTAATGCAGGTGTTCGGGGTGGGTCTTTCGCACCTTGACCGCGAGCGTGATCTTGCTGCCGGGCGCGGCCGCTTTGATCGTTTTGCCGTGCTGGAACATGGTGACGGAAACGCGGGGCGCCGCGCTGTTCATGATCGTTCTCCGCTTCGGATTTGCAGTTCGGATTGACTGGAAGGCGCTCAACCTTAGCGGGCTTTGCGACCGCCGGGAAGTGCAAGGCGGAGGTGCCGCCGCGTCGTCTTTCGGGCGCCCCGGGGCTGTCCAGGCGCCATTTTATCACGGTGCGTTTCGCGATACCTTGCGTGCCCACGCCAAGCCGGAGGAAACCCCATGCCAGCCACCAACCGCGTCTACAACGTCGCCGTCATCCCCGGCGACGGCATCGGCAAGGAGGTCGTGCCGGAGGGCGTGCGGGTGCTCGAAGCCGCGGCCAAAAAGTTCGGCTTCGAGCTGCGCCAGGATCATTTCGATTTTGCCTCGTACGACTATTACGCCAAGCACGAGCGCATGATGCCGGAGGACTGGAAGGACCAGATCGGCAAGCATGACGCGATCTTCTTCGGCGCGGTCGGCTGGCCGGCCAAAATTCCGGACCACATATCGCTGTGGGGTTCGCTGATCATGTTCCGCCGCGAGTTCGATCAATACGTCAATCTGCGCCCGGTGCGGCTGATGCCCGGCGTGCCGTCGCCGCTGGCCAACCGCAAGCCCGGCGACATCGATTTCTGGGTGGTGCGGGAAAATACCGAGGGTGAATATTCTTCCGTCGGCGGCCGGATGTTCCCGGATACCGAGCGCGAATTCGTCACCCAGCAAACCGTCATGACGCGCATCGGCGTCGATCGCATTCTGAAATTCGCGTTTGATCTCGCGCAGTCGCGGCCCAAGAAGCATCTGACGTCGGCGACCAAATCCAACGGCATTTCGATCACGATGCCGTATTGGGACGAACGCGTCGAGGCGATGGCCAAGCACTATCCCAAGGTGAAATGGGACAAGTATCACATCGATATCCTGACCGCGAATTTCGTGCTGCACCCGGACTGGTTCGATGTCGTGGTCGGCTCGAATCTGTTCGGTGATATCCTTTCTGATTTGGGCCCGGCCTGCACCGGCACCATCGGCATCGCGCCGTCAGGCAACATCAATCCGGAAGGCAATTTCCCCTCGGTGTTCGAGCCGGTGCACGGCTCGGCGCCCGATATCGCGGGGCAGGGCATCGCCAATCCGATCGGCATGATCTGGTCGGGTGCGATGATGCTGGAACATCTCGGCGAGAAAACCGCCGCGGCCGCGATCGTGTCAGCGATCGAGCGCACGCTCGGCGAACGCACGCTGCGCACCAGGGATCTCGGCGGCAACGCCGATACCACGGCCTGCGGCAAGGCTGTGGCTGAGATGGTGGAGTGAAACCGTAGGGTGGGCAAAGCCAACGGGTCGCGCGAATGCGCGCCCGATGACAGGCTCCGCGTGCCCACCATTCAACATGGTGGTCTGGTGATAGATGGTGGGCACGGCGCGAAGAGCGCCTTTGCCCACCCTACGTTTTTCCTGCCGCGATCCTTCGGCAATGCTCCCACGCTGCCCCGATCAGATTCTCGCTCGCTTCGGGCGTGCGGAAGGCCGAATGTGCCGACAGCGTCACGTTCGGCAGTTGGGTCAAGGGATGATCCGCCGGCAGCGGTTCGATGTTGTAGACATCGAGCCCGGCGTGCCGGATGTGACCTGACTTCAGCGCATCGATCATCGCGGCTTCGTCCACCATCGCGCCGCGCGCGGTGTTGACCAGGATCACGCCCGGCCGCATCGCCGCGATGCGCTCTCGCGTCACAAAGCCGCGGGTTTCATCATTCAACAGCAGATGCAGCGAGACCACGTGGCTCTGCGCCAGCAGCGTATCGAGCGAGACGAACTCGACGCCGGGATGTTGCTTCGGTGACCGGTTCCAGGCCAGTACGCGCAGGCCGCTGCCGAGCGCGATGCGTGCGACTTCGGCGGCGATGCCGCCAAAGCCGATCAGGCCCAGCGTCTTGCCGGTGAGCTGCATGCCGTCCTCGCGCAGCCAGTTGCCGGCGCGCATCTCGCGGTCCATCCGGCTGATGCCGCGCGCGGCCGACCACATCAGCGCGATGGCGCATTCGGCGACGGCCGTGTCGCCATAGCCCTTGATCAGGTGAACTTCGATGCCCAACGCGGCGAGTTCTTCCGGATTCATGTAGCTGCGCGCGCCGGTGCCGAGAAAGACGACGTGCTTCAGGCCAATACAGCGCCGCGCGACTTCCGTCGGCAGGGGCGTGTGATCGATGATGATGATCTCGGCGCCGTCGAGCAGCGCAGGTACCTGATCCGCGGTAATGTCGGCGTTGCGGTTGATGTGCACCGGGGGATCATCGGGCTGGTTCTGCCGCTCGAAAATATCCGCCAGCGAGCCGTTGGCATCGACAAAAACTCCGCGCACAGAAATCTCCGTTACTTGCGATAAAACCCGCCCAGGGTTTGATTATGACGCGACGCCGGCGAGCGCCAGCACCGTATGCATCAGGACGTTGGCCCCCGCCGTGCAATCGACCTGGGTGGCGTCCTCGAGCTCATTGTGGCTGACGCCATCCTTGCAGGGCACGAACACCATCGCCGCCGGGATGATGGTGTTGAGGTTGCAGGCATCGTGACCGGCGCCGGAGGTGATGCGCCGGTGCGAATAGCCGAGCAGCTTCGCGGCATTCTCGACGGCATCCACCAGCTTCGGATTGAAATGGGTCGGCGGCTTGTGCCAGACCAGATCGAGCGTGACCTCGACCTTGCGCCGCTTGGCAATGTCGGCAATGGCGGCGCGCAGGTCCTTGTCGAGCGCGTCCATGATCGCGGCATCGGAGCTGCGGCAGTCGACGGTAAAGGCGATCTCACCGGGAATGACATTGCGCGAGGGCTTGGCGATCACGGCCTCGCCGACGGTGCCGACCGCGTTGGGGCCGTGCTTCTTGGCGATGCTTTCGACCGCCAGCACGATCTCGGACAAGGTCGCCAGTGCGTCGCGTCGCAGCGGCATCGGCGTCGAACCGGCATGGCTTTCGAAGCCGGTGATCTTGCCGTCGTACCACAATACGCCCTGGCCGGAATCGACCACGCCGATGGTCTTGCCCTCGGCCTCCAGAATAGGTCCTTGCTCGATATGCAGTTCGACGAAGCTGCCGAATTTTTGCGTGCCCACCGGTCTGTCGCCGCGGTAGCCGATGCCGTCCAGCGCCTCGCCGACGCTGACGCCTTCGGCATCTCGTCGCGACAGGATGTCGTCGGTGGTGAAATCGCCGACATAGGCCGCGGAGGCCATCATCGCCGGCGCGAAGCGCGAGCCTTCTTCATTGGTCCAGTTGGCGATGCAGATCGGGATCTCGGTCTCGATCCCGGCATCATTGAGGGTGCGGACCACCTCGAGGGCCGCCAGCGTGCCGAGCACGCCGTCGAACTTGCCGCCGGTCGGCTGGGTATCGAGATGCGAGCCGAGCCCGACCGGCAGCTTCGACATGTCGCGTCCCCTGCGCAGGCCGAACATCGAGCCGAGCGCGTCGACATGCACTTCGAGGCCTGCGGCCTCACAGGCCTTTCGGAACCAGTCGCGGACCTGCTTGTCCTCGGGGCCGAGCGTCAGCCGCCGCACCCCGCCTTTCGGGGTGGCGCCGAATTTCGCGGTTTCGTGAATCGTATCCCACAGCCGGGCGGAGTCGATTTGCAGGTTGGATGCGGTTTTGCTCATGGAACGGTTCCAACGATCAGGCGATATATTTCCAAACGATACTTTTCCAAGTGATCCGTTTCAATGACGCGCCGACAGCGGCGCGTCAACAACGACGCCGCCCCGCGCCAGCGAGGCGGCGATTTCAGCCACGCGCTCGATGGCGACGGTGTCGGGAGACGTCAGCCAGCTCGCCGAAAACGTCAGCAGCGGGATCTGCAGATTGGTCGACAGCAATTGCAGGCGCCCATCGGCCATCTCGTTTTCGACGATCGCGGTCGGGATCACGGCAATGCCGAGGCCTTCGACCGCCATATGGATCACCGTGCCCAGTGAAGCGCTGGCATGCAGGCGTATCGGCGGCAGATCGGGCCGGTTGAACAGCGAGCGCACCAGTTCATAGGGCGGGGTCTTGCGCGGAAAGGTGATGATCGGAAACTTCGCCAGATCGTGCACCGTCAGTCTCGACTTGCCGAGCCCGAGCGAGGGGCTGGCCAGGAATCCCACCGAATAGTCGCACAACACCCGGTTGCTGATGGTCGGCGCGATCACGGGTCCGAGCAGGAAGGCGAGTTCGATTTCCTGCGCCAGCAGTCGCGTTCGCAAATTCGAGGTGATGTCGACCTCGATTTCGAGCGAGAGATTGGGATAGGCATTATTGACGCTTTTAATCAGTTGCGTCAGCCAAGTGTGCACGATGGTCTCGGCGACGCCGAGCCGCAACACGCCGCGCATCGCCGATTGGTCGCCGACCGCCGCCAGCATCTCCGAGCGCAGCCCGATCAGCTTCTCGGCATAGACCAACATCTGCCGTCCGCTCGGCGTCGGCAGCACCATGCGCCGGTCGCGCTGCAAAAGTTTGACCCCGACCTCGCGTTCGAGTTGCGCGATCCGCTGCGAAATCGCAGGCTGGGTGGTGTTGAGCTTCTGGGCGGCCCCTCGGAAACTGCCGAGCGTCACCACCCACATAAAGGTCTCGATTGCCTTGAAATCAGCCATGCACCTTAAGTCCGCAGGTTGATAAATTGAATTTATCGATCTTGATTAAAAACAACGATTAGACATTATGCTAGTCCTATGCGCCTCTCTCTGTCGAGTAAATTAGGGCAGGACCTGATATGACCAGTTTGGCGAGAACGGAACGGCTCCTGGATGGCGCGGCGGCTGATCTGTTGCCGAGCATCGCAGCGCGACATGCCTATCGCACCGGCACGGCCGCGAGCACGGCCGGGGTCGCCAACGGTTTCGTCCAGGGCAATCTCGCGATCCTGCCGGAGAAGCTCGCGGCCTCGTTTCACCGGTTCTGCCAGCTCAATCCGAAACCATGCCCCATTATCGGCATGTCCGATGTCGGCGATCCCCGTATTCCCGCGCTCGGGATCGACCTCGACATCCGCACCGACATCCCGCGCTACCGCGTCTGGCGCGATGGCGAGGTGGTGGAGGAGCCCACTGACATCATGGCGCATTGGCGCGACGACCTCGTCGCCTTCGTGCTCGGCTGCTCATTTTCCTTTGAAGAGGCGCTGATGGCGGACGACCTGCCGATCCGTCACATCGAGCAAAAGGTGAAGGTGCCGATGTATCGCACCAATATCGCCTGTGCGCCTTCGGGGCCGTTCGCCGGTCCGATGGTGGTGTCGATGCGGCCGTTCAAGCCGGCGCAGGCGATCCGCGCGGTACAGATCACCTCGCGGTTTCCTTCGGTGCACGGCGCGCCGGTTCATCTCGGTCATCCCCATTCGATCGGGATCGCGGATATCGCCAAGCCGGACTATGGCGACGCGGTGCCGGTTGCGGCCGACGAGATTCCGGTATTCTGGGCGTGCGGGGTCACGCCGCAGGCGGTGATCGCGGCGGCGAAGCTGCCGTTTGCGATCACGCATGCGCCGGGCCTGATGCTGGTGACGGATCTGCGCAACAAGCAGCTTGCTGTGCTCTAATGGGCAGCTGCTGCCGTTCTTTGAGGCTTTACCGTACCCGTCAATCGTTTCATCGATAGCTGCCCGACAGACATAGGATATTGCAATGACCATCAGTCGCCGGAATGTATTGCTTGGAGCCACCGCCAGCGCGGCACTGCTGCCGCTCGCGGCCCGCGCGCAAACATCCGAAGTGGTGATCGGCGTGATCTATCCCTTGTCCGGCTCCAGCGCGCAGATCGGCGTCGATGCGCAGAAATCATTCGAGACCGCGCTCGAAATCATCAACAAGGATTACGATTTCGACCTTCCGCTGGCCCGCGGCGAAGGATTGCCCGGGCTCGGTGGTGCCAGGATCCGGCTGGTGTTCGCCGACCATCAGGCCGATCCCCAGAAGGGCCGCGCCGAAGCCGAGCGCCTGATCACCCAGGAAAAGGTTTGCGCCATCATCGGCACCTATCAGAGCGCGGTCGCCGTCACGGTCAGCCAGATCTGCGAGCGCTACCAGATTCCGTTCATCTCGGCCGACAACTCTTCACCGAGCCTGCATCGCCGCGGTCTCAAATTCTATTTCCGCGCCGCGCCGCATGACGAGATGTTCTCGGCCGCGATGTTCGATTTCTTCGATGCCATGAGGAAGAAGGGCACCAAGATCGAGACGCTGTCGCTGTTCCATGAGGACACCATCTTCGGCACCGACTCCGGCAACGCCCAGCTCAAACTGGCCAGCGAGCGCGGCTACAAGGTGGTCGCCGACATCAAATACCGCGCCAACTCGCCGTCGCTGTCGGCCGAAGTGCAGCAGCTCAAGGCCGGCAATGCCGACGTGCTGATGCCGTCGAGCTACACCACCGACGGTATCCTGCTGATCAAGACCATGGCCGAACTCGGCTACAAGCCCAGCGCCATTGTCGCGCAGGACGCCGGCTTCTCCGAAAAGGCCCTGTACGACGCGGTCGGCGACAAGCTCGAAGGCGTGATCTCGCGCGGCAGCTTCTCGCTCGATCTCGCCGCCAAGCGGCCGATGGTCGGCAAGATCAACGCCATGTACAAGGAAAAGTCGGGCAAGGATCTCAACGACTTCTCGTCGCGGCAGTTCATGGCCCTGATCGTGATGGCGGAGGCCATCAATCGCGCCAAGTCGACCGACGGTGAAAAGATCCGCGACGCGCTGGTGGCCACCGATATACCGGGCGAGGCCACCATCATGCCGTGGAAGCGCGTGAAGTTCGACGAAATGGGCCAGAACAACGACGCCGACCCGGTGCTGCTGCAATATGTCGGCGGCAAGTTCGTCACCATCTTCCCGCCGCAAGCCGCCGTCGCCGAAGCCACCTGGCCGATGAAGTAAGCGGAACAGCGCGGGGGCGGGGGCCATGACAGCCGAAACGATCATCCAGAGCCTGGCCAGTGGCCTGTTGATGGGGCTGCTCTACGGCCTGATCGCCGTTGGTCTGGCGCTGATCTTCGGCCTGATGGACGTGGTGAATTTCGCCCATGGCGAATTCCTCATGATCGCGATGTATGTGACGTTCTTTCTGTTCGCGTTCTTTGCCATCGATCCCTTGCTGGCGGCGCCGCTGGTGGCGGCCGCGTTGTTCGTGTTCGGCGCGGTGGTTTATCTCCTGATCGTGCGCTTTGCGGTCAGGGCCAAAGCCAATACCGGCATGGTGCAGATCTTTTCGACCTTCGGGCTCGCCATCGTCATGCGCGGCCTCGCGCAATTCTTCTTCACGCCTGACTATCGCAGCATCACGCATTCCTGGCTCGGCGGCAAAACCATCTCGATATCGGGCATCTTCCTGCCGGTGCCGCAACTGGTCGGCGCGCTGGTATCGATCGCGGCATTCGGCGCGCTGTATTTCTTCATCAACCGTACAGACTTCGGCCGCGCCCTCGAGGCGACCCGCGAGGATGCGGGCGCCGTGGCGCTGGTCGGCATCGACAAGAACAAGGTGTTCGCGCTGGGCTGGGGCCTTGGTGCGGCGCTGGTCGGTCTGGCTGGCGCGGTCATGGCGATGTTCTTCTACATCTACCCGGATGTCGGCGCGTCGTTCGCGCTGATCGCCTATGTCACGGTGGCGCTCGGCGGTTTCGGCAGCGTGTTCGGTGCTTTTGCCGGCGGCATCATAGTCGGCCTGGTCGAGGCTTCCACGGCCCTGATCCTGCCGCCGTCCCTCAAATCGGTCGGCATCTACGCGGTCTATCTGCTGGTGGTCTTCGTGCGGCCGCGCGGCCTGTTCGGGTCGATCTGATGGATACGGCCTTTGCCCAGCGCCGCCGCCGCGATCTGATCGTCGCCGGCTGTCTTGCGCTCGTCGCCGCGCTGGTGCCGCTGTTCGTCAAAGACGTCTACGTCCAGAATATCATGGTGCTGACGCTGATGTACGCCGCGCTGTCGCAGAGCTGGAATATCCTGTCCGGCTATTGCGGGCAGATCTCGCTCGGCCACGCTTTGTATTTCGGGCTCGGCGCCTACACCACGGCACTTCTGTTCACCAAATTCGGCGTGCTGCCATGGTTCGGCATGCTCGGCGGCGGGTTGATATCCGCTGTGATCGCGATGGCGCTCGGCTATCCCTGTTTCCGGCTGCGCGGGCATTACTTCGTGATCGCCACCATCGTCATCGCCGAGACCGCCTTGTTGCTGTTCCAGAACTGGGACTGGGCCGGCGCGGCGCTCGGGATCGATATTCCCGTGCGCCGCGACAGCTGGCTCACCTTTCAGTTCACGCGCAGCAAGCTGCCCTATTTCTATTTCGCGCTGGGGCTGGCCTGCGTCGCCTGGTTCGTGACCTGGTGGCTCGAGGATTCCAAATGGGGCTATTGGTGGCGCGCCGTAAAGGACAACCCGGACGCCGCCGAAAGCCTCGGCGTGGTCGTGTTCAATTCCAAGATGGGCGCGGCGGCGGTCTCGGCCTTCCTCACCGCGGTCGGCGGCAGCTTCTACGCGCAGTTCGTGTCCTACATCGATCCTGAAAGCGTGATGGGCTTCCAGTTCTCGCTGCTGATGGCGCTGCCGGCGGTGCTCGGCGGCATCGGCACCCTTTGGGGACCGGTGCTCGGCGCCGTCATCCTGATCCCGCTCACTGAACTCACGCGTTCTTTCATCGGCGGCTCCGGCCGCGGCGTCGACCTGATCGTCTATGGCACGCTGATCGTGCTGATCTCGCTGGCGCGGCCCGAGGGGCTGGTCGGACTGTTCTCGCGTCGGCGCAAGGAAGTCGCCCGATGACGGAATTGCTGGAAATCAAGGGCGTCTGGCAGCGTTTCGGCGGGCTGATCGCCAACAGCGATATCTCGATTTCGGTCGGACGCGGCGAGATCGTCGGACTGATCGGCCCCAACGGCGCCGGCAAGTCGACGCTGTTCAACCTGATCGCGGGCGTGCTGCCGCCAACCCAGGGCTCGATCATCTTCGACGGCGAGGACGTCACCGCGCTGCCGGCGGCGGAGCGCTGCCAGCGCGGCATCGGGCGCACGTTCCAGGTCGTCAAAAGCTTCGAGACCATGACGGTCATTGACAACGTCATCGTCGGTGCGCTGGTACGTAGCACCGTGATGCGCGAGGCGCGGCGCAAGGCCCATGAGGTGCTGGAATTTGCCGGCCTCGCCGCGCGTGCCAATGTGCTGGCCAGCGAATTGATCCCGTCGGAGAAACGCCGCCTCGAAGTCGCGCGCGCGCTCGCCACCGAACCGAAACTGCTGCTGCTCGATGAAGTGCTCACGGGTCTGACGCCGATCGAGGCGCAGACCGGCGTCGAACTGGTGCGAAAAGTGCGCGCCACCGGCGTCACGGTGTTGATGGTCGAGCATGTCATGGAGATCGTGATGCCGCTGGTCGACCGCGCCATCGTGCTCGACCTCGGCAAGGTGCTGGTCGAGGGCAAGCCGGCCGACATCGTGCGCGATCCGAAAGTCATCAGCGCCTACCTTGGGGATCGTCATGCTGTCAGTGCATGAAGTCACCACCGCCTATCAGGGGCTGGTCGCGATCTCGGCGGTCTCGATCGAGGTCGCCAAGGGCGAGATCGTCTGCGTCGCCGGCGCCAACGGCGCGGGCAAATCGACATTGTTGAAGTCCATCGCCGGCGCCGAGCGGCCGCGTTCCGGCTCCATCACCTTCGATGGCACGCGCCTCGACGGCATGGCGCAGCATCTGATCACGGCGCGGGGCATCGCCTATGTGCCGGAAAACCGCCGGCTGTTTCCGCGGTTGTCGGTGCGGGACAATCTGCGCCTCGGCAGTTACCTCTATCGCGGCCAGGCGGATCGCGAGGCGCCGCTGGCGCTGGTGTTCAAGCTGTTTCCGCGGTTGTCCGAACGGCTCGAGCAGCGCGCCGAAACGCTAAGCGGCGGCGAGCAGCAGATGCTGGCGATCGGCCGGGCGCTGATGACGCGGCCAAGGCTGTTGATGCTGGACGAGCCGTCGCAGGGCATCATGCCGAAACTGGTTGACGAGATTTTCCAGGCGGTGAAGCAGATCCGCGACGCAGGGATGACCGTGCTGATCGTCGAACAGCGCATCGCCGAGTGTTTGGAGATAGCCGACCGCGCCTACATCCTGCAGACCGGCCGGCTGCAGATGCAGGGCACGTCGGCGGAGATCAGGGGCAATCCGGATGTGCGGAAAGCGTATCTGGGGCTGTGACGCGGAAGGCCGTCATTGCCTGCGACAAACGCGAAGCGTTTGCGCAAGGGAGCGAAAGCGACGAAGCAATCCACCCTTCGTCATCCCGGGATGGTGCGTTAGCACCAGGCCTCAGATGCGCAATTGCGCATCGGGGAATCTCGAGATTCCGGGTTCGATGCTTTGCATCGCCCCGGAATGACTGGTTGCCTCAATCATCCTCATGCTCCGGCAATTCCAGCCCGAACGTCTTCGACAAATCCGCCACCTGCGCCGGCGTGAGATAGCGCGGGTTGAGCCCGCGCAGCAGCAGATAGAGTTTGGCGGTTTCTTCCAGTTCCTCGATCGCGTAGACCGCCGCTTCGAGCGTGTCGCCTGAGACCACCGGGCCGTGATTGGCCAGCAGCACCGATGAATATTTCCCCGCGAGGCCCTTGATCGCGTCAGCGACGGCCGGATCGCCGGGCCGATAATACGGCACTAGCGCCGTGGCGCCGCACTTCATCAGGTAATAGGGCGTCATCGGCGGCAGCGCCGCGCGCGGGTCGATCTCCGGCAGCATCGACAGCGCCACCGAATGCGTCGAATGCAGATGCACCACCGCGCGCGCGGTCCCTCGGGTCTGATAGAGCGCGCTATGCAGCGGCACTTCCTTGGTCGGGGCATCGCCGGAGACGAGCTTGCCGGTAGGGTCGAGCCGCGACAGCCGCGCCGGGTCGAGTGAACCGAGCGACGCATTGGTCGGCGTCACCAGCCAGCCGCCATCGTCGAGTTTGATGCTGATATTGCCCGAGGAGCCCGGCGTCAGTCCGCGCTCGAACAAGGAGCGGCCAAGGCGGCAGATGTCCTCGCGTAGCCTGGTTTCGGTCATGACGGTGTCCTGCCTGCACCTCTTTGCCGCCTTGTCTCACGCTTTGGCAGCGCGGCCAAGCCGTGATACCCAGAGGCAAAGCCGCCAAAAGGAAACCCCTGAGGAAAAGCCGCATGCCTGAATCCGCAAAACCGCACATCGCCGTCATCGGGCTGGGCTCGATGGGGTTTGGCATGGCCACCTCGCTGCGGCGCGCGGGTTTTGCCGTCACCGGCTGTGATGTCTCCGGCGATGCCGTCGCGCGGTTCGTCGCCGACGGCGGCGGCGGCGCCGACGCGCCGGCGCAGGCTGCCAAAACCGCCGACATCGTCGTCAGCGTGGTGGTCAACGCCGCGCAGACCGAAGCCATTCTTTTCGGCAAGGACGGCGTCGCCGAAACCCTGGCCAAGGATGCGGTGTTCATCTCCTCCGCGACCATGGACCCGGATGTGGCGCGGCGGCTGGCGAAGCAGTTGGAAGCGACCGGCCGGCATTATCTCGACGCGCCGATTTCGGGCGGCGCGCAGCGCGCCGCGCAGGGCGAGTTGACCATTCTCGCGTCGGGCAGCGCGGCGGCCTTTGCCAAAGCTCGCCCCGCGCTCGATGCGATGGCGGCCAAGCTCTACGAACTCGGCGATGCCGCCGGCCAGGGCGCCGCGTTCAAGATGATCAACCAGTTGCTCGCCGGCGTGCACATCGCCGCGGCCTCGGAAGCGATCACCTTCGCCGCCAAGCAGGGGCTCGATATCAGGAAAGTCTATGAGGTGATCACCGCCTCGGCCGGCAATTCCTGGATGTTCGAGAACCGCGTGCCGCATGTGCTCGACGGCGATTACACCCCGCGCAGCGCGGTGGAAATCTTCGTCAAGGACCTCGGCATCATCCAGGACATGGCGCGCACCGCGAAATTTCCGGTGCCGGTCGCAGCAGCCGCGCTGCAGATGTTCCTGATGACGGCGGCCTCCGGCATGGGCCGCGACGACGACGCCTCGGTGGCGCGGATGTATGCCCGCGTCACCGGCACCCATCTGCCGGGCGAGCCGAAATAGCCGCGAGCCGAAATAGAAGCGTTGCCAACAAGAGGACAGTCGATGCCCCGTTTCGCCGCCAATCTCACCATGATGTTCACTGAAGTACCGTTCCTCGACCGTTTCGACGCGGCGGCCCAGGCGGGATTTACGGCGGTGGAATTTCTGTTTCCCTATGCGCACCCCGCCGACGCCATTGGCGAGCGGCTGCGCCGCAACGGCCTGACGCAGGCGCTGTTCAACCTGCCGCCGGGCGACTGGGACGCCGGCGAAAAGGGCTTTGCATCGCTGCCGGATCGTTTTGCGGACCTGCAGCAGAGCCTGCGCACGGCGTTGCCCTATGCGCAGGCTACCGGCGTCAAGCGCCTGCATCTGATGGCGGGTCTCGCCAGCCGCGGCGATCCCAAAGCGGTGGCGGCGTTCCGCAAGTCGGTGGTATGGGCCGCCGAGTTTCTCAGGCCCCACGGCCTCGACGTCGTGCTGGAGCCGATCAACCCGCGCAACGTCCCCGGCTACTTCCTCAACGATTTCACGTTCGCGCGCGACCTGATCGTGGAACTCGACATTCCCAATTTGAAGCTGCAGTTCGACATCTATCACTGCCAGATCATCCATGGCGATGTGACGATGCGGCTGCGCGAGATGATGCCGGTGATCGGCCATATCCAGATCGCCAGCATCCCCTCGCGCCATGAGCCTGATGGCGAGGAGTTGAACTATCCGTTCCTGTTCGATGAACTGGACCGGTTGGGCTACACCGGCTTTGTCGGCTGCGAATATAATCCGCGGGGCAAGACCACTGATGGGCTCGGCTGGTTCAAGTCCTATGCGGGCAAGTCTTATACCGACAAGTCCTCTACTGGAGTGAAACCGTGACGCTGGCGCTGGGCTGCATTGCCGACGACTACACCGGGGCGTCCGATCTCGCCAACACGCTGACCCGCTGCGGCCTGCGCACGGTGCAGACCATCGGCGTGCCCGCAGCCGATCTGGCGCTGCCCGAGGTCGATGCCGTGGTGGTGTCGCTCAAGAGCCGCTCGATCGAAGCAGACCTCGCGGTGACACGCTCGCGCTCGGCGGAGAAATGGCTGCGCGAGCGGGGCGCGCGGCACGTGCTGTTCAAGATTTGCTCGACCTTCGATTCCACCGATGCGGGCAATATCGGTCCGGTCATGGACGCGTTGCGCGCGGATTCGGGCGACGCGATCGTGCTGGTGACCCCGGCGTTTCCCGAGACCGGCCGCACCGTCTATCAGGGCAATCTGTTCGTAGGCGCCGTGCCGCTGAACGAAAGCCCGCTGAAAGACCATCCGCTCAATCCGATGCACGATTCCAATCTGGTGCGGGTGCTGGCGCGCCAGAGCCGGACCCGGATCGGTCTCGTCGATCTCGCCGACATCGCGCGCGGAGCGGAGGCGGTCCGGGCGCGTCTTGCCCAACTATCCGGCCAGGGTTTTGGGGCTGTTATCGCCGATGCCGTATTCGAACGCGACCTTGAGACCATCGGCCAGGTCGCGCTCGACCATCGGGTGTCGGTCGGCGCATCCGGGCTCGGGCTCGGTCTTGCCCGCGCGCTGGTGGCCGCGGGCAACGTCAAATCGCTCGCGGCCGATCCGATTTCCAATGCGCCGGTCGGCGGACCGGCGGCGTGCCTGGCCGGCAGCTGCTCGCAGGCGACGCTGCAGCAGATCGCCAGGGCCGAGCAGGCGATGCCGGTGCTGCATCTCGATCCCGACCAGGTCATCGCGGGCAACGGCGAATCCCGGCGCGCGCTGGCCTGGGCCCGGGAACGGCTGCAGGAAGGTCCGATCCTGATCGCCAGCAGTTCGACGCCGGAGGAAGTGGCAGCCCTGCAATTACGTCATGGCCGCGATGCAGCAGGACATGCCATCGAGCAGGCGATGGCCGACATCGCCGAAGGTCTGGTGCAGTCGGGCGTGCGGCGATTGGTGGTCGCGGGCGGCGAAACCTCCGGCGCGGTAGTGGATCGCCTGGGAATACCGGGTTTTCTGGTGGGCGCGGAAATCGCCGCCGGTGTCCCGGTACTGCGTACCGTCGGGGTGAACGGCGGAGACATGCTGCTTGCGCTAAAATCAGGCAATTTCGGCGGTCCGGAATTTTTCTCCGACGCCCTCAAGCTGATGCGCTGAGCACGGCTTCGCCTGGATGCATTTCCGGCATGTCGAACATCCCCGCAATTCTGCGGGGATGTGGGATTAACGCAAGCGCAGCAAATTTAGGTTTTGATCCCTACAGGCATGGCTTCCGCTCTGCCGATTCTGCGGATTCCTTCATCCGATCGCGTCCGCAGCACCAACGTGCCGAAAGAGATCAAAACCATGCTCGCCAACTACTCCATCCGCGCCAAGATTACCGCCGTGGTCGCCTTCCTGCTGATTGCGATGACCGGCATGGGCCTGCTTGCGGTGAGGAATATGCGGGCGATCAACGCCAGTACCGTGGATATCACGACAGTCTGGCTGCCGAGCGTCCGCGTGCTGGGCGATCTGCGCGCCGGCATCATCACCTATCGCAACGTGATCCGGGAGCACATGCTGGTCGAAACCGCCGAGGAAAAGGAAGCCACGGAAAAGGTTCTGGTGACGGTCATCGAGGGCATTGCCAAGAGCCGCCAGACCTATGAGCCGCTGATCACGTCGCCGCAAGAACGCGCGCTTTACAGCGAATGGGTCCAACTGTGGGAGCGCTACAAGAAGGGTACCGAAGAAGTCATGGCGTTGTCGCGCAAGAGCGTCGGCAAGTTTCCCCATGAGGCGCATGAGTTGAATACCAAAACGGTAAACAAGATCGGGATCGACTCGGACGCCGTCCTGAAAAAGAGCATCGAACTCAACAATACCGGCGCCGACAAGGCAGGCAGCGACGCGGCCGACAACTACGGCTTTGCCTTCGCGATGCTGGCCGCCATCACCGGCGTTGCCATTATCGTCGGAATTGCGGTCGGCATCTATCTGGTTCGCGATGTCTCGCGTGGCATTGCTTCTATTGTCGCGCCGATGCAGGCGCTGGGTAACGGCGATCTGACCGCGCAGGTCCCGCATCAGGGCGAGAAGACCGAGATCGGCTCGATGGCGGATTCGCTGCAGGTGTTCAAACAGGCGCTGATCGCCAAAAAGGCCGCCGACGAGGCCGCGGCACAGGACGCCGAAGCCAAGATCGAGCGCGGCCGCCGGGTGGACGGTATCACGCGCGAATTCGAATCGATGATCGGCGAGATCGTCAATACCGTATCCTCGGCCTCGACGCAGCTCGAAGCGTCGGCCGGCACGCTGACGGCCACCGCCGAGCGCGCGCAGGAACTCACCACCATGGTCGCGGCAGCGTCGGAAGAAGCCTCGACCAATGTGCAGTCGGTGGCCTCGGCTACCGAAGAGATGGCCTCGTCGGTCAACGAGATCAGCCGCCAGGTCCAGGACTCGGCCCGGATGGCCGGCGACGCCGTCAATGAGGCGCGCAAGACCAACGACCGTGTCAGCGAGTTGTCGAAGGCCGCGGCCCGCATCGGCGATGTCGTCGAGTTGATCAACACCATCGCCGGGCAGACCAATCTCCTGGCGCTCAACGCCACCATCGAGGCGGCCCGCGCCGGTGAAGCCGGCCGCGGTTTCGCGGTCGTGGCCTCCGAGGTCAAGGCGCTGGCCGAACAGACCGCGAAGGCCACCGGCGAGATCGGTCAGCAGATCAACGGCATCCAGTCGGCGACGCAGGATTCGGTGAACGCCATCAAGGAAATCAGCGGGACCATCGAAAAGCTGTCCGAAATCTCCTCGGCCATCGCAGCGGCGGTGGAACAGCAGGGGGCTGCGACCCAGGAGATTGCCCGCAACGTGCAGCAGGCTGCCCAGGGAACCCAGCAGGTCTCCTCCAACATTACCGATGTGCAACGTGGCGCCGGCGAGACCGGGCGGGCCTCGTCGCAGGTGCTGACGGCGGCGCAGTCGCTGTCCGGCGACAGCAACCGCCTCAAGCTCGAAGTCGGCAAGTTCCTGAGCTCGGTCAGGGCGGCTTAAGGGCGCCAATTCTCGGCTTTCCGGTCGGCGCAGAATATCGTGCTGCGCGCCGTCGGCGTTGAAGGATGTCGTGACATTGCCGATGCGGGGGGTACTGCGCTTTTCAGCGCCCCGGAACCTTCGACGTCTTCAGCCGATACGCTGAAATTTAAGCACGTCTGCCGAAAGGCAGTGCACTGAAAGCCTTGTAAATAGCTTGTTCACAACGCGGTGAGAGTTTGGGGCGATCAAAACATTGCGAATATCATCTTTAACCCAGGCAGGTTAAAGATATGCTGCACTGCATGGTGGAAGCGCGGCCGGGCGTTGGCAATTTCAGCATGGTGCGGGTAAATCGGCCGGAGTGATTTTCCTCTTCAATCGCGAGTTCGTTCGCCTGACCAAGGAATGCACGTTCTATGACAGCACTGGTCCGTATCGCCTTAAGCCGGCCATACACGTTCGTCGTGCTCGCGCTGCTTCTCCTGATCATCGGCCCGCTCGCCGCGCTGCGTACGCCCACCGACATCTTCCCGGAAATTCGTATTCCTGTCATCGGCGTGGTTTGGCAGTACACCGGCCTGCCGCCGGAACAGATGGCCGGCCGCATCACCACGCAGTTTCAACGCATCCTGACGACGACCGTCAACGACATCGAGCACATGACGGCCAACTCGTATAATGGCTTCGGGGTCGTCAAGATATTCTTCCAGCCCAATGTCGATATCCGCACCGCCAACGCCCAGGTGACCGCGGTCTCGCAAACCATCATCAAGCAGTTGCCCCCCGGCGCGACGCCGCCGCTGATTCTCAATTACAGCGCGTCGACGGTTCCGATCCTGCAACTCGCGCTGTCGGGCGACGGCCTTACCGAACAAAATCTCGGTGATATCGCCATCAATCAATTGCGCACGCCGCTGGTCACCGTAAACGGCGCGGCGATCCCCTATCCCTATGGTGGCAAGCAGCGTCAGATCCAGATCGATCTCGATTCGTCGGCGTTGCAGTCACTTGGGTTGTCCGGCAATGACGTCGCCAACGCGCTGGCGGCGCAGAATTTGATCACGCCGGCGGGCACCCAGAAGATCGGTGGCTTCGAATACGTCATTCAGCTCAACAACTCGCCGCTCAAGTTTGACGAGCTCGGGGATCTCCCGATCAAGGTCGTCAACGGTGCCATGGTCTATGTGCGGGACGTTGCCACCGTGCGCGACGGCAATCCGCCGCAGACCAATATCGTCCACGTCAACGGCAATCGCTCCGTTCTGATGATGGTGCTGAAGGCAGGCTCCATCTCGACGCTCGATATCATCGCGGGCATCAAGCAGAAGGTGATCGATTTCAAGGACTCGCTGCCCGATAATCTGAGGGTCGGGTTTGTCGGCGACCAGTCGCTGTTCGTCCGTGGCGCCATCGCCGGCGTGGTTCGCGAAGGCATTATCGCAGCGCTGCTGACCAGCGTCATGATCCTGCTGTTCCTGGGAAGCTGGCGCTCGACCATCATCATTGCGACATCGATCCCGCTTGCCGTGTTCGGCTCGATCATCATGCTGGCGGCGCTCGGCGAGACGCTGAACATCATGACGCTCGGCGGTTTGGCGCTCGCGGTCGGCATCCTGGTCGACGAGGCCACGGTGACCATCGAGAATATCAATTGGCATCTGGAGCAGGGCAAGGAAGTTGAGCCTGCGATCCTGGACGGCGCCAACCAGATCGTGGTGCCGGCCTTTGTGTCGCTATTGTGTATCTGCATCGTGTTCATCCCGATGTTCTTCCTGCAAGGCATCGCCCGCTTCCTGTTCGTGCCGATGGCCGAAGCGGTGATCTTCGCGATGATCTGGTCGTTCATCCTGTCGCGGACGCTGGTGCCGACCATGGCGAAGTACCTGCTGCATCCGCATGTGCACCACGCCGAGGGCGAGCAGTCGAAGCGTTCGCGTAATCCGCTGGTCCGGTTTCAGCGCGGCTTTGAGGCAGGTTTCGAGAGATTTCGTGCCGGCTATAGCGATCTGCTGGCGCTGGCATTGGCGCATCGTCCGACTTTCGTGATCGGCTTCCTGGCCTTCGTCGGGCTTTCGTTCCTGATGGTGCCGTATCTGGGGCAGAATTTCTTTCCCTCCGTCGACGCCGGCCAGATCCTGATGCATGTGCGCACCCAGGTGGGTACCCGTGTTGAGGAAAGTGCCAATCAATTCGCCGATGTGCAGAAGGTCATTCGCAAGATCATTCCGTCGGATCAGATCGACACGATCACCGACAATATCGGCATGCCCATCAGCGGCATCAACATGACCTACAACAACACCGGCGTTACCGGTCCGCAGGACGGCGATATCCAGATCAAGCTGAAGGAGGACCATCCTCCCACTGACATTTACGTGAAGGCGCTACGTGAGCAGCTGCCCCGCGCCTTTCCTGGCCTGACATTTGCTTTTCTTCCGGCAGATATCGTCAACCAGATCCTGAACTTCGGCGCTCCGGCGCCTATCGACCTTCAGATCCGCGGCGCCAATTTGAACGCGAATTTCGCCTACGCCAATCAGTTGCTGGCTCGCATTCGCCGCATCCCCGGCGTTGCCGATGCGCGCATTCAGCAATCGCCCAATTATCCGAGCTTCAACGTCGACGTCGACCGGACCCGCGCGCAATATGTCGGGCTGACCGAGCGTGATGTCACCAACACCCTCACGGTCAATCTGGCAGGCAGCGCACAGGTCGCGCCGACCTACTTCCTCAACCCGGACAACGGCGTTTCGTATTCGATCGTGATGCAGACGCCGCAATACAAGGTCGATACGCTAAGTGCGCTGCAGACCTTGCCGATTACGGCAGGTGGCACGTCCGCGCCGATTCTGGGCGGCATCGCCAATATATACCGGTCGGTTTCGAACGCGGTGATCTCCCAATATGACATCCAGTCGCTGGTGCAGATCTATGCGACGCCGCAGGGCCGCGACCTCGGCGCGATCGCCACGGACATCAGGACGGTGATCGCCGACACCAAGAAGGACGTGCCAAAAGGCAGCGGTGTGTACCTTCTCGGCCAGGTGCAGACCATGAACAGCGCGTTTTCCGGGCTGCTGTTCGGGCTGCTCGGCGCGATCGTGCTGGTCTATCTCCTGATCGTGGTGAACTTCCAGTCATGGTCCGATCCGTTCGTGATCATCACGGCGCTGCCGGCGGCCCTTGCGGGAATCGTCTGGATGCTGTTTGCGACTGGAACCACGCTGTCGGTGCCGGCGTTGACCGGTGCGATCATGTGCATGGGCGTCGCCACCGCCAACAGCGTGCTGGTGATCAGCTTCGCCCGCGAGCGCTTTGAAGAACTGGGCGATCCCGTCGCCGCGGCCATGGAAGCAGGCTTCGTGCGTATCCGTCCGGTGCTGATGACGGCGCTGGCGATGATTATCGGCATGTTGCCGATGTCGCTTGGCCTCGGCGAGGGCGGCGAGCAGAACGCGCCGCTTGGACGGGCCGTGATCGGGGGACTGATTTTCGCCACCGTCGCCACGCTGATGTTTGTCCCCGTGGTGTTTAGCATGATACACAAGAAGCAGGGCGCCAAAGCCGCTGCCTTACCGGAGACTGAAAATGCGCACTGAGAATAGCCCGCCGGTTTCTCGCCGGAAGTTGGGCATTTTCCTCGTCGTCGGTGTTGTCGCTGCGCTGTTGCTGGTGGTAACCGGCATCCGGGCGCGGGAAGAGACGGACGTGAAGCTCAAGGAGTGGACCGATAACCAGGCCGTTCCGTCGGTCGCGGTGGTGCTTCCCGACCCCAAGGCGCTTCAGGCCACGATCGATCTGCCGGGCCGGCTGGAGGCCTATAATCGTGCCCCGATCTTTGCGCGCGTCAGCGGCTATCTGAAATACTGGACCGCCGACATCGGCGCCCGGGTCAAGGCCGGGGATGTGATCGCTGAAATCGAGGCGCCGGACCTGGACCAGCAATTGCTGCAGGCGCGCGCCGATCTCGCCAACCAGGAGGCCAGTGCGAAATTGTCCGACGTGACATTGGCTCGCCGCAGGACGCTGATTCCCTCGAATTTCGTCTCGATGCAGGAGATCGACGAGCGCACCGCCGACCTCTCCAACAAGAACGCCGCGGTCAAGTCCAACCAGGCCAATGTCGAGCGGCTCGAGGCGCTGGCCGGCTACAAGAAGATTACCGTGCCGTTCGACGGCATCGTCACCGCTCGCTCGACCGATGTCGGCGCCCTGATCAATGCCGGGCAAAGCAGCGGTGCACCGATGTTCGTGATTTCCGACATCAAGAAGCTGCGCGTCTATGTCAACGTGCCCCAGAGCTACGTGCCGTCGGTCCCGATCGGCTCCAAGGCCCTGATCTCGGTTCCGGAATATCAAACCCGGACCTTCGCCGCGACGGTCGAAGCTTCGGCGCAGGCGGTCGATATCAATTCCGGGACGACGCAGATGCAGCTCGCGCTCGACAATAGCGCGGGCGAATTGATGCCGGGCGGCTACGCCAATGTTCACTTGAGCCTGCAGCATGATGGCGTGCCGCTGAACATTCCTTCGAGCGCGCTGATCTTCGACCAGAGCGGGTTGCGGGTCGCGGTGGTCGGTCCTGACGATCGCGTCATCCTCAAGACCGTGAAAATCGGGCGCGATCTCGGCCGCAATATCGAACTGGCGTCGGGATTGTCTGCGGACGATCGCGTCATCACCGCACCGCCGGATGGCGTCGCCAATGGCGACCAGGTCCGCGTCGTCAACACCGTGAAGCCGCCGGCCAGGCCGACGACGGTTTCGGCCAAGCAGGACATCAAGGGATAAAGCGGGCGTACCGCTCTATCGGGTCCCGGACGCGGCGCGTCCGGGATTTATGTTCTCTACCCCACCCGCCACTCCAGAACCCCGTCGTCGGCGCTGACGAGGTCGCCGGATGATCCGACCGGCGTGCGGTCCATGTTCATGAGATGCGCCAGGGTTTGGCCGTCCCGCGCGGGCACCCGCGCCAGCGCGCGGGCATGGTCCGATGTCCGCAGCATCACCACGCCGTGCTCGATCTCGTTGTTGCGGCCATAGATCACCGTGAAGCTTTCGACCGCGCTTTTGCCGCCGGCTTCGGTGACGAATTCGGGCACCGGACCGCGGTGACGGTCGGCTTCGGCCTGCACGCTGGTGTCCTGCGCCAACGCCGCGCGCGGCGGCTGGCGTGACAGCACCAGCGCGTGATGCTTGGTGACGAAACCGCCCTGGCCGTAGAGCAGGCCGAGCCCGGCGCCGCTGCGCAGCTTTCGCACCATCGCGCAGGCCGCGTGCGTCATGTAGGTGTTGAGCGGCGCGCCAAAGAAGGTAAGGCCGCCGGTCACGGTCGGCTGCACATCGGCGCCGAGGCCGAGCGTCCGCCGCGCCATTTTCGGCACGCAGGGAAAGCAGCTGTAGAGTTCGATCGCGTCGAACGCCTGTCCGTTCACTTGTCCGTCGTCGCCGCCGAGTTCCATGGCCGCCTTGAGCACGGCGTTCTGGGCGTGGCTCTCGAAGAACTGGTCGCGGACCAGATAATCGCGCGGCTCCTCCGCTGAGGCCCCGCCCCAGATGTGAATCAGGCGGTGTTCGGCGATGCCTGCGGCCCGCGCTTTGGCCAGGCTGGTGATCAGGACCGCGCCGCCCATATTGACGGTCGGATTGGCCACCATCAGCTTGGTATAGGGCCAGGCGATCAGCCGGTTGTCTGGCGTCGGCGTCGTGATCTCTTCCGGCGTGAAATGCCGCTTCAGCCAGGCATTCGGATTCTGCGCGGCGACATCGGAATAGGTCGCCCACAATCGGCCGGATTCCGCCATCGCCTCGCGCGGGGTCTGGCCCCAATGCGCCGACGTCGCGGCTTCGTAAAACGGATAGACCGTCACCGGCCGGAACACGCCGAGCGTGACCGCCATGGGCTTCTGGAACGCGGCGCCGCGTTTCGGCTCCGGGACGTCATGCGCGAACGGCGTCCACGGCAGGGCGATGCCGGCGCGCTCGGCCCTGGTCGCGGTGCCCTGCGCTTCGGCGCCGCAGACCGCGGCGACGCTGCATTCGCCGCGCGCGATACGCTGCGCCGCCTCGTGCAGGTAGCGGATCGGGCTTTCACCGCCGACCGGTCCATAATAGGCGTGCGCCGGCTTGATCCCGAGCCGGTCGGAGAGCTGCCGCGCCGGATCCTGGTAGCGCCAGCTCAGGAAATTGACGATGTCGAGCGACTGGATCTCGGCAAGCCATTGGGCGCCGCTGTCCGCTTCGGCGCGCTTGAGCGCCTCGACCAGCAAGGCCAGGGGCTCGAGCCCTGCGGCGATATCTTTGGGGCGATCGACGATTTCGCCGACCCCGACGATGACGGGAATGCGGTCTTCGGGGAGGGGGGATGTTGTCATTTTTTCTTGTTTCGCCTTCTTGATAGTCAATGCGCCGCTGTTTTTCGCTCGTCATTCCGGGGCGATGCGAAGCATCGAACCCGGAATCTCGAGATTCCCCGACGTGCAATTGCACATCTGAGGTCTGGTCCTTCGGACCATCCCGGAATGACTGCAAATCTACTCCGCCACCAATGCGTTCATGTGTTCCACGGCCTCGACAAAATCTTCCTTGAATTCCTGCACCACGGCGCCGGCGGACTTCACGCTGTCGATCAGGCCGACGCCTTGTCCGACAAAATAGCTGACGAGATCGCGCGCCTGGGCGTTGCCTGCCGCCGCCGAGCGATCGATGGAGTTGAAGGCGTCGCGGCTGATGATGCTTTGCAGCGGCATCGGCAGGGCGCCGGGACTGTCGGGACCGCGGTCCCACGCATCAGTCCAGACCGAGCGCAACTGCCGCGCCGGCTTCCCGGTGCGGCCTTTGGAACGGACCGCGTCCCGCGACGAGGCCGCGATCATCTTTTCGCGGAAGATCTCTGAGGTTTCGGATTCGACCGTCGCCAGCCAGACCGAGCCGGTCCATACCCCGGCGGCGCCCATCGCCATGCAGGCGGCCATCTGCCGTCCGGTCATGATGCCGCCGGCCGCCAGCACCGGCACGTCGCGAATTGGTTTGATCGCCTTGATCACTTCGGGCACCAGCACCATGGTCGAGACCTCGCCGCAATGGCCGCCGGCTTCGGTGCCCTGCACCACCAGAATGTCGACGCCGGCGGCGACCTGGCGCAGCGCGTGCTCCTTGGCGCCGACCAGGGCGGCGACGGGAACGCCGTGCTGCTTGCCCATCTCGATCATCGCCCTGGGCGGCACGCCGAGCGCGTTGGCGATCAGGCGGATCGGATGCCGGAACGATGCGTCGAGCACTTCCAGCGCGCGCTTGGCGTCGAACGGCTGCGGCTGGTTGTCGGGGATTTCCGTGGTCGTCAGTTCGACGCCGTATTTCCTGAGGAGGTTGCGGGTGAAGGCGCGATGTTCGGGTGAAATCCGCGCTTCGAGGCTCTTCCAGGTGACGTCCTTTTCGCCCGAGGTCGAAATGTTCTCGGGGATCAGCACGTCGAGCCCGTAGGGCTTGCCGTCGACGTGATCGTCGATCCATTTCAGTTCCTGCTCGATGGATTCGGGCGAATGCGTGGTGGCGCCGAGCACGCCAAAACCCCCGGCGCGGCTGACCGCCGCCACCACGTCGCGGCAATGGCTGAACGCCAGCAGCGGAAATTCAATTCCCAGCATTTCGCAGACCGGCGATTTCATGATGGTGCTCACTCCCCGCGGCAGCCTTCGGTGCTGCTTGTTCTCGCCTGATTGGCGACCGTTTTGACGACGCTAGCGCATCACGGGCGGCGATGCCAAGCCGGACCTCCTCACCATCGGGGAACAACGAGCTTTCCACGACGCAGAATATCCGGCGGTCATTTTTAGCTCTTGCGCTTTCGGGCCGCGGGTAGAATGCTGGTTCACAACACCTTAAAAAAATCGCAAGGGAGCGCGAACAGATGTCCGCCGTGCAATCGATCTCGGGCAAGGGCCACGCGGCAAACGCCGCAACCTATGACGTCGTCGTGGTCGGCGCCGGTTTTGCCGGAATGTATATGCTGCACCGGCTGCGCAAGCAGGGACTGTCGGTCCGGGTCTATGAGCAGGGCGGCGATGTCGGCGGCACCTGGTACTGGAACCGCTATCCCGGGGCGCGCTGCGACGTCGAAAGCATGCAGTACTCCTATTCGTTCTCGGATGAACTGCAGCAGCAATGGGACTGGAGCGAGCGCTACGCGCCGCAGCCGGAAATTCTGAAGTATGCCAACCATGTCGCCGACCGCTTCAAGCTGCGGCCGGATATTCAACTGGGTACCCGTGTCGATAGTGCCGCCTTCGACGAGCGCGCCGGGGTGTGGTCGGTGACCACCTCCGACGGCAAGACGGTGACCGCGAAATATGTCGTGCTCGCCACCGGATGTCTGTCCAATGCACGGATGCCCGATATCGAGGGGCTCTCGGATTTCAAGGGCCAAGTCTATCATACCGGCCATTGGCCGCATGAGCAGATCGATTTCACCGGGCTGCGCGTCGGCGTCATTGGCACGGGCTCGTCGGCCATTCAGTCGGTGCCTGTGATCGCCGAACAGGCCAGACACCTGACCGTGTTTCAGCGTACTGCGAATTTCAGTATCCCCGCCCGCAACGCCGCGCTGACGCCGGAGGAGCGCGATTCATTCCGGTCGAACTATCCGGAACTGCGGCGCATCGCGCGCGAAGAGTCGCGCAACGGCATCGTGCAGGAATTGCCCGACCGCGGCGCGCTGGAGGATGGCGACAACGTGCGCCGCGCCAAATACGAAACGCGCTGGACCCGCGGCGGCCTCACCTTCATGGGGGTCTACAACAATCTCGTGCTCGACAAGGCCGCCAACGACACCGCCGCCAATTTCGTCCGCGACAAGATCGCGCAGATTGTCAGCGATCCCAGCACCGCAAAACTGCTGCAACCCGACAATCATCCGATCGGCGCAAAACGCATCTGCGTCGATACCGATTATTACGCGACCTTCAACCGGGCGAATGTCACCCTGGTCGATATCAGGTCAAATCCGATCGAGCGGATCCTGCCCTATTCGGTGCGCACCGCGGGCAAGGAAGGGATCAGGGATTATGAGGTCGATGCGCTGGTGCTGGCGACCGGTTTCGACGCCATGACCGGCTCCGTGGCCAAGATCGATATTCGCGGCCGCAACGGACAGACGCTCAACGCCAAGTGGGCCGAAGGCCCCAGAACCTATCTCGGCCTGATGAGCGCGGGGTTCCCCAACCTGTTCATCATCACCGGTCCCGGCAGCCCGTCGGTGCTGAGCAACATGATCGTGTCGATCGAGCAGCACGTCGACTGGATCGCCGACTGTATCGCCACGATGCGCGATCGCGGCCTCGATACCATCGAAGCCGGCAAGGACGCCGAGGACAGATGGGTCGCGCACGTCAATGAGGTCGCTCAGGGCACGCTCTATCCGCAGGCCAATTCCTGGTACATGGGCGCCAATATCCCGGGCAAGCCGCAGATCTTCATGCCCTATATCGGTGGCGTCGGGGTCTACCGTCAGATCTGCAACGACGTCGCCGCCAAGGGTTATGAGGGGTTTGTGATGACGGGGGTGGAGCAGCCGCAGAAGATCGCGGTGTCCTCTTAGGGGTCTGTTGTAAAAAGGTCGCAGCCTCCGAAAACCGCACGCGATGATATTTGTTTCTGCTTTACGGGCCCGGCGGCGCGGGAGTTAGGTTTCTGCATTGGATCGAGTCGATCTGGCGGGTTCCATGAAAAAGCTTCTCGTTGCCGGCTTTTGCCTCGCTGCATGGAGTGGAGCGCCCGCGCTCGCGGCGGATATGCCGCTGAAGGCGCCGCCGCTCGTGGTCCCGGCGACGAACTGGTCCGGGTTCTATCTCGGCATCGTGGCCGGCGGCGAAATCGCGCAGACCTCGACCGATTTTGTTTTTGCCGACATACCCGGGCTCGCCGGTACCCCGACGCGGGTGTCGCCTGATGGCAGCGGCGGCCTGATCGGCGCGGAGGCGGGTTATAATTATCAGATCGGCAAGTTCGTCGGCGGTTTCGAGGGCGACGTCGACTACGCGCGCATATCCGGCCAGGGCACCTCGATCAGCCCCAATGGCTTCTTCATGGCGCCGACCCAGCAGAAAATCAATCTGTATGGAACCGTTCGCGGTCGCGTCGGCTTCCTCGCCACCCCGGACTTGCTGCTGTTCGCGACCGGTGGCGCGGCGTTCGCTGACCTCAGCATGACGACAGCTTTTGTTCCGACCGGAATATTGGGAGGCAATTGCATCAACAGTTCCTGCGGCAACGGCGCGGTGTCGGCCAGCAAGGTCGGCTCAACCATTGGCGCCGGACTGGAATATGCGCTGTCGAACCGGATGAGCGTGAAGGCCGAATATCTCTACGTCGATTTCGGCCATACCTCGACGGTATTCCCGATCACGCTCGCCGTGAGCACGATGGCGGCGACTTCGTCGTATCAGGAACACATCGTCCGCGCCGGTTTGAATTTCAAACTCGGCGCTCCCTGAGTTCTGCGGCAGGGCGGGATTCAACCCCGCAGCCGCTTTGCCAGAACCTCGACAAAACGATCCGCATCTTCCTCATCATTGTAGACATGGGGCGAGATGCGCAGCCGGCCGAGACGCGCCGCGACGTAGATGCCTTCGCTCGCGAGGGCCTCGATCAGGCCTTTCGGCATCCCATCTTTGAAGCTGAGGCACAGGATATGCGGGGCGCGAACGTGACGCTCCGGCACGCCAACGCCCAACTCGCGCAGGCGCTGCGCGATCCGGTCCGTCAGCATGGAAAGACGCGCCGCAATGGCCGCGGTGCCCCATTCGGCCATCATTTCCATGCCGATCGAGGCCATCTCCAGTGAGATGAAATGGTCGCGCTCGCCCATGTCGAAGCGCCGCGCATCGGGCACGTAGCGCAGATCCGCGAAATAGATCGCATTCTCGGCGCGCACGTCGCGGCGGCCGCCCGCGGTCTGCTCGAGCGGGATCCCGCTTTGATGGCGCTTCGCAACGTAGAGAAAGGCGCGGCCATAGGGCCCGAGCAACCATTTGTAGGTCGGGAAAATCACAAAATCCGGATCGAGGCGCGGCACGTCCATCGCCAGCACACCGGCGCTTTGCGTGGCGTCGACCAGCAACGCCGCGCCGCGTTGCCGCAGCGCCGCGCTTACTCTGTCGACGTCGATCAGCCCGCCATCCGACCAGTGCACCGATGAGATCGAGGCGAGGCCGACCGGC
>NZ_JBEKCZ010000053.1:0-27906 GCF_050014615.1 Bradyrhizobium sp. | reverse complement strand
CATCGCCACCGGCCAGCGCGAGGACATTGTGCTGCCGAAAAAAGTCCCGGTGGCCTGGATCTATCTCACGGCGTGGATGACCAGGGACCAGACGATCCAGTTCCGCAACGACATCTACGACCAGGACGAGCAGCTCCTGGAAGCCACCGCCGAGGAAGCGGCCTTCTTCAACAAGGCGGCCAATCACCCGCTGACGGCGCATCTCGCACAATAAGCATTATGGAATGACCGTTGCCGGTCTGGCGCGGGGTAATTATTCCCCGCGTCACCGAAGGCTGGGCTAAAATGGCGCCACGGCCGGCTTTCGCGCGGGTGGATTTCGGCCGTCGCACATCCGTCCTTACCGAAAGCCCCACCCATGCTAGATGTCCCGAAAAGCGCCGACAAATCCTACGCCGACGGCAAGATCCTGCAGAGCGTCGCCGAGGGCGTCGGCACCGTCACCTTCAACAATCCGGACAAGCGCAACGCCATGTCGCTCGACATGTGGGAAGGACTGGGCGCGGCACTGATCGAATTGCGCGACGATCCCGAGGTACGCGTCGTGATCCTGACCGGCGCCGGCGACAAGGCATTCATGTCGGGCGCCGATATCAGCCAGTTCGAAAAAAACCGCCATAACGCGCAGGCGTCGGAAGAATATGGCAAGCGCAGCGACGCGCAGCGCGCCTTGCTGGCGGATTATCCGAAACCGACCATCGCCTGCATCCGGGGTTTCTGCCTCGGCGGCGGCATGCAGATCGCGATGCTGGCCGATATCCGTATTGCCGCCGAAAACAGCCAGTTCGGCATTCCAGCCGCCAAGCTCGGCATCGCCTACGGCTATGAGGGCCTCAACCATCTGGTCTCGCTGGTCGGCCCATCCTGGGCGCGGCTCCTGCTGTATACCGGCATGCGGATCGATTCCGCCGAAGCATTGCGGATCGGCCTGGTCGATCGCGTGGTGCCCGACACCGAGCTGTGGAACGCGACATCGGATATCGCCCGCACCATTTCCGGCAACGCCCCGCTGGCCATTCAAGCGGCCAAGATCACCATCGCGCAGGTGCTGAAGGATCCCGACAAACGCGACATGAAGGCGATCAAGGCGATCGGCACCGCCTGCATGGATTCGGATGATTTCCGCGAGGGCCGGCGCGCCTTCATGGACAAGCGCAAGCCGCGTTTTACCGGGCGATAACGCCAGCTATTGCATTGAGCAGGAATTTCACCTGCCGACTAAGCCACAGCCCTGTCGCGGCTCGACAGCAATAGTCGTTTGATGTCGGCTGCCGGTACCGGCGGACTGAAAAGATAACCCTGCATTTCGGTACAGCCGAGCGCGCGCAGCAATTCCTGCTGCTGCTGCGTCTCGACGCCTTCGGCGGTGGTCATCATGTGGCGCGCCGCAGCGATATTCACGACAGCCTGCACAATACACGATGACCCGTCGGGCCCCGCGATATCGGCGACAAAGCAGCGATCGATCTTGATCTTGTCGAACGGAAAACGCTGCAGATAGCTCAGCGAGGAATAGCCGGTGCCAAAATCGTCGAGCGCGATCCGTACCCCGATGGCACGAAGCTGATGCAGAATGGTGAGCGCGGCGTCGTCGTCACGGATCAGGACCGCTTCGGTGATCTCCAGTTCCAGCCGGTCCGCCGGCAAACCCGATGCCGACAGCGCGGCGACGATCTTCAATGCCAGGGTGCCGCTCTTGAATTGAACCGGCGAGACGTTGACCGCGAGCTTGATGTCGTCGGGCCAAGTCATGGCCTCCGCGCAGGCCGTGGTCAGCACCCATTCGCCAAGCTGATTGATCAGACCGGTCTCTTCGGCGATCGGGATGAACTCGGAAGGCGGAATCATGCCGCGCTCGGGATGCCGCCAGCGCACCAGGGCTTCGCAGCTGGTGATCTTGTTGTCCGTAAGGCTGACGCAGGGCTGGTAGTAAACCTCCAGCGCACCGTCCGACATTGCCTGGCGCAGATTCATTTCCAAAATCCGGCGCGCCTTGACCTGCGCGTCCATGTCCGGCTCGAAGAAACGATAGGTCCGGCGCCCAGCGGATTTGGCCGCATACATCGCCAGATCCGCGTTCTTCAGAATTTGATCGAGGTCGGCCCCGTGCTGCGGTGCCAGCGCAATACCGATGCTGGCGTCGGTGGTGACCTGATGGCCATGACAGTCATAGGGCGCCCGGATCGAATCGAAAATTCGCGTCGCAAGGTCGGAGGCATCGGCTGGAGCCTTGATCGTGGTCTGAACGATGGCGAATTCGTCGCCGCCAAGCCGGGCCACGAAATCAGCGCCGCCGATGCAGCGGCCGAGGCTGACGGCGACGGACTTCAGCAACTCATCGCCGATCATATGCCCAAGCGTATCATTGACACTCTTGAATTCATCGATGTCGATATAGAGCACCGCCAGCTGTTCGCCAGGCTCAATGCGAGCCAGTTCCCGTTTGAGCTGGTCGTGAAACAAGGCGCGGTTGGGCAGATCGGTCAGCGCGTCATAATGCGCAAGATGGGTGATCCGCTCCTCCGCGCGCCGGCGCTCGGTGATATCCTCGTGCGTGGTGACCCATCCGCCCTTGAGCAGCGGCTTGTTGACGATCTGTATTGAACGCCCGTCGTTGGTCTCCACGACATTGTGAGTGACTTTCCCCATCGCTACGCTGCGCCAGACTGACGAGCAGAAGACGTCAACGTCGCCCTTGAAGGATCCGGTCTCTTTTCGATGTAAGATCAGATCCCGAAAGCCGAGGCCCGGCTTCACCACGTCGGGCGATAGCCCATACATTTCAATGTAGCGCTGGTTGCAGACGATCAACCGCCCCAATGAATCATACAGCAGGAGGCCCTGCACCATATTGTTGATCGCGATATCAAAACGCATGTTTTGCGCCCGCAGATCCGCTTCTATTACCCGCAGCTCGGAGGTGCGTTTGGCGACAAGCCGTTCGAGATTGCAATTGATCGCGTCGATCTCTTCGATCATCAGCGACATCGATCGGTCCGTACGCCGCCGATCGCGATCAAACTCCTCATAGGCACTGGCGACGAGCGTCGCGAGCTCAGCCATATCAACCGCGCCCGTAGCGTCGGTCGCTTTTGCGATTTGCCTGGCGATCAGACGGTGCACGACTATGCCCCCACCTCGGCGAATGAGGTGACTGTCATGGTCTGATTGTGAAGCCCGCAAATTCCGGATTTGGCATGCGGCGAAATCTCGCCGTAAGAGTAGAAGCCAACTCTGAGGGTGTCGGATCCGAGTTCCACGCCCGCGGCCTCGGTCTCATCGCTGACGCGCTGCCCCATCAGCAGTCGCCGGCCGATGCAACTCACGAGGATCGAAAATTGATGGTCTGCCTCACTTGCGTCGAGACCGGTGCGCGCCTGACGCGCGGCGTCCGCGGCGCCCTCCGCCAGCCGGTCGAGATTCCCCCGCATCAATTGCGCCGTCCACCCTTGCGGAACGTCGCCGGCAAAAGTCATCGACCGGGATTCGTGATCGACCGCCAGCACGGTCCGCACCACGGAAGAATCAGGTTTCCTGGCATCGTAGACCTGGATTGGAAACAACAGCGCCGAACCGGGAAGCCCCTTCGAATCTTCAGGACCCAGATAATGTTCGTAGAGATCAAGAGCGGGCTTGCCGTCGAGTTCGAACAGAACGTTTCCGCTCGACCTGGTCACTTGCCGCCGCGGTCCGAACAAATCCCAACCACCGGCGCTGCCGTGGCCGATTCTGATGGCGCTGCCGTAAAAGCCGATACCGACCACCATCCGCGCCCGGGGAACACAGTCGCCTCCGACAAGCGTATCCGCAAAGCTGGCGCCGTCGCCGGCCAGTCCGCCGGTGATTGGGATTCCCGGTCCGATCGCAGCGACCAGCCCGCTGACAAGTTCGCTGCCATTGACGTTCAAACCATCCGAAAGCACGAATACCCCGGCCAGATCTTCCCGGCTCAGAGCTCGCCCGATGGTCTCGCCGCAACTGCGCGACTGCTGCGCGTCGGCGATGTCCTGATGGACCAGCCGCAACTGTGTTGAATCAAAGCGAATCGCCGCCGCGACGATTTCATCATCGCTGACATCAGCGTTGTTGATTTGTCCGCCGGTACTGCAACCCAAAATATGGGCCATCGGGAACATGTTGCGCAATTCGCCATAGCGCGTACCACAGGCCAACATTTCACGGGCACCGAAGTAGAACACAAGCGAGACGTCGTCCGGTTCCGCTTTGACCGGAGTCCAACCGGCTCGCGCATTCCATGTGATTTGCCGCGAGTGCATTGCTTCTGCTCCGCTGTAACCAACTCCCGATGGTTGCGAAGCGTAAACCTTACTGGTTGCCCACTGAAAAGTTCGTTAGATAAGCGCCGACGCCGGCGCGCCCGAGTGTGATTCAATTTCTATGCTTGACACTTCCCTAACGCCGCGCCCGGCGCCATGGCCGGTTCCGGTCATACGCGATATGTTCTGGGTTCGCTGACCTTGCTCGATCTGATCGGCGGCAACCGACACCACGGAGCGGCATCAGGACATGGCTAGCAATTTGGCGACCAGGAATTTGGCGACTAGCAATATACTAGAATGAGACGCCGATCCGGATTCCGCGGCGCCAGACGATGCGGCACTTCTTTCTGACCGTGCCATGAACGAATTCAATACGGTCCGGCAACGGCACCATCGGGAACACTTCAAGGCACGCGCCGCCGGCGGAATAATCCACAAGTCTGCAGTCAACCGGCTTGGACTTGGGGTCCACAATGATCTTGGCCTTGCTGGACATCAAGCCGGACGGCCGAACTCGCTTGTAAAGGCGCGGGTGGGTCATCGAAATTTACTTCTCGATTTTGTCATGAAGTTGCCAGAAGCGCACGGTGCGCTCGGCCGTTTCCACGGACAATTTGCTATAATCCTTTGATGCGAGCTTCAGCGTGGCGTCGTCGATGCGGTGCTTGATCGGGCGATTGCGAAGGATTGCTTCGACTGCCGCCCAGCCTAAACCGGCCGATTTGCAGGGGACCAGGATGAGATCGGCGCGGACGCCCTCCAGCAGCCGCGCCATCATGTTGGCCGGTGCGCTGTTGTTGAGAACGGCGAGCGACGCGGCGACTTCATCGAATTTTTTGGTTTCGGCGAATCTGATAATGGCAGCGTCGTTGAGTTCGTTCATGCCTTTCATCCGCTTCACCACCGCTTCGGCCCGGCTGAAATCCCGCGTCGGCGGGCTTTCCCCTCGCGTCTTGCCGGCGATCGCTTTCAGAACACGATGAATCTCTTCCTGCAGTTCGGCAGGCGCGATCAACGCGAGCCTGGCGCGCACCGCCTCGGTGGCGCGCTGCAACAGATCGCGCAGGAAACTGAGAGGCAAATCAATCCGAAGCCCAAGTATCTCGGTCAGTTCGTCGTCGGCTTCGGCGTGCTCGACCATGCCCTTATAGCCGGTATCTGAAAAGCGCGCGCTTGTGTTGTTGGCAAGGTTGCGGATGACCTTGCGTTCGCCGCGATCGACGATCACGTCGGTGACAGCCTCGGGCAGGTTTGAGCGCCCCGAAATGGCAAGCAGATGATCCTGGCCCTTGGCCTTGGCGATATCGACCAGCGTGCTGGTGGTCAGACGGCTGGAGTTGGACAGTACTGAACCGGCGACGGCGATTTGATCGTCCCATGCGAGACGCTCGATCACCCCCGAGGGAGCGTATTCCAGCGTCGCAATCCGCTCGCTCAGTTCGGCTTTGACGCGGGTTTCGACGTGAGCGACCAGATGACACAGGACGTCGTCGAAAACCTTGATCTGGTCCTCGCTCAGGCGCTCCCCGTCATAGAGGAAGAGATCCGTGACCCGTCGAAGAGTGCTGACACGCCTCGCCGACGAGCCGCTTCTGACGGCCTCCTCGAGTTCGGCGATAACGGAAACAGACGGTTGCAGCATGCTGCTGATGCCTTCGTTGGCACGATAAAATACGGCTAGCGACTAAAAAATATTGAGCGAACTATAGTGGATTTTAGGCACAGCTTTCTTGCTAGCCGGTTAATTCCCGCCGCAAAGTGGTTAACCGAAGGGCACGCAGCCAAGGCATCGCGGGCCCGGTCCGCGCCGTTTGAAGCGATCGATCTCTCGCCCGTCATTCGGCTTTGATGTTGGCGTCCCTGACGATCTCTTGGTATTTCGCCATCTCGTCCTTGATGTATTTCGCGAAATAATCCGGGGTCGAGCCGATCGGCTCAAACCCGAGCAAGGCAAACTGCTCTTTGACATCAGGCCGTTGCACGATCTTGGTGACCTCGGTCTGGATCTTCGTCACCAGATCCGCCGGCAGCCCCTTCGGCGCCCATAGGCCATACCAGGAGGCGAAATCGAAACCTTTCATGCCGGACTCGGCAACGGTGGGAATTTCGGGCGCAATCGCGACGCGCTTGGTGCTGGTCACGGCGAGCGCCTTGATGTTTCCGGCCTTGGCCAGCGGCAACGAGGACAACATCGGATCGGCGATCAGTTGCACGGTGCCGCTCATCAGATCGTTCAATGCGGGACCACCACCCTTGTAGGCGACAACCAGTGTCTCGACGCCGGCATCGCGCTTGAGCAATTCGATCGCCAGATGGCCAGCCGAGCCGAAACTCGAGGTCGCAAAGGTATATTTGCCGGGATCCTTGCGCACCAGATCGAAGAATTCGGCGAGCGTGTTGGCCGGCACGGTCGGCGTCGTGCTGACGAGCAGCGGTCCGGACGCGACCAGCGTGATCGGCGTGAAATCCGCGACGACGTCGTAGGGCATCGTCTTGCGCAGATATGGCGTCACCACATGGATCGAGGCCGTCAGCATCAGGGTGTAGCCATCCGCCGCCGCCCGGGCGACGTAGCTGGCGCCGACAATGCCGCCGACACCGCCCGCCCGGTTTTCAACGATGAAGCCCTGGCCCAGCGCCTCGGTCAGCCGCTGCGCAATGATGCGGGCCACCCCATCGACGGAACCGCCGGCGGGATAAGGCACGACGACGGTGACCGGCCGGCTTGGATAGGTGTCGGCCATCACTGGCGCCGACACGAACAGGACAGCGCCCAGCGCGGCAACGACGTGCAGATATTTCATTGAGGATCCTCTCAAGTTTTCGAACTAGAAGGTCCCCGGGTAGCTTCCCCCGTCGATCAATATGTTTTGGCCGGTGACGAAGCCGGCATGAGCGGAACACAGAAACGCGAAATAGGCGCCCAATTCGTCCGGGCGGCCGTAACGCCTGGCCGGATTGGCGGCGGCGCGTTCGCGCCAGATCTGATCGAAGGATTTACCGCCCGGCTCGAGCATGCCTTCGATATGCCTGATCTGCGCATCGCTGTCGAAAATGCCGGGCAGCAGATTGTTGATGGTGACGTTGCGCGCGACGGTCTGCCGCGCCAGTCCGGCGACAAAGCCGACCAGGCCGGAGCGCGCGCCGTTCGACAGCCCGAGTTCGGCCTGCGGAATCTTGACGCTGCGCGAGACAATATTGACGATGCGGCCGAAGCCGCGCGTCATCATGCCGTCGACGGTCAACCGCATCATCTCGATCGGACTGAGCATCATCGAATCGAGCGCGCTGATCCAGTCGTCATGCCGCCAGTCCCGGAAATCGCCGGGCGGTCGACCGTCGGCATTGTTGAGCAGAATGTCGGGCTCGGGACAGGCCTTGAGCGCGGCGGCGCGGCCTTGTGAGGTGGTGATGTCGCCCACCACCGGCGTCACGGCGGCGCCGGTGGCGGCGCGGATCTCCGCACAGGCATCTTCGAGCACATCGCGGGTCCGCGCCACGATGGTGATATCGACGCCTTCGCGCGCGAGCGCCATGGCGCAGGCCTTGCCCATTCCGCGGCTGGCGCCGCTCAGGAGGGCCTTGCGGCCGCGGATGTCGAGGTCCATGAATCTGCTTTAAGTCTGCGCTTTAAATCTGCGGTTCAGGCCGCGACGGCCGACAGCGGGTTGAGCTTGTAGCCGTAGCGCTTGTCGAGTTCGAGCTCCTGAACGATCCGAATACCCTTGGCGAGCGCTTCGCCTTCGAGATTGGTGAGCGGCTTGCGCAGATCGCCGGCCGGCATGCCAAGCGCCTTCATCAGCGATTTCACCGCGACCGGATTGATCGCCGAATAGGTGTAATGCAACAGCGGCAGCAGCGAGAGATAGGCGTTCTTGAAGCCTTCGGCCTCGGCATAGCTAGTCCATGGCGTCGAGATGGTAGCGAGTTCGGCCGGCGCGATGTTGCCGGTCATGTTGGCGGTCCCGTGACCGCCGAGGCTCATGGTCGGCACCACGAGGCCGAGATTGGGGCTGTCGCAGCACATCACCGCGACATTGGGCTTGCCGGCCAGAACCTGGGCGACCTGGCCGACCCGGCCGGTGGATTCCTTGTGCACGACATAGTTCGGGTGCTTGAAGATCCGCAGCAGATTGTCCCAGTGCAGATCGCTCTTCACCCGCGGCGGATTGTTGTAGATACCGAGCGGCAGGTCGGTGGCGTCGGCGACATCGAGGAAGAAGCGTTCGATATCGGCTTCGGGCGCGCAGATATAGGCGGGCGCGGCCAGGATGGCGCCGTCGGCGCCGTTGTCCTTGGCGAATTTGACGCTCGCGATCGTCGAGTCGGTGTTGTTGCCGGTGCAGCCGAAGAAGATCGGCATCCGGCTGGTCTTCATCTTGGCGGTCTCGACGATGATCTGCTTCTTCTCCTCGGGCGACAGCATCGAACTTTCCCCGGTCGACCCCATGATCAGGATCGCGCTGGTGCCGTGGTCTTCGTGAAATCTAAGCAGGGTGCGAAACGCCGCGAAGTCGACCGAGCCATCCCTGTTGAACGGCGTGATCAGGGCGACAAATGAACCGGTCAGCTTCTTGTTCGACATCTCACGTCTCCGTTTATTTTTGCAATCTTGACTTGCGGGTCGGTCATCCAGGTTGACCGCGAAACTATCATGGTTCGATCGGTTCGCTCATGCAAATGTGGGCGGGGTCCATGCCTGGATCGGCGGCAGCGGAGCGCTCCAGGGCTCGATCTCGACCAGCGCACTGAGCGCGCTGGGACCCTGCGTCAACCGGGAGGTGCCGACATCGAGGGTCAGGACATTGGGATTGCCGTGCCGCTCGGGATCGCCGGCGGCGTCCGCCGGATCGAACCAGGCGCCGGTCGCCATCATCACGACCTGCGGCGAGACCGCGGGATCGACCTGCGCGGCGGCGAGGCAAGCCCCGCGCGCGTTGAACACGCGAACCACATCGCCGGTCTTGATGTTGCGCCGACCGGCATCGTCCGGATTGATTCTGATCTGCTCGCGGCCGTGCACCTTGTGGCCGCGCGACACCGATGCCGGGTCCATCTGGCTATGCAGCCGGTCTCCCGGTTGATGCGTGACCAGATGCAGCGGCCAGCGCGCGGCGCTGCCGCTGCCAAGCCACTCCGCCGGCGCCAGCCAAGCGGGATGCGGCGGGCAGTCGGCGTAGCCGAAGCCCGCGATCGTCTTTGAGGCGATCTCGATCTTGCCGGACGGCGTGCTGAGTGGATAAAGCTTCGGATCGCGCCGAAACTCGTCGAACAACACGAAGTCCTCGGCAGGCAGCGGCAATTCGGCAAAGCCGTCGCTCCAGAACTTATCGAAGTCCGGCAGCGCGACGTTCTTCTTGGCGGCCCCGGAATGCATGCGCTGGTAGATCCAGCGGCACCAGGCCATCTCGTCGCGGCCCGCGGTGAACGCCTCCTCATAGCCGAGCCGCCGGGCGAGGTCGCGAAAGATATCAAAATCGTCGCGCGCCTCACCGACGGGCGCAATGGCGCGATGCATCGCAAACACGAACGGATCGCGCGACGAGCCGCCGACATCATTGCGTTCCAGCGAGGTCGTCGCCGGCAAAACGATATCCGCATGCCGCGCGGTCGGGGTCCACCAGCTGTCATGGACAATGATGGTTTCCGGCTTCTGCCAGGCCCGCCGCAGACGATTGAGATCCTGATGATGATGAAACGGATTGCCGCCGGCCCAGTACACCAGCCGGATATCGGGATAGGTCCGGGAACGGCCGTTGAATTCGTAGGCGCCGCCGGGCTCGAGCAGCATGTCGGCGATACGCGCGACCGGGATGGCGCTGTTGGCCGGATTGGGCGGCGTCGAGATTTCCGGGCCGGGCAAATCCGCGCGCGGCACACCGACCCCGTTGAGCGAACCATGGCCGAACGCAAATCCGCCACCCGGCAGGCCGATGCCGCCCAGCATCGCGGCCAGCGCGATCGCCGCCCAATAAGGCTGCTCGCCGTGATGCGCGCGCTGCAGCGACCAGGTGCAGGTGATCAGGCTGCGCGTTTGCGAAGCGCGTCGCGCCAGATCGCGGATGGTCTGCGCGTCGATGCCGCAGATCGCCGCGGCCCAGTCCGCATCCTTGGCCGTTCCGTCGGCCTCGCCCATCAGATAGCGGCGCAACACGTCGAAACCGGTGCAGTAGCGATCCAGAAAATCGCGATCGTGCCGCCGTTCCACAATGAGCGTATGGGCCATCGCCAGCATCAGCGCGGTATCGGTATTGGGGCGGACCGCAAGCCATTGCGCGTCGAGAAATTGCGGCGCATCCGAGCGGGTCGGACTGATGACGACAAATTCGATGCCGGCCGCCTTGGCCCGGCCGAGCCAGCTTTCCAGCACGTGTGAACCGGTCCCGCCCGAGGTGACCTGGCTGTTCTCGATCCGCAATCCGCCGAAGGCGAGGATGAGGCGGGTATGTTTGACCACCGAGGTCCAGTCGGTCACGCGACCGGTCACCGGCTGATAGGTGCCGATGACATGCGGCAGCAGAAACTGCGCCGCGCCCCAGCTGTAGTTTCCGACCTGATCGACACAGCCGCCGCCCTGGAACAGGAAACGGCGAACCAGCGTGCGTGCATGATGCAGCCGCCCCGCCGACGACCATCCATAGGAGCCGCCGAAAATCGCGGTATCGCCGAAGGCGCCGCGCACCCGCGTCAATTCGCCGGCGACAATATCGAGCGCCTCGTCCCAGTCTACTTCGAGAAAACGATCGGTGCCGCTGCGCGGCCGCCCCTCGCGCCAGCCTTCGCGGATCGCCGGGCGGCCAATCCTCAATGGCGAGTGCACCATCTCCGGGATCGCCGCGAGCATCGGTGACGGCGCGGCGTCGCGCGCGAAAGGTTCACACCCGATGACGCGGCCGTTCTCCACCAGGGCGCTGAACGCGCCCCAATGAGCCAAAGAAGGGAATCGGGTGATCGTCATCGAGACCGAGATTCTGCCGCGCCGATGAGGAAGACGTGGACGGTTGCGGAAGAAAGTTTTGAACCCAAGTCCTCAGATTGCATGACGCCGTGTTGCAAGTCCGTCGGGCTTACTCTTGCGTTTATACAGGCTGGTGGCTGGCAAAACCAGTGTTCGGCCGTGGATAAGCGTCCGGGAATGCCTCCTCTGCACCGGCGAACGGGATATCGAAAAGGCGCCATGATGCCGTTTTTGTAACCTTTCCCCTGCGTGAGGAACTCTCTAGTTTCACCGCGTTGCGGTCGGCCGGCGGGACAACATGATCAGCAAGCGGATTTTTTGGTCTGTCATCGCGGCGGCCTGCGGCTGCTTTATTGCCGTGGGACCAGCAACCGGAGAAAATTATCCGTCGCATCCGATCACGATGATATTGCCGTTCTCGGCCGGTGGACCGACCGATACGCTGGCACGGATCATCGGCGCCAGAATGCAGGTCTTGCTCGGGCAGCCCGTCATCATCGAAAACGTGACCGGCGCGGCCGGCACCATCGGCGTCGGCCGCGTCGCGCGCGCGGCACCCGACGGATATACGGTCAGCGTCGGGCCGATGAACTCGCATGTGCTGACCGGCGCGGTTTATAACCTGCCGTTCGATTTGTTGAGGGATCTCGAGCCGGTGGCGCTGCTGGCCAACAATCCTTCCGTTGTTGTCTCCAGGAAAGACGTGCCGGCGAAAGATCTCAAGGAGCTGATCGCATGGGTGAAGGCCAACCCGGACAAGATTCTGGCGGGAACGTCGGGAGCCGGAGCGGCCACGCATCTTGGCGGCATCCTGTTCGAGACCCTGACCGGCACCCGCGTTCAGTTCATTCCCTATCGCGGCAGCGGACCCTCGATGCAGGCTTTGGTGGCCGGGCAGATCGATCTGATCTTCGATCAATTGTCGAGTTCGCTGCCGCAGATCCAGCAGGGCGCCATCCGCTCCTACGCCGTGATGTCCGGGACCCGCGCGGAGGCCGCTCCCGACATTCCGACGGTGGACGAAGCCGGATTGCCGGGCCTTTATCTGCCGGTCTGGACCGGGATGTGGGTTCCGAAGGACACGCCGAAGGAGATCATCGACAAACTCAACAGCGCCGTGGTGGAGAGCCTCGCCGACCCGACCGTGCGCAAGCGGCTCGCCGACATCGGCCAGGAAATCTATCCGCGCGAACAGCAGACCCCGGAAGCGCTGCGCGCCTATCAAACGGCCGAGATCGCGAAATGGTGGCCGATCGTCAAGGCCGCGGGTATCAAGGCGGAATAAACTGACCCCATACCATCGACAACCGCCAGACCGCCGGAACACACATGACCATATCTGACAGAGTTCTGATCGCCGGCGCCGGACCGGTCGGCCTGGTGGCCGCGGCCAATCTGGTTCGTCATGGCGTTCCCGTGACTGTCTTGGAAGGCGGACCTGATCTCAGCACCGAATCCCGGGCGTCGACGTTTCACCCGCCGACGCTCGACATGCTGGCCGACCTCGGCGTCGTCGAGCCCTTGATCGCGCAAGGATTGATCGCGCCGAAATTCCAGTACCGCAACCGCCGCGACGGGCTGATCGCGCAATTCGATTTCGGCGCTATCGCCGACGAGACGCGGCATCCGTTCCGGCTGCAATGCGAACAGTCGAAACTGACCCGGATCATCCACGACAGGCTGCGCGCCGATCCGAATTTCGAGATCGCGTTTTCGAGCCCGGTTCGCGCCGTGACACAAGACCGCGACAGTGTCACGGTGACGGTCGAGCGCGACGGCAGCAGCGAGACCCAACGCTATCGCTGGCTGATCGGCGCGGACGGCGCGCGCAGCGACGTCAGGCGTTCGCTCGGCATCGAATTCGATGGTTTTACGTGGCCCGATCGTTATCTGGTGGTCTCCACGCCGTTCGATTTCTATAGCGCTATTCCCAACCTCGACCCGGTGAGCTATCTGGCCGATCCCGTACGCTGGCATTTCCTGCTGCAAATCCCAAAACTGTGGCGCGTGATGTTCCGGATCGCGGCGGAGGAGAGCGACGAACTCGCGCTGTCGCCGGAATTCGCGCAAACGCTGATGGCGCAGGTGGTGCCCGGCATCGACAGCTATGAGATCGCCCACACCACGCTCTACCGTGTCCATCAGCGCGTCGCCGGCGCATTCCGCCGCGGCCGCGCCTTCCTGATCGGCGATGCCGCGCATGTCAACAATCCGCTCGGCGGTATGGGCATGAATGGCGGCATTCACGATGCGATCAACCTGACCGCGCGCCTGATCGAGGTCTGGCGCGGCACCAGGCCCGAGACCGAACTCGATCGCTTCGACCTGCAGCGCCGGCTGGTCACCAAGGAACATGTCGAGCGCCAGTCGATTCAGAACAAGAGAAATCTCGAAGCGGCCGACAATGAATTCCGGGATTTGCTGCGGCGGACCGCCGCCGATCCCGCGTTGACCCACGACTATCTGCTGAAAGTCTCGATGATCGGCAGCCTGCGTCGGGCGGAACAGCTGGGATAAAGCGACGCTTTGCCGGGAGTCACGTCGGGTGAGGCAACGTTCGGTTCGGGCAGTCCGGTTCTGATCACGCGCCTGCCACTTTCGGTCGTCCCCAATCAGCAGACATTTTCAGTGTCGTCCGGCAGGTCTCAAAGGTGCCAACAAGAGACTCATGCACCGCAGCAAACAGCAGCTCTATCCGCTAGCGAGTATGGGCGCGCTGAAGGCCCTGAGGTGATCCTGTATTCCTGCGACAAGCCGTCACGCTAGGACAAGCCGAATAAGCTCGGCCGTATTCTTCGCGCCCAATTTCTTCAGAACCCTAGCGCGGTGATCTTCGACGGTACGAGGACTGATGCCGAGAATCAGTCCGATTTCCTTGTTTGAATTGCCGGTCATGACTTGTTCAAGAATTTCACTTTCACGGCGCGTTAAAGAATCGCGTCCGCGGGTATCGGGTGACATGCGCCCTCTCGCGCCAAGCTTGCGCTGAGAACGGTCTTTGACAGCCAGCTCAACGCTCTGCACGAGATCCTCGCAGCCAACCGGCTTTAGAAGAAAATCCGCTGCGCCTCTCTTGATGGCGCTGACCGCCGTGCCAATCGTTCCACCGTCTGAAATCATAATGACCGGTGCGGGATAATCCAGAGCACTGAGTTCTTCCAGAGTCAGCAGCCCAGATTTCGACGGCAAGCCTAGATCCAGTATGATGCATGTCGGGCATCTCCAGCGCGCGACCATCAAGAGTGCGGTACCGTCCGCAAAGCACGTGACCTCGTAGCGCGCCCAAGAAAGTCTAGTGGAGAGTTCGTTACGGGAAATAGGGTCCGGTTCGACGACGAAGATGTCGCCCTTGCCGGGCGATTGAGTTGCCATACAAATACTGCTTCCAGGCTCGGTCCGTGTAGACGTGGCGGGCAACGCAAGGGTCTTAACCCTGCTGCTCCAGGGGTATCGTCCGTGGCTTTCACAGCTTCTCTTCATGCACCACCGCGCCATTCTCGCTCACGACACAAATCCGCGAATTCTGTCCTTTCGGCTCTCGCTGACTGCGAAATTCGGCCGCCAGCTCCTCTGCGTGGGTAATAGCTGCTGGAACGCATTCGAATTCCTTGCCCGTATTATCGCGCGCAGGAACACCGTCCCGAATATCGAAATAAAAGCGCATTGACCGCTCCGTCCAATTTTGTAAGCGATTTAAGAATTAAGAACTGGGCACGACGGTTGATTTTGATCGACCATACAGCTCAAATGGCGGGCCACAGGGAGACTCAGCGCTGCAAACTAGGCGACCTATCAGCGCCTATGCGCTAAATCACGTGCGCAGCTCGTATCGCGAATTTACATCGAACGGCCAATGGACGTTTGACCGATTGGGTCATCGAATGTACATTTCGGGACACTTCTGGGGTCACAGGATGGTTGACCTGATTCGCAGTGCCACCCTGGCGCATTTCGCCGAGGTCGCCCGATCGGTGGGAATCGAACCCGCGAAGATGCTGCGGCGAGCCAGGCTCCCGCTTGCCTGCCTGAGCGACCAGAACATGCGCATTGCGGTGGAAAGCGTCCGCCGCCTGCTCGAGGCTTCCGCCACGGCCGCCGGTGTCGAGGACTTCGGCCTCCGAATGGCCGAGCGCGGCGGCCTTGCGAACATGGGAACCGTCGGGCTGGTCGTTCGCGAGCAGGCAACGCTAGGAGCGGCGATCGAAGCGCTGGCGCGTTTCATTCATATTCAGAGCGACGCGATGCGCGTGGAAATAGAGCGCAGGGATGGCGTGATCACGATCGACATGCTGCTACGTATCAGACACCAACGTGCCAAGCGCCAGTCGATAGAATATGCGGTGGGAAGGCTCCACGCCATTATCCGCTCCTTGTTGGGCGGCGATTGGCGACCTCTAGAGGTTCATTTCGTGCATTCGCCGCCGCGCAATCGCAGACACCACCGATATTTCTTTGGCTGTGACGTAATCTTCGATTCGGACCGCGACGCGATTTTATGTGCCGCGAGCGACATGAGCCGCCCGATCCCTACGGCGGAGCCGTTGATCGCCAGCTACTTGCGGAGCCGGGTCGAAGCGATCGACGTCCGGCCGAAAGCCTGGGACGACAAGGTCGGCGAATTGGTGCACTCGCTGTTGTCAAACGGTCTTTGCACGATAGAGCGGGTTGCCGAATGTCTTGCCTGCGATCGCCGCACCATCCATCGGCACCTTCTTGATTGCGGAACGAGCTATTCCGCCATACTTGATGCACAGCGCACAGACTTGGTCTTGCGGCTGATCGAGGACGGCAACCGGCCGCTGGCGGGAATCGCCGAACTTCTTGGCTTCTCAGCGCAGAGCGCGATGGCGCGTTGGTTTCGCGGCCGCTTCGGCTGCAGCGTCAGCCAATGGCGTAACGGCATCCGGCCCAAGGCGTTGACCACTCTGAGTAGCCGAGGGGTCGCAAGCAAAAGTCGATCCACTAGTAAAACGAAGCGACCGCCTGTTAGCGTCAGGCGTTCCAATAGGTTAGGACGCTGAGGCTCCGATTACAAAGCTCTAGATCCGTTTTGGGTCAAAGCGTCACTCCGACCGTGTGCAGCCTGCTTCCGTATTCCCCAACAAGCAGACATCTTCAATGCGGGCGTCCGAGCGCTGCGCCCCCGCGCCGACAGCCTCAGGCATGTCGTGCGATTGCCTGACGGGCAAATCAGGTCGTCTTCCGATTGTCCGTTGTCCAGCCTGCTATTCAAAAATATTCCGTTTCGCGCCTGCCCCAAATCAAACTTAGATTCCCGTCGTCCCGTCCCACAGAGGGGCGGCTCGCGATCGTCACGGACGCGGGACGGGATGCGGTGGACGCGGATGGCGCTTCTGACGAGGGCGCCTGAAGCGGACGGAGAAGTCGTGTGGTTCTGACGCCCCGATGCTGGCGTTCAAGCTCGGCGCAGTAAACTGCGCCGGGTGACGGTGGCAAGAAAGCCGGTCGCCGGGAAGAGCACGAAGGAAGCCGTTAAAACCATTGCGCGGGGAATGCCGGGTGATTCCGGTGTGACCTGACTAACGCGGGTGCTTTTTGCTTTCCACCATCGCACTCGCGGCGGCGGGGCGCATCGGGCGCCCGGCATTCCCTGCGCCCTCTGATGTGAGGGCGGGATGTTCAAAGCAAAACTCGGGCGAATTGCGCCGCGAGAATGCGAGGGTGTGTTTGTGAATGACGGCTGTTTGAAAATTTGAATCCGTATCGTGTGCACAGTTTCCGTAGGGTGGGCAAAGGCGCATCTGCGCCGTGCCCACCATGTCGCTCCAAACCAGAATGGTGGGCACGCTTGCGCTTTGCCCACCCTACGATTCTCTTTCGCCTACAACGCCTCCAGCACCGCTTTGGCGATATCCGCGGTGCCGTTGCGGCCGCCGAATTCCATCGGCTTGATGCCATCGGCATAGACCTTGTCGACCGCGCGCTCGATGCGCTCGGCGGCTTCCGCCGCGGCCTCGAGGCCGTGCTTGTCGGCCAGCCAGTCCAGCATCATCGCGGCGGAAAGGATCATGCCGGTCGGATTGGCCTTGCCCTGCCCCATGATGTCGGGCGCGGTGCCGTGGCATGGCTGGAACACCGCGTGGGTATCGCCGACATCGGCCGACGGCGCCATGCCCATGCCGCCGATCAGACCGGCCGTCATGTCGGAGAGAATGTCGCCGAACATGTTCTCCATCACCATCACGTCGAAATCCCACGGCCGCTTCACCAGGAGCGCCGAGCAGGCGTCGACATAGAGCCGGTCGGTCTTGACGTCCGGGTGACGTTTGGCCGCGTCGTCGAACATCTCGCGGAAGAACGCAAACGCCTTGAACACGTTGGCCTTGTCGACACAGGTCAGCCCGCCATTGGCGCGCCCCCGCGCCTTGCGCCGCTCGGCCAGACGGAACGAGAATTCGAACAGCCGCTCCGAGGTCTTGCGGGTGATCACCAGCGTCTCGCGCGCCTCGGTATCGGTGACGATACCTTTGCCCATCGACGCGAACAGGCCCTCGGTGGATTCGCGGATCACGACCAGATCGATGCCGCGCTGGTCGGCGCCGACGATCGGGCTCGGCACGCCTGGAATCAGCCGCGCCGGGCGCACGCCGGCATAGAGGTCGAAATGGAAGCGCAACTCCACCTGCGGCATGATCTCGGTGTTATCGGGGTAGCGCACCGAAGGCAGACCGCAGGCGCCGAGCAGGATCGCGTCGGCCTCGTCGCACAGCCGGATGGTGCTGTCCGGCATCGACCTGCCGGTCGCGCGGTAATTGTTGGCGCCGGCCGGCGCGTCGGTGAAGCGGAATTTGAGATCCGTGGTGTTTTCGATCTTGCGCAGGATCTCAAGCGTCGGGTCCATCACTTCAGGACCGATACCGTCACCGGGAAGCACGGCAATGTGGAGCGCGTCGTTGGCAGACATGGAGTTTCCTTGAATGATTTGAGAGGATGATAGCTATCACTGCGAACGAAGCAATCCGGAGACACACAAACCGCCGTCATACCCCGCGCAGGCGGGGTATCCAGTACTCTGCGGCTTATCGGTTAATCCGTAGGTCTCTGGAATACTGGATCGCCCGCCTTCGCGGGCGACGACTGAAGGTATGCCGCGCGTCGTCGCTTCATAACCGCCAGTTCCTACGGCGTCAGCACCGCGCGCCCGACCAGCCTGCCCTGTTGCAGATCGACCAGCGCCTCATTGGCCCTGGCGAGCGGCATCGGTGTTACCGGAATCGGCGCGATCTTCCTGCTGCGCACCAGGTCCAGCAGCTCCTGGGTCTCCCTGAGATTGCCGACATAACTGCCCTGGATCGTGATCGCCTTGATCGGAATCAGCGGCAGCGCCCATGGCGCGCCACCGCCGAACAGGCCGACGATGACCAGCTTGCCGCCCTTGGTCAGGCAATCAAACCCAAGTTGCGTGGTCTTGGCGTTGCCGACGAGATCGATCACGGCCCGGATCGGTCCACCGGCTTTTTGGGCCAGCTGCTCCAGCGCATCGGGCGCCCCGCCATCGACGGTCGCGAGCGCACCGGCCGCCTCGGCCGCTTCGCGCTTGCGCGCATCAATATCGACGACGATGGCGCCCTTGCCGCCCATCGCTTTCAGCAGCGACAGCGCCATCAGGCCAAGCCCGCCGGCGCCGAAAATGACGATCGGGGTATGAAAACTGGCCTCGACCTTCTTCAGCGCGCTGTAGGTGGTGACGCCGGAACAGGCATAGGGCGCCGCGGTCACGGGATCGAGGCCGTTCAAATTCAGCAGATAGCGCGGATGCGGCACCGTCATATGGTCGGCATAGCCGCCGTCACAATAGACCCCGATCGAATTGGGTTTCAGACACATGTTTTCATCGCCGGCGAGGCAGGTCTCGCATTTGCCGCAGCCCAGCCACGGATAGACCAGCGCGACGTCGCCGACCTTGAGCCCGCCGGTTTCGGACTTGGCATCGGGCCCGAACGCCAGCACCTCGCCGACGGTCTCATGCCCCATCGTGCGCGGCAGCGACACGCCGCGATCCCTGAGCGAGAGCGGCTTTCGCCCGTGGCCGAGATCGTAGCCGCCTTCCCAGATATGCAGATCGCTGTGACAGACGCCGGCCGCCTTGACCTTGATCAGGACCTGCGTCCCCGACGGCTGCGGCGTCGGCCGATCTACTTCCTGCAAGGGCGCATTGAAATCGGTGACCTGGAAGCTCTTCATTGTTTCTCTCCCGTCGCTGGCTTTTGCTTTTTAGATAGGCCGGAAACGCAGGCTGCGGCAAGCCACAGAAAGGCATGCCAGATCGAGAGCCGCCGCCCCTGCGCCGTCGTTGCGGCGCGCCCGCCGTCAGCGCGGTTCCGCCACCCTCGATTTGCCGGCAAAGGCCGCGATGGCGTCTTCGGACAGGCCGCTCTCTTTGAGGAGCGCGAGGGTGTGTTCACCCAGGGTCGCCGTGCGCCTTCCCGCGGCGACATGGGCTCCGGACATGCGGAACGGCAGATTCATGACCTTGAATGGGCCGCCGCCGTCTTCGACCTCGACCAGCGCGCCGCGATGGGCGATCTGCGGATCGCTCAGCGCTTGCGCCACCGTGCGATAGGCCGAACTGGGAACGCCCTGAGCATTCAATTCGGCGAGGCATTGCTCGGTGGTCACGGTACGCGACCAGATCTCGACGCCCTCCATCAGGTCCTTCCAGTGCTGGCGACGCTCGGCATATTTCGCAAAGCGCGGATCGCTGATCCATTCCGGATGGCCGGCGGCCCTGACGAGCCCCTGGAACGTTTTCTCGCTGGCGATCGCCACCATCACATAGCCATCCGCGGTCTCCATTGGGCCGAACATCGGGCGACTCGGCGGCGCCACCTCGAATTGCGACCATTGCACTTCGTTCAGCGTCAGGCTGAGCATCGATTCAAGCATGGAGACGTCGATGTGCTGACCTTGGTGACTGCGCTGGCGCTGGTACAGCGCCGCCGCAATGGCGCCAAAGGCATAGACGCCGGTGAGGACGTCGGCGTGATAGATGCCGCAATAGTCCGGCCGGTTTCGCCCGGGCTGGTACGACAGATGGGCCATGTCGTAACCCGAGGCGGCGTGGATGACCGGCGCGTAGGCCGGCAATTCCGCCGACGGTCCGGTCTGGCCGTATCCGGAAATCGAGCAATAGATCAATTTCGGATTGAGCTCTTGCAGCGAGCCGTAGTCGAGCTTCAATCGCCGCATCACCCCCGGGCGGAAATTTTCCACGACGATATCGGCGCCGGCGACAAGGCGGCGGACGGCATCGACGGCATCGGGCGATTTCAGGTCGAGAACGAGGCTCTTCTTGCCGGTATTGAGCCCACCGAACACGGTACTGAAATGGCCGCGCAGCGGCGGACGGGTCCGCATCGTCTCTCCTTCAGCCGCTTCGATCTTGATCACCTCCGCTCCCATGTCGGCCAGCATCCGCGTGCAATGCGGGCCGGCAATCGTGGTCGAAAAATCGAGTACGCGAAGGCCCTGGAAGCTCCCTGTCGCAATCCCCTCATCGTTTCGCGCTATGGTCATTGCAGAACTCCCTTCGGCCCACATATCTTTGGCCATGTCTCTTCTTCGGCTATGTCTTTGGTCATTGGCGTGACCCTAGATGGGGCTGCCATGGCGGGAAAGCCTCCCGGGTGTCGACGCCTGAAATCGCTGAAGATGATCCCGGCAGTTCTCCTAGCTAATTCAAGGAGGAACTGGAACTATTCTTGCATAGTCTCAGTTAGCTCGCGGTGTGAGGGCTTTTTTTGAGGGTATTGTTCGTTACTACGGAAATGGATGACTTCGTCCGGGTGGGCGGTCTCGCAGCCGTTTCGGCAGCCCTGCCCCGGGCACTTCGTCGCTGGAGCGACGTCAGAGTTCTGCTGCCGGGATATCGCGAAGTCGTCGAACAATTCACGCATCTTGAAATCGTTGGACAATGCGCGGCTTTGGCGGAAATGCCGGCCTGCTCGCTTGGACTGGCATCGACCAAAGACGGCCTGCCTGTCTACGTTCTGCTCTGCCCGCAACTCTACGACCGCCCAGGTAACCCCTATGGCGATGCGATCGGTCGGGACTGGCCGGACAATGATGTGCGCTTCGGGCGATTGGCCTCGGTCGCTGCCCAGCTGGCAGCAGGCACTCTGGACAAGAATTGGGCAGCCGACCTGGTTCACGCCAATGATTGGCAGGCCGCGCTGGTGCCGGCCTATCTCGCCTGGAACGGCTCCAGGATCCCGACCATCCTGACCATCCACAACCTGGCCTATCAGGGCCTGTTCCCGAAGGAGTCGCTGCGCCGGATCGGCGCTCCAGCGGATTCCTTTCATATCGACGGCCTTGAGTTCTACGACAAATTATCCTTCCTCAAGGGCGGCCTCGTCTACGCCTCCCATCTGACTACGGTCAGCGAGACCTATGCCAGGGAGATCACGACGTCCGAACTCGGCTGCGGGCTCGAGGGCCTGCTTCGCCGCCGCTCCGATGCCGAGCAGCTGACCGGGATCTTGAACGGCATCGACGAGAGCTGGGATCCGCGCGTCTGCGCCCAGCTGGCGCAGCCGTTCGGTGCCGGCGACTGGGAAGGCAAGCGCGCCAACTCGGATTACGTCCGCCAGCAATTCGGTCTGGCGGTGTCGCGCGGCCCGATCTTCGGCCTCGTGGCCCGTCTCGTTCACCAGAAGGGCATCGACCTCGTGCTGTCGGCCGCGGACGAGATCATCGACGCCGGTGGACAGATTATCGTCACCGGCAGCGGCGAGCCCGCGATCGAGCAGGCCCTGATCGATGCGCGGCGCCGCAGGCCGGATGCGATCGGGGTCGCCATCGGCTTCAATGACGGCCAGGCCCGGCGGATCTTTGCCGGCAGCGATTTTACCCTGATGCCTTCGCGCTTTGAGCCCTGCGGACTGAGCCAGATGTATGCGCAGAAATTCGGGTCGCTGCCGATCGGCCATCAAACCGGTGGTCTGGCGGAAACCATCACCGATGGCGAAACCGGATTTCTGTTCGCGCAACCCTCGACCGAGTCGTTTCTGGGAGGGATCCGGCGCGCGTTTTCGACTTTCGTGGCGAAAGATCGCCTCGACTCGATGCGCCGCAGCGCGATGGCGCGATCGTTCAGCTGGGATATTTCGGCAGCCTGCTACGGCGCACTCTATCGCAAGGCCCTGTCGCCGTAGATGCGCTTTTTGGATCGATCAACCCGCGCTCCGCCGCGTCTCCGGCATCACGAACCAGATCAAGACGAGGCCCGTCGCCGCAACGGCCGCCAAACCGGAGAAAGCAACGCTGCTGCCGAATTTGTCGCTGACATAGCCGGCGAGCACGGTGCTCAGCGAAGCGCCGATGCCGGTGGCGGTGCCGACAATGCCCTGCGCAAGATTGAAGTGGCCGCTTCCGAACGCGACATCGGCGACAATCAACGGTATCATGACGCTGAACACCGCCGCGGTGACACCATCGAACACCTGCACCGCGACCAGCAGATACGGATCGCTCACGGTCGCAAACAGCACGCCGCGGATCGCCAGCGCCGCGAACCCCATCAGCAGCAGCGGCCGTCGCCCCCATTGCTGCGCCTTCCGACCGACCGACGGAGACGTCAGCGCCACAATGGCCTGCGGCACGATGATGCAGGCGGCAATCAATACCGGCGCCCAGTGGCTCGAGCGGGTGGTCACGACGCCCGCCATCAACGGCAGCATCGCCCCGTTGGCGAGTTGCAGCAGCAATATGCTGGCGGCGAATATCAACAGGGGACGCTGACGCATCAAATTCAAAACGCTGGTTGCGCTGGCGTCGGGCACCTCGCGCGTTACCGTGCCGTGGGCCTGCGCGGCGTCGATTTCGCGCTCGCGGATCCGCGCCAGCGCCAGCAAGGCCGGAATTGCCAGGATGAATGTGACCAGAAATACCGAACGGCTCGACAGCAAATAGCCGCAGGTGCCCATCACGGCGGCGGCGACACCATTTCCAAGCGACGCAAAGCGGGCATTGCGCCCGAACCGCTCACCGATCGCAAGCGGCCCGACCAGACCGAGGCTGATCGCGGCAATTGCCGGACCGAGCACGCAGCTCGCAGCGGCATGCAGCGTGGCCGCGATCATCACCACCGGAAGGATCGGCCACGCCGCATATCCCAGCGCGCTGACGCCGATCGTCGCGATGGCAAGGCCGGCCACCAGCCGCTCGGACCTCGCCGCATCGACGATGGCTCCGCCCGGCATCTGTCCGATCAACCCGACGATGCCGCCGATCGACAGCACAAAGCCAATTTCCACCTGCGTCCATTTTTGCGTCGTCAAATAAACCGCAACGAATGGACCGAATCCGGTCTGCACGTCCGCCAGAAAGAAAATGAACCAGTCGAGGCCGCGCAGGCTCTGGCCCGAGGGCGCTGGTGCCGCCTTCGGCGCTCCGCCTTCCGATACCGACGCAGAAACGCCGTCGTCAACGGCCGGCCGCCCTTTGCGGTCACCGTCGGTCCGATCAACCGGGTATCGGGGTGAACGCGCGAACAGGATATTTCTCCGCCTTCTCTAGAGCCTTTTCCGTTCCGATTGAATCGGAACGGAAGCTCTAGTTCTTAGTTTGACGCGTTTTCTTCACGCGAACCGGTGTCCACTTCGCTGGAAAACGCTCTAGTGGTCGAATTGCAGGGGCTGCAGGCTGCCGGAAGCGCCAAGCACCACGATGGGGGTATCCTCCTTATATTCGGGCGCCGCGGTGACCTGCTCCTTGGTCAATTCGAGCGTGATGCTGTCGCTTTTGTTGGCGATGCGTCCGAAATGCAGCGCATTCCAGTCGACGACGATCTTCCGGCTGCCGACGCCGAGAAAGCCGCCGAAATCGATCACCGCCGCGCGAACCATGCCGGCCCGATCGACGATCACATCGACGATCCGTCCCATGTCCTCGTCGGTCGGACTGCGGACGTCGCGGCCGAGCACACCGTGCGCGTCCCTGGCGCCGATGATGGTGACCGAAGGCGGCGGCGCCGGCGCGGCCGGCGCAGTCGCATTTTTCGATTGAGGCGGCTGCGGCGCAGTTGCGTCGTTTTGCGCCTGGGATGCGGCAGCCGACAACGCTGCAAGGCTGACCACAATCAACGCGAACAAAGGTCTGGCGCGCATGTCGTCTCCTAAAATCCACGATCCGAAAGGGCAGGCGCAGGTCTACGCCGCGATGATTCATGAGCTATCTGTCGACCTCGCGGCGCTGCGGGCCCCCGTACCAAGCCTAGCCGATGACCAAAGTTCGAATCCTGGCCAAAGTTATTCGGCGCGCCCGGCTCAGGGCACCGGCTCTAGTGCGTCAGCACGATGGAAACCTGAATTTGGCCCCGCGTTCGCAACACCTCGAGCGACACATCATCGCCGTGTCGGCGAACACGAAGATCGACACTGGAACAACCCAGTTGCAACCCGCGCAGGATCACCTCATTAAGGAATGCCGGCAGGCGCGGATTGCGCAAACGAATTTCGCCGCGCCCCGCATCGAATTCGAGGCCGAGCGCGGCCTCCAGCAACGTAAACGGCGTCGCGCTGGCCCAGGCCTGCGGCGCGCAGGCGACCGGGTAGAGCGTCGGTCCGCGCCCCTTCTCTCGCCGAAAGCCGCAGAACAGCTCGGGAAGCCGACGCAAATCCATATAGGTTGCCGCATCGAACAGAGCCTCGAACACATGTTCGACTGAATGCTTGAGACCATAGCGTGCGAATCCGAGCGCGATCAGCGCGTTGTCGTGGGGCCAGATCGAGCCATCATGATAGGACATCGGATTGTAGCGCGCCTCGCCGCGCGCCACGGTGCGGATACCCCAGCCGGTAAAAAAATGCGGCCGCATCAGATCGGAGGCCACCATGCGGGCGCGATCCGCGCGAACGATGCCGGTGAACAGCAATTGCCCGGCATTGGATGTGCGCACCCTGCACGGCTGTTTGGCACCGTCGAGCGCAAGCGCGTAGGTGCCGAGTTCGTCGCACCAGAACGCGGCTTCAAAACGCTCGGCAAGGAGCCTGGCCTCGGTCTCAAGCTGACCTGCCCTGTCCGTCAATCCCATGCGCAACGCGCAACGTGCCGCCAGCTGCTTGCCGGCGAACACGTAGCCCTGCACTTCCGCCAGCGCGATGTAACCTTCGGCGAGCCGCCCATCGGCATGAAAGATCGCGTCGTAGGAATCCTTCCAGCCTTGATTGGCGAGGCCCTGCTCCGATGCGCGCTGATATTCGACGAATCCGTCCCGGTCGGGATCGCCAGCCCCGTCGATCCAGCGTAACGCGGCTTCGATCGAAGGCCACAACTCGGCGAGCGTCTCATCGTCACCGGTGCGTTCGACATAAAGACCGGCCAGCAGCACGAACAGCGGCGTGGCATCGACGCTGCCGTAATATTGCGCGAACGGCACTTCGCGCAGCGCCGCCATCTCGCCGCCGCGCATTTCATGCAGAATTTTCCCCGGCTCGGCATCGGCGAGCGGATCGACCGTTTTGGCCTGATAGAAGGCGAGCCGCTTCAGCACGCCGCGCGCGACGCGCGGATCGATCCACAGCATTTGCAGCGCGGTAATAATTCCGTCGCGGCCGAATGTCGTTGAGTACCAGGGAATGCCGGCATAGGGATATCGTCCCTGCGGCGTATCCGTCATCAGCATGTTGAGGTCGGCCATCGACTGGCACAGTACCTCGTTGAAGATGTTGTTGGAGGTCTCGACGCTTGTGGCACCGGTATTCGACTGGCGCATCTCGCGGCGATGCGCCAGCAAACCGCGAAAGAACGGCACCGCCTTGGGTGCGGCCGGCTTGTTGCAGGACGCGGCAACAAACAGGGAGCTGACCTGTTGCGGCGGCAAATCGAGATGATAGGTCGCGGCGTTCACGGCGAGCCGCGTCGGCCGCGGATCGAAATGCAGCGTTGTAGCGCGCGATTTGCCATCGAGTCCGTTATATTCGAACAGCACATCCGCGGGGCCCAGCAGTTTGCTGGCACCAATGCCCCGGCGCGGACGTCTTTCGCCGCGCACTTCGAACAAATCGGCAAAATCATTGTCGAACAGCAATGTCAGATCAAAACTCGCCGGCCGATCGCCATGGTTTTGAACGCCTATGCGCTGATAGGCGGTTCCGCGCCACAGGAAGATCGTGCGCACGATATGCAGCATGTCTTTCTGCAGCACGATCCGGCCGTTGCGGTAGACATCGGGATTTGTGAGATCGATCGTCAGGGCGGAATTGTCATCACGCAGATTCGAACCGAGCAGCAGCGGCTGCACCTCATCCAGAACCAGTTCGAGCCGGGCGAGGTAGCGGGTGTCGGCGTTGAACAAGCCGTCCGGCCCGCCAGCGGAAGCACCGATGTCGCCATGGCTATCGAGCACGATGAAGGTGTCGTCATGCTTGAGCGAACGCCGCGGCCTCGCCGCGGGCCCGGTCATCGGGATGTAGAACGGCGATTCCACGACCAGTTCGACGTTCCGGGTCGTCACGATCTGGGTTACGGCTTCGGCTGACATCTGACCTCGCGCGGCTTTCCTGGCTTCGCTATGGAACGCACTCGGACTCGACACGTCAGCGGTATATCAGGCCGCGTGCTTGGCAAGGCGACTCATTTCTCGCGTTACCAGTTCGCGGTAAGGACCTTGACCCTGCATCAGGCGTTCTGGCGGACCGTCTTCGATAACCTTGCCGGCCCTTAGCATCACCACCCGGTCGAAATTACGCAATGTCGCCAGACGATGAGCGATCGCAATGACCGTGCGCCCGCGCATCAGGCGGCTCAGCGCTTCGCGGATCGCTTCCTCGGATTCGCTGTCGAGCGCGGCGGTCGCTTCATCCAAGAGCAGAATCGGCGCGTCCTTGAGGAACGCTCGCGCGATGGCAATGCGCTGCCGCTGGCCGCCCGAAAACTTGACGCCGCGATCCCCGACCATGGTCGCAAGCCCCTCGGGCAAGGTCTCGACGAAGTCGCAGCGCGCGGCGATCGCCGCACGAAGCACCTCGTCATCGGTCGCGCTCGGCCGTCCGTACCGGATGTTTTCCATGATCGAGCGATGGAACAGCGAAATATCCTGCGGCACCACCGATATCGCCTCGCGCAGGCTCTGCTGGGTGACGCGCGAAATATCCTGGCCGTCGATGGTGATGCTACCGTGCTGGACGTCGTAGAAGCGCTGCAGCAGAACGAACAGGCTTGATTTTCCGCCGCCGGACTGACCGACCAGACCCACCCGTTGTCCCGGCTGGATACGAAGGCTGAATTTGTCGAATACTCCCAGACCACCGGGATAGCGAAACGAAACGTTGTTGAAAGTGATCGCAGCCCCGCTCTTGATCAGCGGCTCGGCCTCCGGATGGTCGCGCAATTCGTGTGGAAGCAGCAAGGTGGCAATCGCTTCGGTCAACCGCGCAACATGCTGTGTGACATCGACCAGCGCCACCGCGAGATCACGCGTCGCATTCAGAATCGAAAGCCCGAGCGTGCAGACCAGCACGACGTCGCCAGTGGTGGCGCCGCCGCGCTGCCAAAGCATGATCGCCCATGCCAATAGCGCGATCGTCAGCGCGACGGTCACGGCGGCATGGATGAGCCGCAGCTTTTCCAGATAACGCAGGCTGCGTCCCCGCGCCGTCAGTTCCCGGTTGACGGTGGCGTCAAACCGGTCGTGCTCGAAGCTGA
>NZ_JBEKCZ010000052.1:0-28119 GCF_050014615.1 Bradyrhizobium sp. | reverse complement strand
CAGCGGTTATAGGCCGCGCCGCAGTTCTGGCAGACAAAGGAGAGGGTGTTTTTGGCCATCGGGGAGTGAGTCGCGCTTCAAGGTGATTGCGTCGCATTCCATAGCATGGAAAGCCCCGCCGCGAGCATGATCCCGTCCATCGCCAGCCGAAACACGTCCGGTGCCATCCGAAGCACGAACCGCTTGGCGATGAAGGCGCCGAACATCAGCGAGGAGCCGGCGATCACGCCCTGCAGCGCCACATCCGGTGTCAGCGCGCCGAAGCGCTGAAACACCACCGATTTGCTCAAATAGAGCCCGAGCGAGCTGGCCGCTTCGGTGGCGAGAAACGCGCCCTTGGTGAGGCCGTAAAACAGAAACAACGGCACGCTGAGCGGCCCGGTGGAAACCACGATGCCGGTGATGTAGCCGATCACGGCGCCGCCGATCGCCAGATGCCAGAGCGAGAATTTAAGATCATGCCGGGCGAGCCAGTGCCGCGCCGGCACCATCGCGATCAGAAACAGGCCGATCGAAATATCCACCGCGTGCGACGGCAGCGCCAGCAGCGTGCGTGCGCCCAGCGCCGCGGCGGGAATTCCGGGGATCGAATAGGCGGCACAGGCGCGCCAGTCGACATCGCGCCACCAGGCCAGGATACGCGACAGGTTGGCCATCACCGCGGCGATCGCCATGATCGGCACGGCCTGCTTCGGTCCGTATTGATAGACAAGCACCGGCATCAGCATGATCGACGAGCCGGTGCCGACAATGCCGCTGATGGTGCCGGCGACCAGCCCGACCGCGAGCACGAAGAGGAAATTCAAGGGATCAGGTCTCCTGCGAATCCGGGCCGGGGTTGCTTATGGGGAAGGCCCGAAATGCAGTCAACAAAGCAACGGGACGTATGCCGGCGCGGGCCTTCGCTCCGCACGAGGCTAACGTGCGGAGCTGGACGGCAACGAAGCCGCGAGCGTCAGTGCGCCAGCGGGTCGGGCCGCATCTGGACCTTGAAGACTTTTGGATAGGCCTCGATACCGCCTTCGCTGTGGAAGTTCGCGCGGGTGCCCGAGGTGGTCCAGATGCCGCGACCCTTCCAGCCGGCCGACGGGTCGTCGATCCGGCCGTCAACATTCTTGGTGAAGAAGCCCTGCGGATAGGGCATTCGCAGATTGACGAATTCGCCCTTCACCAGCGCCATCAACGACTCGGCGCCGTTGGTGCAGGCGATCGGCACATTGGCGCCGAGGCCGAGAACGTTGTAGCGATCGACCCAGACGTAATAAGCATGGTTGGCGCTGCCCTTGGGGTCCAATCCCCTGAACTGCGGGCCGGGCAGCCGATAGAGCTTCCATCCCTCCGGGCACTGCTTGCCATCCGCCGTGGTCGGGCCGTTGAGCGGTCCCTTGCACAGCGTGCGATCGAAGCTCGCGAGGTGACCGCTCGAGAGAACGGTCCAGACCACGCCGTCCAATCCAATATCGATACCGCGCGGGCCGAATGTCCCCTCCGGCGGCTGGTAGGCTTCGACCAGGGCGGTATTGGTCGGATCAGGCCCCGGCATCACCCGGACGATGTAGCCGGGCTGATCGACGCGCGAGAAGCCGCGGTCCATCGCCTGTCCCCAGATCGAGTCGTCCACCGGGCTCGGCATGATGCCGTAGAACGACGCCATGATCCGCTTGTCCTTGGTCGGATCCACTGGGTCCTTGGCGCCCACGAACTCGTCGCGCTTGCCATTGCCATTGGTGTCGATGACCAGCGGAGTCCAGCCCTGCGCGGCAACACCGTCCCCGGTCTCGCGGAATTGTTTGGTGTTGAGCCAACCGACGATGCCGCCACCTAGTCCCGGGCCGCCTGCGCTCATCCACAGCGTCTCGTTGGCATCGTGCGCGAAATAAAGGTGATGGGATGTGAAGCAGGTATTGATCAGGTCCCATTTGCCGGTCGCGGGATCGAAGCGCGACAGCTGGCGCAGCGACGTCGCCTGCGGCGAGACCTTCGCCGACGGAAGACTTGACCCCTGCTTGCAATAATCCGGATTTTCCGGCGGCCGCAGCCGCGCGGTGAACCAGAGCTTGCCGGCCCCGTCCATCATGACGTTATGGATGCTGGTGTGACCATCCCAAATGGCCTCGTCCCCCCAATAGGCCGACGGCCCGCGCGGGGCGTCCTCCGACGACGGGGTTTTCGGATCGAGGTAAGGTTCCTTGATGGTGGAGGCGACATTCTTGACGGGGTCAAGGGTCGGAATGAGATCGGTGCTTTCTTCCGGCGAGCCGTAGATCAGGCCGTTGGCGTTGACCGTCGGATTGCGTTTGTCGGTCGAGATCGCATCGTGCTGGTAATGCGTGGGCGATGCCCAGTCCCACATGGTGTAGACGACGTTGCGTTCAATGCCCTTGGGCCGCTCGGGCTTATCGAACGGCAGTTCGCCGGCCGCGATCTTGTCGGTCCATTTGGAAAAAAGATCGTAGACCTTTTCCGGCCCCATGCTGCCAAGCACGATCGCCATGTATTCCATGGCCTGACCAGCCTGGGTGCGAAGCGCCCATGCCGTGTGCGAGTCGGCGCCTTCCATGAATTGCTTGGGTATTTCGCGGATGCCGCGCGAGCCGATCGAATGGCACGACTGGCACATGTTCTTGACCGTATCCACCCACTGGGCCTGGGACTTCATGGTCTCCATGATCTTGTTGCCCTTGTCGCCAGTCCCGGGAAACTCTTGCGGTCCCGGAATCTCGAGCAGGGAGTACCAATACATCGCCGGATAGAGCTGTGCCGCCGCCGCCGCCGAAGGCGAAGGCCCGGCCTTGAAGTCGAGCAGCTTGCCGGGGCGGGCGTCCTGCTGCGCTGTGTCCTGCAGGCCGTAGCCGCGAACCCAGACCTTGTAGCTGGCATCCGGAAGATCCGGGATGACAAAGCGCCCCTGATCGTCGGTCACGACAATTTTGGCATATTTGGTCGGAAGGTCTTTCGTCTCCGCGATCACCCAGACGCCCGCTTCGGGTCCCTTGTCGCCGATCACCTGGCCGCCGATGTCGTGCGCCGAGACATCGACGCTTGCCGCCAGGACGGCGCTTGCTTGCAGCAGAGAGCTCACTCCAAGCAACACGGTTGCGATCTGTTTCAGATTCATTGTTCTTTTCCCAAAGGGTTATTTCAGGGTTATTTCGCCGCCCAGCAGTGCTCTTTGCCGCCGGACCTTGCCGGCCATCGCTCCAGGCGGGCGCGGGCACCGAGCCAACCGGAACTTATTCTCGCTTGATCTGACGACTTCGACAATTGAACGTCCACTTTCAGAGTGTCAAGGGCGCTCCGTTTGTGTTCTGGTTGGCGACGCCGCCACGCAACCTTAACCGGCCTGTTCTGACCGTTTGCCTCCCGCCAGGCGTGCAACGCCGGCGCTCGCGCAGTGGCCTGCTCGCAAGGGCAACGAATGCGGTGAGGGATGATGAGGTGAAGACGGACCTCGCAGCGAAGCGGATTTTTATACTGGAGCGCGATCGCTGTTGAAGTGGGCCACCTGATGAGGCGATCGCCTGTTCCGGCTCGTAGCCAGCGATTGCTCGCACGGTTTCTCGAACTGGAATGCGGCCGACGCCGAACACGGCGCTCGGCGCTGCGCCCTGAGTAAGCTTCAGGCGGAGGACGCATGCGCGTGAAACGCATCTCAAAAAAGGCGGCCTTGCGGCCGCCTTTTTTGACTCAGTGTGATGCTCTACCGACCTGTGTAGCTAACATCGTCGGCTGCGGCGGAACTAGAAGCCCGCTTGGTGGTGGCGCAACCGGTTGTTTTGCATGCAACGCCAGTCGTTACGGTCGTCCCATCCGCCTCGATCGCGCCAGGCGCTCCAGGCCATGTAATCCTCATCCTTGCTATAGGGATTTCCGGCCTCCCGGTTCAGGCACGTCTCGCTCTGGGCGAGCTGGGCGTAGCTGTCGGGATGGGCGATGACATGTTGCGCCATTGCAGGCCCCGCCAGCGCGGAAGAAAGGACGACGGCAGCGCCAAAAAGTATGAACTTCGTCATGGGATTCTCCTTTTCGCAATACGAAAAGCTAAGTGCGAGCCCCACGACGAACTCTACGCCGGCCCCGTGCAAACCCAACTAAAGAAATATTTATTCGGCTAAGGCTTCGGACACTATCGCGATCGTCTCGACGCGGGATGCAATGGAGGCTGGCCGCGTCAGCTCTCGCTGGAGAGAGATCCCTGTCGAGGTCGAGCGGTTCGTCACTGCTATGGGGCGCAGGCATCGATGCGCTGGGCATCCGCCAGATCGACCGAGCCGATGGAAATCATCTCCATGGTCGAGCTGCGTGGCGCCGCCGCCGGCACCATGATCATGGTGGCGACGCGGCGAAACGAGGCGAACGAAAGGCCTTCGATCATCTCCTCGTCGGTGACGACCTCGTAGGCGCCGGGCGGCAACAGGCGATCGACGCCCTTGATCCGGAATGGATGCTTGAAATGGACGGTTTCGTGTCGCGAGCGCACGGTCATATCGAGAGAACGGCGTTGGCGCGCTTCGCATCATGGGCATGTTCGTGCATCTGCGCAGGGTGCGCGCATTGAGCATCATAAGCCACCGCTTTCTCGCCGAATCCGGGCAATTGGCCAAATAGGTCTGCTGGCGACTTGTATTCGATGGCCCAGTAGCCATCTGCAAGGGGATGTCAGGAAGGTATTTCGAATGAAGATTCGTGTCGGATTCGAAATGCATTACGAATTTCCGCAACCGACGCCGATGATCATGGTGCTGGGTACGCACTTCACGCGCGCCTCCGACATCATCGTCCCTGACTATCTGACCACAAGCCCTTCCGTGCTGATCACGCCCTACCGCGACCTGTTCGGCAACTGGTGCAGCCGCATCGTCGCGCCGGCCGGTCAATTCCAACTTGCGGCCGACGGCGTGGTTCGCGACAGCGGCCAGCCGGATCCGGTGTTTGCGGGGGCCGCTCAACATGCGATCGAAGACCTGCCGGCCGACACGCTGATGTACTTGTTGGGCAGCCGCTACTGCGAAACCGACCGCTTGTCGGACATCGCTTGGCGCCTGTTCGAGAACACGATGCCGGGCTGGGCGCGGGTCCAGGCCATCTGCGACTTCGTTCATCATCATATTGCCTTCGGCTACGAACACGCCCGCGCGACCAAAACGGCGTGGGAGGTCTATGGTGAAGGCAAGGGCGTGTGTCGCGACTATGCCCATCTCGCCATTGCATTCTGCCGCTGCATGAACATTCCGGCGCGCTATTGCACCGGGTACCTCGGCGACATGGGGACATTGCCGCCTTACGGGCCGGGCGACTTTGCCGGCTGGTTCGAGGCCTATCTTGGCGGACGCTGGCACACTTTCGATCCGCGCAACAACGTGCCGCGGATCGGTCGTGTGCTGATCGCGCAGGGACGCGACGCCTCCGATGTCCCGATCACCCAGACTTTCGGTCCGAATACGCTGGTCAGCTTCAAGGTGTGGACCGACGAGGTCGCATGATGACGGATCATCCCGCCCTGAGTTCGGACGAATTCGATTCATTGCTGGAGGTCAGCCAGGGCGCCGCGCAGCGGGAAATCCCTCAATTGCACTGGGAGCGCCTGGTCGCGCTGGGCTACGCGGTGCGACGGCTCGGAGAGCTCGGGCTGACCGCGTCCGGCACGCGGCGTCTGGCAACAGGCAAGTAGAATTTCGGCGCGCATTAGCGGCGTCATGCTTGGTGTAGCCCTGTTGGTTAACACCCCGTCACCGCAAAACCGAAAATGCCCGCGGACTAGCGGGCCTGTCCTTAAAATTTAAAGCTCATTCTCGTTGAATTCGAGGATTGGAAAAAGGCGACGAAATCGGCGCCCCCCAGCCCGCAGACAACGAGTTGTACCATGCTAACGCGCAATTTCTTCGGGCCGTCTGATGCCGGCTTTCCGTGGCTCGCAGGCGCCATGCTGGCGTTCGAAGCCTGTGAAGTGATCCGTCTTCGTCTGACGAAATTCGCCGCCGCCGGCGAGGATGCCGAACGCGAAGCGCAACTGATGGTCAGCGAAAAAGTCGACGCGATGTTTGAGGCCGGCGCAAGCCTGATGGCGGGCGCCTCTGCTGCCGATATCGTCGGCCGCTACCGGGAGCATGTCGCGGCCAACGCCAGGCGTCTTTCGTCGATCTGATCAGGCGCGCAATACGGGCTACTTAAGCATGATCCAGGCCGGCGCGTGATCGCTGGCGCCTTCTTCGCCGCGGATCCTACGATCGACACCTGCCTTGGTCAGCCGTGGTGCAAGTCCCGGACTGAGCAGCAGATGATCGAGCCGCAGGCCGGCGTCGCGCGGCCAGCGGTTACGCTTGTAATCCCAGAACGTGAACATCGGTTTGGTGGGATGGGCGCTGCGGACCGCGTCGCACCAGCCTTGCGCCACCAGCGATTTGAACGCCGCGCGGCTTTTCGGCTGGATCAATGCATCCCTGTCCCATGACCTCGTTGGATAAATATCCAGTTCGGTCGGCGCCACGTTGTAATCGCCCGCCAGCACCACGGGAATGTCCTGCTTCAGCAATTTCGCGGCGTGTGATTTGAGCCGCTTGAACCATGCGAGCTTGTAATCGAATTTCGGTCCGGGCTGCGGATTGCCGTTCGGCAGATAGAGGCTGGTCACTAGGATGCCCTTGACGGCGGCTTCGATATAGCGCGCCTCGTCGTCGCTGGGGTCGCCGGGAAGCCTGGTCCTGGTCAACACCGGGTCGGCGTTCCGCGCCAGGATGGCCACGCCGTTCCAGGTCTTTTGTCCACGCCAGACCGCGCCGTAACCGGCCTTGCCGATGGCTTGAATTGGAAAATCCTTGTCGGTCGATTTGAGCTCCTGCAGGCAGACGATGTCGGGTTTCGCCTGCTGCAGCCATCGCAGCAGGTTCGGCAGGCGCCGGTTGATATTGTTGATATTGAAGGTGGCAATTTTCATCGGCGGATCGGTCATTTCAGATCAAATGTATCAGCAGGTTCCAAGGGGTTCTATGTCCAGGCTACAGATCGCGCCGCCCTCAATACGCAGAAGAAGGAGCCAGGGGTTCGCGGCCCGGCTGATCGGCACGCGATGGCTGCTGACACAGGGGTGGCAGCAGGGGTCGCTTAGTCTCGCTCCGTCGCGCTGCCCCCGCGCTCGGAGCCGGCTGGAGAGATCATGACCATCAAGGGAAGCTGCCATTGCAGCGCTACACAATTCGAGGTGAGCGAGATTCCGGTGAGCGTCACCCGCTGTACCTGCTCGCTTTGCGCGAAGCGCGGCGCGCTGTGGGCCTATTACACGCCGGCGCAATTTCGTCTGACCACGCCGATTGAAAACGTCGCGACCTATCGGTGGGGCAGCCGCACCGTCAAACATCATTTCTGCGCGAATTGCGGCTGCGGCACCTATTCCGAATCGCCGGACTGGTCGAGCGGCAAGCCGGACTTCGACAATCCGCGGGTTGGTGTCAATTCCAGGCTGCTGGACGATTTCGATCTCGATGCCGTGACGATCGAGGTGATCGACGGCAAGAATCTATGGTGAAGCGGCGGTGGGTTCGCTCGAACCGGGGCCGCCCTTGTAAACGCGGGCGTAGCGACGCCCGAGGTTGGTCAGCACTTCATAGCCGATCGTGCCGAAATGATGCGCGAGCTCGTCGACGGTGATGCCTTCGCCGATCAGCGTCACCATGTGACCGCGACGCACCGCGTTCTTGTCGAGATCGGTGACATCGACCGCCAACAGGTCCATCGAGATGCGGCCCACGACCGGGCATCGCTTGCCGGCGACCACCACCTCGGCGCCGCGGGTGCCGTCATTGCTGCCACCGGCGCGGAAATAGCCGTCGGCATAGCCGGCCGAAACGATCGCCAGCCTGGTCGGCCGTCGCGTCGTCCAGGTGCCACCATACCCCACGGTTTCGCCCCGCTCGACGTTGCGGATCTGTGCGATGCGGGCTTTCAGTTCGACAACCGGTTGCATCGGATTGTCGGCTTCCGGCGTCGGATTGACGCCGTAGAGCGCTGCACCCGGCCGCACCAGATCGAACTGGAACTGGGACCCGAGGAAAACGCCGGACGAATTCGACAGCGATGCCGGAACGCCGGAAAACAGGCTGGCGATCTCGCGGAAGCTCGCGACCTGCTTGGCATTGAGCGGGTGATTGAGATTTTCGGCGCAGGCGAGATGGCTCATCACCAGCGTGATGCCGTGATCGCCTGCATTGATCCGGGGCACGATGCCCTGCGCTTCCGTAAGCGTCAGGCCGAGCCGGTTCATGCCGGTGTCGATATGAATGGCGGCACCGCCGGCCCAGCCGGAGCGCCGGCAAAATACATCCCACTCGGCAAGCTCGTTGAGGTCGCCGATCACGGGTTTGGCATCGATCTTGGCGCAGGCGTCGCCGCAATTCTGGAAAAACCCGTCGAGCACGTAGATCGTGGCCGAAGGCAGCGCGGCACGTACGGTGCGTGCTTCATCCAGCGTGGCGACGAAGAAGGTCTTGCAGCCGGCGGCGGCCAGCGCGCGGGCGACCGGGTCGACGCCGCAGCCATAGGCGTCCGCCTTGATCACGCCGGCGCATTCGGCCGGCACGGCGGTCTTCTCGAGCTTGCGCCAGTTGGCGACGATGGCGTCGAGATCGACGGTGAGTACGCCGGTAGCAGCGGCCAGCGCCGCCGCCTGATTGGCTTCAGGGGAGAGCAGGGAGCCGGCCGGGATCGATTTCGGATCGGGGACGATGTTCATGCCGTACTTTACGCGCGCCGCCGCAGCGGTTCAACCATCCAAGGCCGCGTCAGTACGTCCGTTCCGGCAAATGGCTGTCGGCGGTGAGATCGCTGAACCGTGTAAACTGGCCCTCGAACTGCAGTTCGACCGTGCCGGTCGGACCGTGGCGCTGCTTGCCGATGATGACTTCGGCCTTGCCGTGCACCAGCGACATGTCGAGCTGCCATTTTTCATATTCCGGCGTACCGACCCGCGGCTCCTTGTTGGCGAGATAGTATTCCTCGCGGAACACGAAGATCACAACGTCGGCGTCCTGCTCGATCGAGCCGGACTCACGCAGGTCGGACAGTTGCGGACGCTTGTCGTCGCGGCTCTCGACCTGGCGCGACAGCTGCGACAGCGCGATGATGGGTACGTTCAATTCCTTGGCCAGCGCCTTCAGGCTGGTGGTGATCTCGGTCACCTCCTGCACGCGGTTGTCGGAACGTTTGCCAGACCCTTGCAACAGCTGGATGTAATCGACCACGATCAGATCGAGGCCTTTCTGCCGCTTCAACCGGCGGGCGCGCGCGGTGAGCTGCGAGATCGAAAGACCGCCGGTTTCGTCGACATAGAGCGGCAGCGATTGCAATTCGATCGAGTAGTCGCGAATTTTTTCGAAGTCGGTTTCGCTGATGCCGCCGCGGCGGATGGTGCTCGACGCGATGCTGGTCTGCTCGGCCAGAATACGGGTCGCGAGCTGTTCGGCCGACATTTCGCAGGAGAAGAAGCCGACAATGCCGCCGTTGATGGACTTCATCGTGCCGTCGACCTGAACTTCCGCGCGATGCGCCTTCGCCACATTGTAGGCGATGTTGGTGGCGAGCGCGGTCTTGCCCATGCCGGGACGCCCGGCGACGATGATCAGATCGGAGGGCTGCAGGCCGCCCATCTTGATGTCGAGATCGCGCAGGCCCGTGGCAATGCCCGACAATTTGCCGTCGCGCTGGAAGGCTTTCGCCGCCATGTCGACGGCGATGGTGAGGGCCTGGCCGAAACGCTGGAAGCCGCCATCATAGCGGCCGGATTCCGCCAGTTCGTACAGCCTGCGCTCGGCATCCTCGATCTGCGCGCGCGGCGCAAAGTCGACCGGCGCATCGAAGGCGACATTGACCATGTCCTCGCCGATCCGGATCAGATCGCGGCGCAGCGCCAGTTCGTAGACGGTGCGTCCATAGTCCTGCGCATTGATGATGGTGGTCGCTTCCGCGGCCAGGCGGGCGAGGTATTGGCCGACCGTCATGCCGCCGATGTCGGTTTCGGCCGGGACGAAGGTTTTCAGCGTGACGGGCGTGGCAACCTTGCCCATCCGGATCAGGCTGCCACCGGTCTCATAGATGGTCTGATGGATCGGTTCGAAGAAATGCTTGGGTTCCAGAAAATCCGACACCCGATAGAACGCGTCGTTGTTGACCAGGATCGCGCCCAGCAGGCTCTGTTCCGCCTCGATATTGTGCGGTGCGCTCCGATAGGCCGGAGTTCCCGGGTCGGGGGCAAGCTTCAGTACGTTCGAATCAACGAGGGCCATGGTGATCGAGTGTTCTCGGAACTTTGTCGGATGCGGGGCGGCGATAAAGCGCCTGTCCTACGGAAAGCGAAAGCGAAAGCTCGCTGCTTATGCACCGTTCATTAAAATGTGGATGATTCCCAGCCACAGGATGCGCAATGCTTGACGAGTTTCCGGGAGAGGCCGGCATACTTCGCCCGCCTGCCAATCGACCACGGGAAAATGCGGGCGCGGGCTGAACCTTATCGGCGCGCGGGCATACTCACTTCAGGGAAGAACGTCCCGGGCCGCGGGTTTGGCGCCGATCAGATCAGGATCAGATAGATCAGCGCGATCAGGGCCGCGCCGACGCCGGTGGCGATCAAGGCGTAGTCGGTGCTGACATCCGCTTTCGGATCGAGCAATGGTCGTAAGGTTTTCTGGGCCATTTCGGAGATTTAGGGCAAGCCGGTCGGGTGCTCTGTGAAGCAGGTCACATCCGGGTGATTTTCTTTGCGGCAGGATTGTCAGGAACGGGTTGGTGATGTCGGCGTTGACAAGGGTTGGTTTGGCGAGGACACCGGCGATGGGCCAGCAATTTCAGAGAAGGCAATCGAGGACTTGGCAATTGAAAGGCTGGCAATTGAAAAGCCGGCAATCAAAAACTTGTCAGTCCAAGAATTGGCGATCGGGAAGCGGCCAGAATTTGTGGCTATCGATGCTGGTTGACGCCATGGATAAGTTTTCTCGTCCGGAATTGCGCGGGGTTCCCTGCGATCAGTTGTTGCTGGCTGCGGCGCGCGCGCACTTGGCGCGGCCGGCATCGACGTACCTGCCACGCTCTCCTTTCGGCCTGCGAAATTAGTCGGGCCGCGACGCCAGAACTTAGCGAGCCAGTACTTAGGTCGCTTCCGCTGGCCTATTCGCCGGCGATCTGCAGCCGCGGCCGGCTGCCGCGCTCGATCCCGCGCAGTCTTGCTTCCTCGCGCGTCATGTAATCGCGCGTCATCGGCACCACGCCCTGGCGTTTGGCGAGCTGGATCTGGAAATTCATCAGGTTCTGCTTGCGGAACGACATCTCGGAGCAGGCGAAGTAAAATTCCCACATCAGCGCGAAGCGCTCGTCGTACAGCTGCACGGCTTCCTCCCGCCGCGCCATGAAGCGCTCGCGCCAGGCTTTCAGCGTGTCCGCATAGTGCAGCCGCAGGATTTCGATGTCGCACACCAGAAGTCCGGCGCGTTCGATGGCAGGGATGACTTCGGAAAGTGCCGGGATATAGCCGCCGGGGAAAATGTACTTCGCGATCCAGGGATTGGTGACATCGGGGCCGTGCGAGCGGCCGATCGAATGCAACATCATGACGCCGTCATCGGTGAGAAGCTCGGCGCAGCGCTTGAAATAGGTGTCGTAGAAGTCGACGCCGACATGCTCGAACATGCCGACCGACACGATGCGATCGAACGGGCCCGGAATGTCGCGATAGTCCTCGAGGAAAAACTTCGCCGACTGCGTCAGGTTCTTTTCGGCGGCGCGGGCATTCGACGTCTGTAACTGTTCTGTCGACAGCGTGATGCCGGTGACGTTGGCGCCGGTCATTTCGGCCAGATAGAGACCAAGGCCGCCCCAACCGGAGCCGATATCAAGCACACGGTCGCCGCGCCGGATCGACAGTTTGGCGGCGAGGTGACGCTTCTTGGCGAGCTGGGCGTCGTCGAGCGTCGCCTCCGGCGTTTCAAAATAGCCGCAGCTGTATTGTTTGTCGGCATCGAGGAAGAGCGAATAAAGCCGCCCGTCGAGATCATAGTGGTGCGCGACATTGTCTTTCGATCGGCCGCGCGGATTGAACTGCTGGGCATGCCGGACCAGATAGCGCAGCCACCATTGCAGCTTGGCCCAGCGCGGTAACATCTCCGGTTGATCCAGCAGGATCGCCAGCACGTCCGCGATCGAGCCGTTCTCGACGACAAACGTGCCGTCCATGTAAATTTCGCCAAGCCCAAGCTCAGGGTCGAGGAGAATCCGGCGTTCGGCGTCGGTGGTCATGAACCGAACGGAAACCGGCTCGCCGGTTCCGTCCCCGCAGCTGAATTTTGCCCCACTCGCGGTCGTGAACGTCATTGCGCCGCGGCGAATGAACTGGTTCAGGAAATAACGCAACAAACGGTCCATCGAAACCACCAAAGGAGCGATCCCGCAAAGGTGTACGTACTGGCCGTCACACCTGACGCCCATTGGGACCGATTGGTTCCAAGGCGCCACGGTCAGATCATAATGATGATGGCCCTTGTGCGCTACTGCGTTGTAGACAAAGCGGATATTCCGAAATGTGGCGTTCACGCAGTTCTTTTATCTGTGCGCTTCCATTCGCGGGATAATCGGCTAAAAGGTGACCGCTGCCGTCCGGGTCGGATTAAGACACTGGAAGCGATTTCCACATCTGGAGAATTAGGGAATGTTGAGCCGAGCGCTCAGTTTAGCGACGGTGACGCTTCTGATAGGCGGTTTCGTAGCGGACCCGGTGCGGGCGCAGGCGCAGAATCTGGAGGCCGGCAAAAGCCCCTCCCAGATTTTTGCCGGTACCTGCAACGCCTGCCACAAGAGCCCGCGGGGTCTGCTGAAAACCGTGTCGCCCGGATCCCTGCCGGGCTTCCTGCGTGAGCATTACACGACCAGCAGCGACATGGCCTCGCTGCTCAGCGCCTTCCTGGTCTCCAACGGCGCGACCGATACTCGCCCGTCCAAACCGGGCACCGATGCCAAACTGGACGCCAAGCCTGGCGCTGGATCCGAACAGCCCGATCGGCAGGGCCGCAGAATGCGTCCCGGCTCGCAGGAGGCGGTTAGGCCCGACTCGGATGGTGTGTCGCAGCAGGGCGAGTCCGGACGTCAGGGCCGCAAGCGGCTGGCCCGGCCGGGAGAGGGACCCGACGAGACCAAGCCTGCCGTCGATGGACAAGCCCCGGTTCAGGCGGGCGACGACCGCAAATTGACGGCCAAACAGAGGCTGAGCAAGCGCGGCAAGCCGGGCGGCGAAGAAGCGCCCAAAGCCGACGCCGCCAAGCCTGATGCGGCCAAGGTTGACGTTGGCAAGGACGACGCGGCAAAGGCCGAACCCGGCAAAGACGACAAACCCAGGAGCGACACCGCCAGGGAAGAAAGCGGCAAGCCTGAGGGAACCAAGCCGCCAGGCGAGGGCAAGTCCGAGGCCGCCAAGACCGAGACACCGAAGGACAGCGGTGGCGGGGCACCCGTATTGCGGGCCGATCCGGTACCGCCGGTCACACCGGCGCCGCCGGCGACGTCTGCCGCCGGTTCTAATGCAACGCCTGAGCCGCCGCCGGCCGCGCGGGCGTCGGCACCCGCAACGTCTGAGCCGCCGGCGCCCGCCGTGACGGCTTCCGCTCCGCCGCCACCCCCCGCGGGTAGCGCGGGACCGCCCGCGCCGCCGATCTCCCAATAGCTTTTTGCAAGGGCCGATCCAGGCCAGCACGTCGATAGCAAGCCCGGCCTGATCGGGCCGGGCTTGGGTGTTTGCAACTCGCGGTAAGGAAGCGGCGTTACTTTTCGGAAGCCGCTTCTTCCTGCGGTTCGACGTCGTCGCGGCGCGCTTCCGGATCGAAGAACTCACCCGCGGCGGCAAGCGCTTCGGCGGCCGCATCCTGATCTTCCTGACGGGTGGAGATGTCCTCGCCGCGGTTGATCCGTTCGGCCTCATCGGCACTTCGCGCGACGGTGACGGTCACACCGACTTCGACTTCCGGATGCACGGCGACGCCGATCTTGTGCTTGCCGATGGTCTTGATCGGCGCGTCCAGCATGACCTGGCTGCGGCCAATGGTGACGCCGTCGCTCTCAAACGACGCGATGATGTCGCGGACAGTCACCGACCCGAACAACTGGCCGGTTTCGGACGCCTGGCGCAGCACCACGACGTTGCGTCCGTCGATTTTCTCGGCGACCTTGGTGGCCTCGCCCTTGGCCTGCAGGTTGCGGGCTTCAAGCTCGGCCTTCATGCCATCGAACTTGGCGCGGTTGTCGGTGGTGGCGCGCAAGGCCTTGCCGCGCTTGAGCAGAAAATTGCGGGCGAATCCGTCCTTGACGCGGACGACTTCACCCATCTGGCCAAGCTTGGCGACACGTTCCAGCAAAATGACTTCCATATTCGGTCTCCTTTGAAGTGATGTGGATTTTGGGTTGAGATGAAAGGGAGTTCAGGAGGTGGGGAGGGGCGGCGGCCTCCCCTGTAAATAGCGCTGACGAAACCCGAAAATGGCGTCGGCGATTCCGAGAACCACCATTGCCACAACGGGCCAGACGAACAACACGACGATGGCATAGGTGCAGCCGAGCCAGAGCGCGCGGCTTTTCAATGCCAGCGTCAACGTATGCAACACCGCGAAACCGGTGAGCGCGTAAGCCATCATCAGGACCGCGGTGATGATCTGCGCCAGGATTGCCAGTAATCCGCCGGCGAAACAGAAGGCGATGGCAGCACACAACGTCGGGAGAGTCAGCGGTGGCAGTGCGGCACTCTTCAGGTCGGGCCACGGGCGGTGCAATCGTCCCGATGTCGCCGTGATTTTTGCAGCCAGCCAGAGGTTGAACGTCAGCATCATCATGACGCTGATTGCCCCCAGCGATGGCGCGATCGTCACCAGCATATTGACCAATTGATCGATCTCGGGGGGCGCTGCCGTGTCGCGCTGGCCGAGGAACAGCAGCAAGCTCTCGCGCAGCGCGCCGCTGACGGCGGCGACGTCGGTGCCAAACGCGAGCAGGCCCGCCATCGTATTCAGCGCGGCAAAGCCCGATAGCCAGAGCAGAATGCGACCGATCGGATACCATTCCAGAATCGGCGCAACCGGCTCCGCGCCGTTGCCCGACGAAACACCGCCGGCGATGGGGCGGCCCAGCAGAACCAGATGCCCGAGCCACCAGGCGGGCAACGCGACCGTAACGGCAAAGACGATGCAAAAGGGAAGGCCGAAGATTGCGCCGAGAACCGTCGCTGCAGTGATGCCGCCAATGGTGGCACTGAGTGGCCCCCATCCCAGTGCCGCCACCATCAGCGGCAGCGGCGCCAGGTAGATCAGCAATAGCGAGATCAGTACGCCCGAGATCATCGAGGCGAACATCAGGGCCGACGCGCAGCCGGCCGCTATTCCAATGAGAGCGATCGCGATCATCAGCTGTCCCGCTCCTTTCGAGCGGTTAGAGGCTCCCTGGAACCCCAACCATCGGCAACCGGACGACCCGGAAACCTTATGAGTATTTCCAGCCGGCGGCGTTATCGCCGCCGGCTGGTGTTCGCATTAGCGAATGACGTAGGGCAGCAGACCAAGGAAACGCGAGCGCTTGATCGCGCGCGCGAGTTCACGCTGCTTCTTGGCGGAGACGGCGGTGATGCGGCTCGGCACGATCTTGCCGCGCTCGGAAACGTAACGCATCAGCAGCTTGGAATCCTTGTAGTCGATCTTGGGCGCGTTCGGACCCGTGAACGGGCAGGTCTTGCGGCGGCGAAAAAACGGACGGCGTGCACCAGCTTCGGCCATGATTCTTACTCCTCAACCGCTGCTTCAGCGTCATCACGGGGACGGCGTGGACCACGGTCGCCGCGATAGCCACCGCCATCGCGATCACCACGGAAACCACCGTCGCGGTCGCCGCGGAAACCACCGCCGCCGCGGTCGTCGCGGTCACGGTCGCGATCAGCCTTGCGCATCATCGCCGAGGGGCCTTCCTCGTGTTCTTCGACGCGAACGGTGAGATAGCGGATCACGTCTTCGCTGATCCGTTCCTGCCGCTCGATCTCGCTGACCGCGGCCGAAGGGCCGTCGATGTTCAGCAGCACGAAATGCGCCTTGCGATTCTTGTTCATCCGATAGGTGAGGGAGCGTACGCCCCAGTTTTCCATCTTCACGACCTTGCCGCCGAGTTGCTCGACGATGCCGGTCATCTGGGTGGTCAGTTCTTCGACCTGCTGGGTGCTCGCATCCTGACGCGCGAGAAAAACATGCTCATAAAGAGGCATGGGTGTCCTTTCCAATGTTGGCGCGGTTCCCGGCGGCAAGCCCTTCGAACCCTTCGGAAAGGACTCGATATGCTCAGAAGGCGGAAGCACGGGACGACGGACCGACTGGCCCTGCCACATCAACATCGCCGATAAGGTGAAATTGCTGAGACCGTCCGTTCAGCTCCCGGCCGGGATCCACGGATGGCGCGGTTTATACGGATTTTGAGCGCCATGGCAAGGGGATGGCAAGGGAAAGCGACCGAATCGGCCTGCCGCTCCCGGCCGGGAACCGGCGGCGGCTTGACATAACCGTGTCCCGCAGTGTCTTTCGGCGCAACTTCAGGGATTTTGGGACGTTCAGGGCCATTCATGACGGCAGCATTCACTTTTCCAGGACAGGGTTCCCAGGCGGTCGGCATGGGCAAGGCGCTGGCGGAGGCCTTTCCAGCCGCCCGCGCGGTGTTTGACGAGGTCGACGCGGCGCTGGGCGAAAGGCTGACGAATATCATCTGGGACGGCCCGGCAGAGACCTTGCAACTCACCGAAAACGCCCAGCCGGCATTGATGGCGGTCTCGCTCGCCACCTTGCGCGTTCTGGAGACCGAAGCGGGCTTTTCGGTCGCGGCCCATGCCGCCTTTGTTGCCGGACACTCGCTCGGCGAATATTCCGCGCTCGCCGCGGCCGGCAGCCTCAGCATCAGCGATACCGCCCGGCTGCTGCGCACCCGTGGCCTCGCAATGCAAAAGGCGGTGCCGGTGGGCGCCGGGGCCATGGCCGCCTTGCTCGGTCTCGATTACGAAGCCGCAGTCGCGGTCGCCAATGAGGCCGCCCAGGGGCAGGTCTGCCAGGCTGCCAACGACAATGGCGGTGGCCAGGTCGTGGTCTCCGGCGACAAGGCCGCGGTCGAGCGCGCGCTCGAGATCGCCAAAACCAGGGGCGCCAAGCGGGCCATGTTGCTGCCGGTATCCGCGCCGTTTCATTGCCGGCTGATGCAGCCCGCCGCCGACGCGATGGCGAAGGCGCTCGATGGTGTTACCATCCGGCGGCCGGTGTCGCCTTTGGTGTCGAATGTACTGGCCGCGCCGATTAGCGAGCCGGACGAGATCCGCCGGCGCCTGATCGAACAGGTCACGGGAACGGTGCGCTGGCGCGAATCGGTCGCCTATATGGCGGGCCAGGGAGTCACGCGGTTTTTCGAAATCGGTGCAGGCAAGGTGCTGAGCGGGCTGGTCAAACGCATTGCCGACGGCGCCGTGGGTATTTCAGTCGGTGGTCCGAATGATATTGCCTCGGCAAAAGATGCGCTCGCTGTCGCGCTGACAGCCTGAGCCGAGGGGAGAAGTGGGATGTTCGATTTAACTGGCAGGACGGCGCTTGTCACGGGTGCCAGCGGGGGCATCGGCGGCGCGATCGCGCAGGCGCTGCACGCGCAAGGCGCGACGGTGGCCGTTTCCGGGACCCGGCGCGAGGCGCTGGACACGCTTGCCGGGAAGCTCGGCGACAGGGTTCACGTGCTGCCTTGTAACCTCTCGGATACAGCGGAGGTCGAGGCGCTGGTACCGTCGGCGGAACAGGCCATGGGTCAGGTCGACATTCTGGTCGCCAATGCCGGCATCACCCGCGACAATCTGTTTGTGCAGTTGCGTGACGAAGACTGGGACGAGGTCATCAAGGTCAACCTGACCGCAACCTTTCGTCTTGCCCGCGCCGCGACCAGGCTGATGATGCGCAAGCGCTTTGGCCGTATCATCGCAATCACGTCGGTCGTCGGCGTCACCGGCAATCCCGGCCAGGGCAATTACACGGCGTCGAAGGCGGGATTGATCGGCATGATCAAGACCCTGGGCGCGGAATATGCCAAGCGCAACGTGACCGCCAACTGCATCGCACCCGGGTTCATTGCGACGCCGATGACCGATGCGCTTAACGACAAACAGCGCGAAACGATCCTTTCCAAGGTTCCTGCGGCACGGCTCGGAACAGCCGAAGAAATCGCCGCGGCGGCCGTCTATCTCAGTTCGAATGAAGCGGCTTACGTCACCGGGCAAACCATTCACGTCAATGGCGGAATGGCCATGATCTGAGCCGGCTGCCGGTCCCCTCGGCAAGGCTAAAGGCCGCTTCCGGCGGCCGACCGAGGCTTATAGTCAAGGCTTGGGAAGTATGATAACCGAACCACCGGCGGATGGGCAAAGAACACCATTGCAGGATATTGAAACCCTGTATATTGGCGATGCGGAGCCTGCCGTCGTTCGCCGGGTCCGCGTCGGCCATGACGTGGCCAAATCAAGACTATGCGCGATTGCGAAGGAAGTTTAACGACCACGATGGCTCGTACGTCTTGGGGTCGGGTCCAATGGAACAAGCACGAGGTTGAACGATGAGTGAGATTGGCGAGCGAGTTAAGAAGATTGTGGTCGAACACCTTGGTGTTGAACCCGAAAAAGTGGTCGACAACGCGAGCTTCATTGACGACCTCGGCGCCGACAGCCTCGATACTGTCGAGCTCGTGATGGCGTTTGAAGAAGAATTCGGCTGTGAAATTCCCGACGATGCCGCGGAGACGATCTTGACCGTCGGCGACGCGACAAAATTTCTCGAAAAGAACGCGAAGAGCTGACGCCCCCGCGCGGTACTGACGAAGCCGGACGGGCCGTGGTCGCGCGGTCCACCGGTTTATTGTTGTGGGCCGCGAATCGAGGGCTGGAGTGTTGGATATGAGACGGGTCGTCGTCACGGGCCTTGGCATGGTGTCGCCACTTGGCTGTGGTGTCGAGCCGACGTGGAAGCGTATCCTCAACAGCGAGAGCGGCGCCAAGAAGATCGACACGTTTGACGTCTCCGATCTGACCAGCCAGATCGCCTGCGTGATTCCGCGCGGCGACGGCACCGACGGCACCTTCGACCCGAACCAGTGGATGGAGCCGAAGGACCAGCGCAAGGTCGACGATTTCATCATTTTCGCGATGTGTGCGGCACGCCAGGCGCTCGATGATGCCAGCTGGCACCCGGCCACCGAGGAAGATCGATGTGCCACCGGCACCATGATCGGCTCGGGGATCGGCGGCTTGTCGGGCATTGCCGATACCGCGCTGCTTCTGAAGGAGCGCGGCCCGCGCAAGGTATCGCCGTTCTTCATTCCCGGGCGCCTGATCAATCTCGCCTCCGGCTACGTGTCGATCGAGCACGGCCTCAAGGGTCCCAACCACGCGGTGGTGACCGCCTGTTCGACCGGCGCCCACGCGATCGGCGATGCGAGCCGGCTGATTGCCCTCGGCGATGCGGATGTAATGGTCGCGGGTGGAACCGAATCGCCGATCTGCCGGCTGTCGATGGCGGGTTTTTGCGCGTCGCGCGCGTTGTCGACGAGCTTCAACGAAACCCCGGAAAAGGCCTCGCGCCCCTACGACAGGGATCGCGACGGCTTCGTGATGGGCGAAGGCGCCGGCATCGTGGTGCTTGAGGAATACGAGCACGCGAAAAACCGCGGTGCGAGAATCTATGCGGAGGTGATTGGCTACGGGTTATCCGGCGATGCCTATCATATTACGTCGCCCTCGCCGGATGGCGACGGCGCCTTCCGCAGCATGAGCGCCGCCATGAAGCGTGCCGGAATTACCTCTTCCGATATCGACTACATCAATGCGCACGGAACCTCGACGCAGGTCGGTGACGAAATCGAACTCGGTGCGGTGGAGCGGCTGCTCGGCAACGCCGCTTCCAGGGTATCGATGTCGTCCACCAAGTCGTCCACGGGGCATTTGCTCGGTGCCGCAGGGGCGATCGAGACGATTTTCAGTATTCTTGCGATTCGCGATAACATCGCTCCGCCGACGATCAATCTTGAGAATCCGTCGGTGCAAACGGCGATCGATCTCGTGCCGCAAACGCCGCGTAAACGCGAAATCAACGTCGCGCTATCGAATTCATTCGGTTTCGGGGGCACCAACGCGTCCGTGATCGTCCAGCGCGTGGGCAACTGACGCGGCCTGTCAAGAAGAGTCCACCGTTTCGCCGTATTCGGTGATAAATCCTAGATCTGGGTGGAGACAACCGGCCGATGCGGGAATGTTGCGAGGCCACGATTAAACCGACAGGATTCAGGTTGCATCCATGAGTGAGAGGCCACCCATTTCGCCCCGGAGCCCGCGCGCCGCGCTGGAGCCCGAGCAGGTCCCGCCGCCGCCAAAACGGTCCGAGCGCGCCCGCAATCCATTCGTTATCGTCGGCAATGCCATCATCACCATCGTGCTGGTCTTGATGATCGGCGGCGGCGGGGCATACATCTACGGCAAGCAGAAGCTCGAGGCTCCGGGCCCGTTGCCGGAGGACAAGGTCGTCAATATTCCGGCGCGCGCGGGAATGACCGACATCGCCGACATCCTGCAGCGTGAAGGCGTGATCGACAACAATCGCTGGGCCTTCATCGGCAGCGTGTTTGCGCTGAAGGCGCGTTCTGAACTCAAGCCCGGCGAATACTCGTTTCAGAAGAACGCCAGTCTGCGCGATGTCATCGGCACCATGGTCGAAGGCAAGGTGGTTCAGCACGCCGTCACGATTCCCGAGGGCCTGACGTCCGAACAGATCGTGGCCCGGCTTTCCGACAACGATATCTTTGCCGGTTCCGTCCGTGAAATGCCGCGCGAGGGCACGTTGCTGCCGGAAACCTACAAATTCCCGCGCGGCACCACGCGCGACCAGGTGATTGCGCGTATGCAGCAGACCCAGAAACGCGTACTGGCGGAAATCTGGGAACGCCGCAATCCCGACATTCCGATCAAGACGCCGGACCAGCTGGTGACGCTGGCTTCGATCGTCGAGAAGGAAACCGGCAAGGCGGACGAACGCAGCCGGGTAGCCGCGGTATTCGTCAACCGGCTGCGGCAAAAAATAAAGCTGCAGTCCGATCCGACCATTATTTACGGACTGGTCGGCGGCAAGGGAACGCTGGGCCGGCCGATCAAGCGCAGCGAGATCCAGCAGCCGTCACCTTACAACACCTATGTGGTGGAAGGCCTTCCGCCCGGGCCGATCGCTAACCCCGGCCGCGCCTCGCTGGAAGCGGCCGCCAACCCCGCGCGCACCCGGGACCTGTTCTTTGTCGCTGACGGCACCGGTGGCCACGCCTTTAGCGACACTTACGACCAGCATCAGAAGAACGTCGCCAAATTGCGCACGATGGAAAAGCAGATCCAGAACGACACGGTGGAACCGGCGGACGATCCCGCGCCAGCCGCGGCCGGCGCGCCGGCCGACACCAGCCCGACCGCCACGACGGTAAAGCCCCTCCCGGCGAAAAAGCGCAGCACCCCGCCGGCCCGGCAGGGCGCGGCGCAGTCGACCGTAACACCTCCGGTGGCGACGCCCCCGGTGGTCCAGCAGTAGCAAAACCGTTATCCACTTTTGTGCAATACGCGCTAAGCTTGCGCAGTTGTTGGATTTGCGAATCTCAAGCCCGTACCCTTCCGGAGAATTTCACGCGATGGCGCTGTCGAGCATGACCGGCTTTGCCCGAAGCCACGGTGCCAGCGGACCGTACGCGTTCGAATGGGAATTGAAATCGGTTAACGCCAAGGGCTTTGACCTGCGCATGCGGCTGCCGCCTGGATGGGACGATCTCGAGGCATTCGCCAAGAAGCGCGCGGGCGAAGTGCTGTCGCGGGGCACGGTATACGCCAATTTGAACGTCAAACGCGCCAACGCGGTCTCCACGATTCGTATCAACGAAGAGGTCCTGGCGTCGATCGTGAAGGTTGCCGGGGTGCTCGCCGGCAAGATCGATGCGGTGGCGCCGAGTATCGATGGGCTGTTGGGGATCAAGGGCGTGATCGAGGTGGTGGAGCCGGAGAGCGACGAGGCGGAAGACAAGGCAGCCAAGGCTGCCGCCGCGGCGGCGTTCGAGCAGGCGCTCGGCAATCTCGTCGAAATGCGCCAGCGCGAGGGCATCACGCTGGGGCAGATCCTCTCGCAGCGGATGGACGAGATCGAGAAGCTCGCCAAGAAGGCCGAGGCCGCTCCCGGCCGCAAGCCGGACGCGATCAAGGCCCGGTTGGCCGAGCAGATCGCCGCCTTGCTTGAATCGTCGGAGCGATTCGATCCCGATCGGCTCAATCAGGAGGCGATCATGATCGCGGCCAAGGCCGATATTCGCGAAGAACTCGACCGCATCGCTTCTCACATCGCGCAGGCCCGCGAGATGATCGGCAAGGGCGGACCGGTCGGGCGGCGGCTTGATTTCCTGGCGCAGGAATTCAATCGCGAGGTCAATACCTGCTGCTCCAAGGCGAACGATCTGGAATTGACCAATACCGGGCTTGAAATGAAGAATGTGGTGGAGCAATTCCGCGAACAGGTTCAGAATCTGGAGTGACGCATGACGGCTGGCGGTCACGGTTTCGACGGGGTTGAGCGGCGCGGACTGATGTTTGTGCTGTCATCGCCATCGGGCGCGGGAAAGACCACGCTGTCGCGCCTGTTGATCGAGCGGATGGCCGGCCTGAAGATGTCGGTATCGGCGACGACGCGGCCGATGCGGCCCGGTGAAGTCGAGGGCCGCGACTACCTGTTTGTCGACAAAGCCAGATTCGAACAGATGGCAAAGCGCGACGAGTTGCTCGAATGGGCCACCGTGTTCGACAATCGCTATGGCACGCCGCGCGCGCCGGTCGAAGCCGCCCTGGCGGCGGGACAGGACGTGCTATTCGATATCGACTGGCAAGGCACCCAGCAATTGCGGGAAAAAGCCCGGGCCGATGTTGTCAGTGTGTTTATCCTGCCGCCGTCGGCGGCCGATCTTGAGAAGCGGCTTCATACCCGCGCCCAGGATACCGATGCGGTTATCCGCGGGCGCATGAGCCGCGCCACCCATGAATTGAGTCATTGGGCGGAATACGACTACATCATCATCAATCACGATATCGATGATGCCTTCGCCGAGGTGCAGTCGATCCTGAAGGCCGAGCGGCTCAAGCGCGAACGCCGCACGGGTTTGACGACGTTCGTGCGCGGGTTGCAGCGGCAACTGGAAAAATAGCCGGCCGTCAGGTTGGCGCTCGTCTGGATATCTGCGCAAAAAATTCCGAAATCCGGTCGCTGCGCTCAGCGGTCTGGTCGAGGCGGCGAGCAAAACCATCGGTCCCCGGGTGATGCGAGAGCACGATGCGATCGTCATCCGTCGATTCCCAGATTGGGCCGCGCCGCTTGCGAATCGCGCCGGGTTGGGACCGTTGCGAACTGCCGAATTTGAAAATGACGGTTCCCATGATGCCCGCCAGCGCCAGCACGCCCATCAGTGCGGCCAATTGCACCTGCAGGGAATAGGCTGGGGTTTGCGACGACAAATCTGCCGCCGCGAACTGGCCGGCGGTGAGCAAGGATGTCGGCTGGGTTCGGGGGGCCGGATTCACGCCCGTGCCGGGATCGCGCTTGTTTAGCTGTAGATTGCTCGAGGGTTCAACGCCGTACGGATCGGGCCAGCGCGAAGCGACCAGTGATCGCGAGGTTGCTGTCACCGGCGTCGCCGCGCCGCCATTCTCTTCCCTGACAACGGCGTCGGTAGCTAGCGCCGGAGCCATTTCCGCATTGCGGTTCGGCGGTGCAATGCGCGTCTGGGCGGGGAGCTCGGCACGGGCGTTCGCGACCGATTGTTGCATTACCGTTTCTGCGTCCTGCGCAGGCGGCTTTGCCGGGGTAGACGAATTCGGAGCGGCGGTTTGCGAGAGCGGGTCGCGCTCGTCTGCGAGATACCAGCAATGGCGCTTGGTGGCGTGATCGATGCGGTAGTACCAATGGCGGCCTTGCGGGGTTTGGTCCTTCGGACCGGAAAGGCAGTCATCGGCCGCGCCCGCTGCGCTGTGCGACACTGTTGTGAGGGGAGCGCCCGCGAGGAAGCTCGCAAAGAGGGCTGACATGAATTTCGCGGTTCGGTTTGGCATGGGTATCTCCGGTACTGAATACTGATACGGGACACTTCGCAGGCCAAATCTCCGCAAAGACTTGGGTCGCAATGAGCCGCAATTCCGGACAGCATGGGGCTTAATTCAGGCCCGCCTTCGTGATGTCGAGGCCTGGCGGCGGCTTGAGAGGACGTTACTCGCCGGCAGCACGTCGCGCCGATCAGCCCGCAGCTGAACAGTGCGTGGCGCGCCCGCCAATCGAATGAATGGCGCAGGCCACAAGCGCGCTCCGTTTCTCGACCGGCAAAGGGCGAACCTCTCCGTATCAGTTTTTCAGCACGATGCGCCCGACGACTTTTCCAGCCCGCAACTCGTCGATCCATTTCTGGACCTCGCCCATCGGCTCCTCTTTCATTGGCGTCGGTTTGATCTTTCCGGCTCGCGCCAGCGCCATCAATTCCTGTGCCTCGGCCAGCGTTCCCACCATGAACCCCTCGACGGTCATCCGCTTGTAGACCCACTGCACCATCGGCAGGCTGAAATTGCCGCCCATCAGTCCGGAGACCACGATCTTGCCGCCGCGCGCGACGACGGAAACCGCAAGGGCCATCGATTTCTCGTTGCCGGCAAAGTCGACGATTTCGTCAAAACCGCCCTCGGTCTCCTTGATGATGCGTTTGACCACATCCGGTTCAGAGGGATCGTACGCGACCGCGGCGCCGTTCCGCAGCGCCGTCTCTCGCGCGGCGGGACTCAAATCCGCCACCGAAATATTCTGCTTGAACATGGCCTGGGCGAAAGCCAGTCCCATCATGCCGACACCACCGAGGCCGATCAGCAGCAGATTGCGCTGCCGTGGCCGATCGACAAGTCGCTTCAGCGCGCCATAGGCGGTTACGCCGGAGCACATCAAGGTCGCCGCCTGATTGACCGGCAGGGTACCGTAATCCAGCAGGTATTTTGCGTCGGGCACCAGCACATGGCTGGCGAAACCGCCGTCGATCGCGACGCCGAGAAAGCGCTGCCGGGCGCAGAGATTCTCGTCGCCGTTGAGACAGTCGCGGCATTGGCCGCAGCCGATCCAGGGAAACACGGCTTTCTTGGTGCCGATCAAGTCCTTCGAAACGTCCGGACCGATTTCCTCGACGATCCCCGCGATCTCGTGCCCCAAGGTGAACGGCAGCGTCATGCCGCGCGTGGTATCGAGCTTCTTGCCGCCGCCGAGGTCGGCGTAGCCGTCCTGGATGTGCAGGTCGGAATGGCACAGTCCGCAGCGCTCGATCCGGACCAGGACTTCCTTGCCTTGTGGTTTCGGTGTCTCGACGATGGTTTCGCACAACGGCGCGTCGAATTTCACCAGCGACTGACGACGCATGAGCGCCATGGCATTTTCTCCTCAGGGCATGTTCAATTTTATGTTGCGTATATCTGTCAATTCCCGGGCCATGGCAACAAAACCGTCAACCGGAACGGTTTCGGCGCGCCGCGTCACATCGACATCGGCCGCGGCTGCCAGCCGGGCCGGATCCACCGCCAATGATTTGAGACTTTGCCGCAGCATTTTCCGCCGCTGGCCGAATGCCGCGGCCGCAACTTGCTCCAGCGCCCGGCGCTCGCATGGTTGCGGCGCGAGGCGCGGCACCAATCGCACCACCGACGAGGTAACTTTGGGCTGCGGCACGAAGGCAGCCGGCGAAATATCGAACAGGATTTTTGTCTCCGCGCGCCAGTTCGCGAGCACGCCGAGCCGTCCATAGGCCTCGTCGTTCTCGCGCGCGACGATACGCTCGGCCACTTCGCGCTGAAACATCAGCACCATCATGTCATACCAGGGTGGCCACGGTTCGATCGACAGCCAGTCGATCAACAGCGCGGTTGCGATGTTGTAGGGTAGGTTGGCGATAATTTTCGCCCGCGTGCCGCCAAGCAGCGGCCGCGGATCGAAGCGCTGTGCGTCGGCGCAGATGATCTCCAGCCGTCCCGGATATCGTCTTGAAATCTCCTGCAGCGCGCCCAACGCGCGCTCGTCGCGTTCCACCGCGATGACGCGCCGCGCCCCCAACGCCAGCAGCGCGCGGGTCAGTCCGCCGGGACCGGGACCGATCTCGATGACAACGGCATCTTCGAGAGGTCCCGCGACGCGCGCGATCCGTGTGGTGAGATTGAGGTCCAGCAAGAAATTCTGGCCGAGCGATTTGCGGGCCGACAGGGCATGCTGGCGAATGACCTCGCGTAGCGGCGGAAGGTCATCGATCGCGCTCATGCCGGCTGCGTCGCCGCCATGCGGGCGGCCAGCCGCAACGCCGCGATCAGGCTCGACGGATCGGCTTTTCCGGTCCCGGCAATATCAAAGGCGGTGCCGTGATCCGGCGAGGTGCGAATGAACGGCAGGCCCAGCGTCACATTGACGGCGTCCTCGAATGCCAGCGTCTTGACCGGGATCAGCGCCTGATCGTGATACATGCAGATCGCACAGTCATAGGTCTTGCGCGCGGCCTCGTGGAACATGGTGTCCGCCGGCAGCGGCCCCCTGACCTCGATGCCTTCGCCGCGCAGGATTTCGATCGCGGGCGCCACGATGCTCCTGTCCTCGGTGCCGAGCGATCCGTCTTCGCCGGCGTGAGGGTTGAGGCCGGATATTGCGAGACGCGGACTGACGAGGCCGAAGCGCGCTTTCAATGCAGCGACCGCGATGCGGGCCGTCGTGACGATCAAATCGCTCGACAGTTGCGCGATCGCGTCGCGCAGCGGAAGATGGATCGTCACCGGCACCACGACGAGGGCAGGGGACCACAGCATCATGACAGGTTGCGGGGTATGGCCCCCGGTTGCCGCGAGCTCGGCGAGATACTCGGTATGACCGGGGTGCCGGAATCCGGCGCGATAGAGAACGCTCTTGGCAATGGGATTGGTGACCACCGCGCTCGCCCGTCCGGCGATGACATCGTCAACCGCCTGGCGAATCGAGGCCATCGCTGCTGCTGCGCTGGTGTCGTCCGGCTGGCCCGGCCGGGCGGTGGCGCGGTGGCCGGTGGCCACGACCGGCAGAGCTTCGGCGAACGCGTCGGGTGCATCCTCGGCGCGGACGTCGGCGAGTTCGAGTTTGAGTCCGAGAGCCTTTGCCCGGTGACTGAGGAAGTCGCGATCGCCGAGCAGATAGAATGCCGGGAGCTTCAGCTCATTGCGGCGCAGCCACGCCTGGATGGTGATGTCGGGCCCGATACCCGCGGGTTCGCCTATCGTCAGCGCGAGGGACTTTGCCATGCGTCAACGGCGTTTATTGTTGTTAGGCTGCTCGTTGCTGTTTGCGTTCTCCCGGTATTCGATCATCGCGGATCCGCGGATGTCCTTCAGATAGGCCTTCGACTTTGCCTCGAATTTTTCGGCAAACATCTTGTCGCGGATTTCTTTCTTCTTCGGCGTGTCGACGGTGGTCGGATTCCTGGCGCACAGCGCAACCATCTCCACGCCCTGCTTGGTTACCTCGGGCGGGGTCAAATGACCGATCGGCGTGCCGTCGAGCAATTCACGAAGCACCTGCGGTATATCGGCCGAGGTCTTGGTCACGGCCTCGCGTATCGCGGCGTTTTGCATCGACTTGAATAACATGTTCGCCTCGTCGCAAGTCTGTATCCGGGTGCGCAGGGCTTCGGCTTCCTTGCGTCGTGCTTCCACGGCGGCGGGCTCAGACCCGCGCGGCACGATCAGAACGATCGGCTGCATCTTGTATTCGAAGCTCTGGGTGTCCGGCTTCTCGTCACCGCCCTTGACCTGGACGGCGGCCGCAACGTCTTTTTCGCCGATCTGCAGGCTTTCCTTGAATCGACCTCGGACCAGATTGCTCCAAACCATATCGGCCTTCATGCGGGTCTTCAGGGTGTCGGGTCGAATGCCCTGAGTTTCCAGGGATTTTGTCAATTGATCCGCCGTGATTCGCATCCGCCCGCTCATCGCGGCGTAAGTCTGATCGACATCGG
>NZ_JBEKCZ010000051.1:0-28522 GCF_050014615.1 Bradyrhizobium sp. | reverse complement strand
GAATTAGCCGCCTGGCCCGAACATTCGCCACTGTCGCGTTCGGCAGCGGTGCAGGCCGAGCGGATGGCTATGGTCCGGCTGCTTCCGATATCTACCTGGCCGGCAATGTTCGGGTTGATCCGCGGTGCCACCACCCTTGCGGTTACGCTCTGAGTCTTGATGCCCGGATTGCGTGATGAGAGCACCGTTGCGTTTATGCTCGGAGTACGTGATGGGATGTTGATGGTAGGCGAGCGCATCGCGGTCTGCGCCTCGACCGCAGGGCCGCTAAAATACGCGAACGACAATAGCGCGGCGATCAAGGCCGGGATCGCACGCCGCATCCTAATCCGCCAACTGGCATAATCGTGAATCATGAGACCTCGGGTTCACGCCGCATCAAGAAGGCGTTGCGCGGGATCAAGGCGTCGCCACGGCGAGGCTGACAATCTTCTCGTTTTGCAGCTTGCTCATCAAGGCGGCCATTTCATCCTTCGACATCGCATTGCTGCCGAATTGCAGCCTGAACAGGCCGCCTTTGGCGCCGTCGACGATCGAGGCGTGATAGTTGTCGAGCAGTGCCGTGATGTCGGCGACGCGCGCGTCCGGGGCGAACCGCACCAGCGCCCGTGGCGGCGCTTGCGGCCCCAATGCACGCGTAATGGGCTCGTTGGTGCTCAACGAAGCGGTCTGGAACGAGGCAGGCTGGCCTTGCATCAACACCGCGCCGATCAAGCCGGCCTGCACCAGCAACGCCAATGCGCCGAGGCCGGCCGACCAGGCCAGCGTCCGGGGTGACAGGCTAGAAAAAAAACCGGTGATACGCGCGGAAATCGACATTCCGGCCGCCCCCGATGGCCGGCGCGCCGGCTCTCCGTCGATTGCCGCGAACAGCTTCTGCATCGCACGCGCGGATGGCGCACCGAGGCTCTCGTTGAGATGAATGGTCTCGGCGTATTCTTCCCGGATGACCGCGTATTGCTTGGCGAGTTCGGGATCGCGGGCGAGCGCTTCCTCGACGCGGCGCGCATCGCGCGCATTCAGCGTGCCGGCCGCATGCCATGGCAACAGCATTTCGATTTCACTGGGCTCTTGCTCCAGTATTTTTTTGCTTGTCGCCATCATGGCCAACCTCGCTCCACGCCGGCTGCCTTCAGCAGTTCGGCTAATTTCTTGCGCGCATAAAACAAGCGCGTCTTCACGGTGTTCTCCGGTATGCCGACGATTTCAGCCACCTCTTCCACCGACTTCTCGTGGTAGTAGACGAGATCGACGATCTCCCGATGCTCCGGCGAAAGCGCGGTCAGGCACTTGCGCAACGCGTTACTGGTATCCTTCTTCTGTACCGCCACTTCCGGATCATCGGACGAATCCTCGATCGCGTTGGCGGCCTCATCATCCAATTCAAGGTCCTTCCTGCGGCGCAGCGCCGACAGAGCCTTGAATCGCGTAATTGCCAGCAGCCAGGTGGAAACGGCGGATCGGCCCTCGAATTTGCCAGCCTGGCGCCACACATCGAGGAAAACCTCGCTGATGAGGTCTTCCGCAACTTGCTCGTCTCGCACGACCCGAAGCCCGAAGCGAAACACCCTGACATGGTGCCTTCCGTACAGCACCTGCATGGCGAGGCGGTCGCCTTGAGCGATCCGAGCGATCAGGACGTCGTCCGAAGCCGCCTGTGTCGCACTCAATGGCCGTCTCGCAAGGTTGGTCGGATTGGGTTGGCGGGTGGTTCGATCGGAAAGGCAAGATTCTTCAAATTATAGCAAGTACGCGCCTCGATCTGTGATCTACCGCACAGAAAACCCTCGCTTAACAACCGCTGAGGACGCAAGGGCGACCAAAACCAAATCATCGGTATCATAATACAGAGGCACTCTCTTCGCCCGGTCACCCGGTGCAGACCATCCAACCTGACCTTACCAAGGCTTGGCGTACAAACCAGCGCCGGATGATCCGTCCGCCTGCGGCTCCGGCGGAGTCGGCTCATCGCGTCACCCTACCCGGATCCGGCCAATTTCGTCCGTAAAACAACGGCAAAGGCGGCTCCGGACGGACCAGATTCAACTGCGAAAGATACCAAACCTAAAGGCTTTGCCTCGTAGATTTTTCGACATTGTTCCACCGATGGCGAGATCATGGGCACCGCTGCGTCGCCTTTCCTGAATCCAATTGCGGACGAACTGGAAGGCGTAGGTCCCACCAAACCGACGGCGGAGGCGCTTTCGCGCCGCGCGAGACAGCGCCGTCAGGTCCAGGGAATGATCGGCATCAGCTATGTCGTCGATGCCCTCTTGCTTTTGGTCTATGCCCACGCCGGCACGATACCGGCGACGATCGGCCCGGCATTCGCCATCTGTGGCCTGATCAGCGTCGCCGGCTACATCTTGCTCTCGGAAATCGGGTTCACCGAACGTTTCAGGGATCATTATTTCGTCATGCCGCAAGTCATCGCCAGCATGGCGATCATGCTGGCCTTCACCTACATCGCGCCCGAAGTCGGCGTGATGTTTCTCTGCACCCTGTTCGTCGTGTTCAACTTCAGCTCCCTGCGCTCGACGCCGCTGCAGACGGCGGTGGTCTGGACCGCGATGGCGTTCGGCCTGGCCTGGCTGTTTCTGCTGACCGACAAGCCGATCTCGATGCCGCACGCGAACTATCTGGAACGCTTCGCCACGATGACGGTGTTCGTCCTGACCATCGGGCGCTGCATGTTTCTCGGAATATTTTCCAGCACGATGCGTCAAACGCTCTACAAGAACGGGCTCGAGCTCAAGGAAGCCTATAAGCGTATCGAAGAACTCGCCGCCCTCGACGAACTGACCGGCTCGTTCAATCGCCGCTGCATCATGCGAATGCTGGATGACGAGATCACCCGCACCCAGCGCACCAAGGCCACATGTTCAATCGCGCTGATCGATCTCGACTGGTTCAAGCGCATCAACGATACCTACGGCCATCCCACGGGCGACGAAGTGCTCAGGACATTCGCCATTACGGTGTTCGCCAACATCCGCAACATCGACCGGTTCGGCCGCTACGGCGGCGAGGAATTCCTGCTGGTGCTTCCCGATACGCCCGGTGACACCGCCATGCGCCTGCTCGACCGGCTGCGGGCGATCATTGCCGATCTGGACTGGAGCGCGTTCTCGCCTGGCATGCAGGTAACTGTTTCCGCTGGGGTCACGACGCTGAGACCGGACGAAACCGCCGACACATTTCTCGCGCGCGCCGACTGCGCGCTCTATGCAGCCAAGGCACGAGGACGCAACCGCATCGTTAGCGCCTGATCCGACCAATTCCGTTTCCGGGACGAAGAAACCGTCGCCGGCCAGTATGAACACTCCAGGATAGAGTCATGAGTTCGAAATCCGCCGCCACTTCCGAAAGCCTGCTTGACGAGCTGCAGACCACGCTCGCGCACGGTACCGTTGCGCGCCGGGTCGAAACCCTGCGCCGCGTCACCGACCTCTTCGTCAACGGCGTGGTGGATTATTCGGACGATCAGATTGATCTGTTCGACGATGTCTTCCAGTGCCTGATGCATCACATCGAGACCTCAGCCAAGGCGCTGCTCGCCGATCGGCTGGCTCCGATCGACCGCGCTCCGCCGCTCACCATTCGCGCGCTGGCACTCGACGATCTCATCGAGGTCGCCGCACCCGTGCTGTCCAGATCGGAGCGGCTCGACGACGACGCGCTGATCGAGACCGCACGCAACAAGAGCCAGGCGCATTTGATGGCGATCTCGACGCGCAGGGTGCTGAGCGGAGCGGTCACCGATGTGCTGGTGCTGCGGGGCAATGACGAGGTGATCCAGAGCACCGTCAACAATCCCGGTGCCGAATTCTCCGAACGCGGCTTCACCCGGCTGGTCAGTCGCGCCGAGGGGGACGACGACCTCGCGACCTGCATCGGCCTGCGTCCGACAATTCCGCGGCATCTCTATCTGAAGCTGATTGCAAAGGCGTCGGCGACGGTGCGGGCGCGGCTCGAGGCCGCCAACCCGCCACTGGCGGGGGAAGTGTCAACCGCGGTACGGGAGGCGACGCGGCGGGCGCGCTCCGCGCCCTCGGCCATCACCCAGGAAACCGCCATCGCCCATGCGCTCGTCAAATCATTGTACGAAGACGGCAGGCTCGATGAGCATCAGGTCGCGACATTTGCCGAATCCGGCAAATTCGATGAAGCCAACGCCGCCATCGCCGCACTTGCCAACGTGACGGTGTCGGTTGCGGAGAACATGATGGTGGAAACCCGCGCCGAAGGCGTCATGATCCTGGCAAAGGTTTCGGGGATGTCGTGGTCGACCGTCAAGGCGATCATCAACATGCGCGACGAGCTCTCGGGAACGGAGCCGGCCGATCTTGGGGCCTGCAAGGCGACCTACGAACGGTTGCGGCCCTCAACCGCGCAGCAGGTGCTTCGCTTCCACCGCATGCAGGAGACGGCGCCATCGGCGGCCTGAGCAGGGACGACATGAGGAATTGCAGCATTAAAACCGCAGCACCCTCGATCCCACCAGCGCGCCGACGGTAGCAACAAGCGCGGCGGCGATCGTGTACCAGGTCGCCACGAACAGCGGTGAATCGTCAGTACAATGCGAAGCATACAACGTCGCCGCCAACCCCGCCGACAGCAGTCCGGCGATGGCGCCGGCAACGCCAGGCCGGGCCGGCGCGCCGCTACGCAAGCCGATCAGCGCAGCCACCAGCAACGGCAGCGACATCAGCGGAATAGCCGTCATGCACGTCCGCGAATTGCTGCCGATCAGACGCGTCATCATCGGCAACCGCTGTGGCATCATCATCTCGCTTCCGATCTCCAGCGCGAGAATCCCGGCTGGAATCAGCAGCAACCACCCCCACCCCCTCAGCGAGGCTTCCGGCCGCGACAAATGCAGGCTAACGGCGACGCCCGAAATCGCCATTGCCAGCGTCACCACAAACTTCATATCGAAAAACGGGTTATGCATCGCCGTCATGACGTCCGGCCGCACACCCAGTCCCGCGAAGAATATCACCACGGACACCGGCGCCGCTGATAGCAATGCCAGCGCCAGCACCAACCCGACCGGGCGCGAGCGGTGCGCGTTATCGGCGGCGAGGGTGCGGATGAGCTGTTCGGTTTCCATTCTCATTGCTCCCGCAGTTTGGCGGTGAGGCTGGCGAGCCCGCGATGCAGCGCCACGCGCACCGCACCTTCGGTCATCGCGAATTTCGCGGCCGTATCCTTGATCGACGCACTGTCGACCGCGATCGACTGCAACACGTCGCGCTGGCGTGCCGGAAGGGACTGGAGCTGGGCCGAGATCTCGCTCGCCGGCGCGGTCTCGGCGGCGGGCTCGCTCGGGATCGTTTCGGCAAAATCGTCGATATTGACGAAGACCCGGCGGCCGCGGCGGCGCAGCGCATCGATCAGTTTGTTGCGGGCAATCGCAAACAGCCACGGCGCGAACGGCGCGTCCGCGTCCCAGGTATGTCGTTTCAGATGCACCGCCAATAAAATGTCCTGCACGACGTCCTCGGATTGATCGACCGGTTGCCCGGCCCGGGCCAGCCCACGCCGCGCCCCGGCCCTCAACACCGGCGTGACGGCCTTGAGCAGACGATGGTACGCCGCACTATCCCCTGAAATGGCCAGCCGCATCAGGCCGGTCCATTCGTCTTCAGTTTCGCGCACACGCGCTCCCACATTTCAATTCGGTCGATCTTTCAATTTGTTACGCCAGCAGGCGTCGATCACGAAGTCGTGATCCATTGTTTTCCGGAAGCATTGGATGGCGCGCCTCGATTGGGAATCGCAACAGCAGATTTTTCTCCGCAAGGCTCATAACACCGATCGCTCCGGCTGACACCCGCCCCATGATACCCCGGCGATTTCGTGAAGGAGCCCGCGCGAACGGCGAGCCCGGCGCGATGCCGTTGCCCCGTTTTCGCCCGGTCTAGCCCGAAGATTCCCTTTTTCTGCCCCGCTGTGGACACGCCCTGAGGTCTCATTTGATTTCGGGGGCTGGCAAATGGGGAGATTGCCAAATGATGATCAAAGCCTGTGGGCGCTCGGCGTTGATACTAGCAACAGGGCTTTTTGTGTGCTTCGCGGGACCGTCGCAAGCCGCGGGCACGGACAATACGACCGCAAGTCCGAAGCCGGAAAATGCGGCCCCCGTTGCGCTCAGCAAATACACCAAGCACAGCGCGCGCCACGGAAAAAGCTACGCGCATCGCAAGTCCAGCAAGCTGGCACTGAAATCCTCCGATAAAAAAGATACGGCAACCGACGTCGCGGCCGATAACGGCGACAATTCATCCGCGATCCCGCCTGTGGTGGCCAACGCCAACGCGCAAATGGCCTCCGACGTGCCGGGCGGCAACGCCAAGGCGATGTCCGCGCGGGCCAGCGATATTCTGCAGGCGCCGGCCAATCCGGCTGATGCCCAGACCACCACCCAGGTAGTCGCCGCCGATCAGCTCAACGATGTCGATCGCGCGCTGCACGAAGGCAACCCACCCGCAACTGTCCTGGCGGCGATGGCTTCTGCCGACACACCCGCCGCGCCCATGATGGCCAGCAGCAATAGCAATGAAGGCTCGACCTGGGACCAGACCTCCCTGATCGGAAAGATCTTCATCGGCTTCGGCGCCCTGCTGACGATGGCCTCCGCCCTGCGCATGTTCATGGCGTAGAGCGCGTGCCCCGGGCGCTGCGGTGCCCGGGGGGTCTCGGCCCCACTTGAAGCCCATCCCTCCAGCGGGCACATTGGCCGCGGAATTAAAGCGAGGGGTGGACCATGAGCACGTTTGAACACATCATTGTCGAAAGCAAAGGCGCGGTCGGCATCATCACGCTCAACCGCCCGAAGATGCTCAATGCGCTGTCTTTCGGCGTGTTTCGTGAAATCGCCGCAGCCGTCGACAGCCTCGAAGCTGACGACGCCGTCGGATGTATCCTGCTGGCTGGCAGCGAAAAGGCGTTCGCCGCGGGCGCCGACATCAAGGAAATGCAGCCAAAAACCTTCATCGAGATGTTTTCCAGCGATTTCATCGCCATTGGCGGCAACCGGGTCGCCACCTGCCGCAAGCCGACCATCGCCGCCGTCAGCGGCTATGCACTCGGCGGCGGCTGCGAACTGGCGATGATGTGCGACATCATCATCGCCGCCGACACGGCGAAATTCGGTCAGCCCGAAATCACGCTCGGCACCATTCCCGGGATCGGCGGAACCCAGCGGCTGACGCGGGCGATCGGCAAATCCAAGGCGATGGATCTGTGTCTCACCGGGCGAATGATGGATGCCGCCGAGGCGGAGCGCGCGGGTATCGTCAGCCGCATCGTGCCTGCCGAAAAATTGATGGACGAAGCGTTGGCGATCGCGGCGAAAATCGCCTCGATGTCGCGCCCCGCGGCCGAGATGGCCAAGAGCGCCATCAACCGCGCGTTCGAAACGCCGCTGTCCGAAGGCCTCAATGTCGAACGCGACCTGTTTCACGCGACCTTCGCGCTGGAAGATCGCTCCGAAGGCATGGCGGCGTTCATCGAAAAGCGCAAGCCGGTGAACAAGAACCGCTAAGGCGCGAGATCACATTACCCGGTACGGCTCCTCGCCAACGCCGCGCTCACCAGCGCCCGGTAGGCGCGTTCGGAAAATGTCGCGGGCCGGTCGAGACCGAGTCGTGCCAGGCATTCCCGGTCGGCCGCGTCCGGGCTGCGCGTCAAACCTTGCCACAACAATCCAGGCAGGCGCCGCGGTGATCTCTGCGCATCCTGCAGCAATTGCAAAGCCGGGATCAGCCGCTGCTCGGCACCGGTGAAGTCGCTGCCGAATGGAAACGACGGCAACAGACCGGCCTCGCGGGCGGGCTTTAGTGCGCCGGCAATCCGGTCCGGATGATTTTCGCGATACGCGGCCGGAATTTCAAAGTTTTTCGAAAGCTTGCCGGCATCCTTGGCTTGTCGCGCGAGCTCGCCCTGAAACCGCGAATCCGTGACCTGCAACATCGCCGCGATCACATCGGCGTCCGATTTTCCCCTGATATCGGCGACGCCATATTCGGTGACGACGACATCGCGAAGATGCCGTGGAATGGTCTCGTGGCCATAACTCCAGCGAATGTTCGATTGGATTTTGGCGCCCGCTTGCCGCGTCGCCTCGACCGTGAGAATTGAACGCGCGCCCTGCAACGCAAACGCTTGGGCCACGAAATTATACTGACCGCCGACGCCACTCACGACCTGTCCGTCTTCCAGGCCGTCGGAAATCACCGCCCCCATCAGGGTCGCCATCATCGCGTTGTTCACGAAGCGGGCATCGACACGGGCGCGCCGCTTCAAGTCCTCTTCGCCATAGAGCTCGTTGGTGAAGGATACCGGCATCATCTGGATTCGCGCGATCTGCTCGGGCGTCATGTCGCGCAGCGCGCGATAAAATGATTTCGGCCCCAGAAAAAATGCGCCGTGCAGCACCACGCCATCGACTTCGCGCTTGAGAATGCCGGCGTCGATCAGGCCTAAAAACGCCTCGAACAGCATCTCACTGACGCCGTAGAGACCCATTTCGAACGGTCCGGTTTCCAGGGCAAAGAATTGTTCGGCTGCTGGCGTCAGCCGCTGGATGGTCGCTTGAAATTGCGCGGTATCGCGGTGGCGAACGATCAGGCCCTGCGCCAGCGCATCGCCGATCTGCCCGATGCCGATCTGCAGCGTGCCACCGTCACGCACCAGGCCCGCGGCGTGAAGACCGATGGCGTATTTGGTGTCGGTGATCGGTTCGGACGGCGGCGCGAACAGCGGAAACTCGGTCGCGGGACTGTCCAGCACCGCACTGAATTCCCCGGCGGGCAGATCGCCGGCGCCCGGCATGAACGGCAATTCGGAATTGACCTCGCCGACCAGTCTGAACGATGCGCGGCCCTCAGTGCGGGCGCGCAGGATATCGAGCGTGGTGTCGGTGTTGCAGCTCAGGCTGTAGCGCGTGATGCCGTCGACAACGCGCCTGGCCACCAGCTGGGTGACGACATTGAGCCCGCGGGCCAGCAGATAAGACGAAGCATGGGTATAATTGGCGGAGATATAATGCTGCTGCGCGAACGGCACGTGCAGCCATCTTCCCGCCAGAAAGAAAAACTCGATCACTTTTACGTTGGGCGGCAGCGCACCCGCACGCAGCGCGTCGGCATAGGTCAGATCGGGATAACCGCCGAACAATCGCTCGATCACGGGGGCGATGAAGCGCCGCTCGAGCAGGTTCGACGGCCTCGGCTTTTCCAGCGTCAGCGCGGAAAACAACGTGAGATTGATGGCGCGGTCGGCCGCGGCGCGCGCGTAAAGCGCGTTGACGATGTGGTTGGCCTTGCCGAGCCCAAGCGGCAACCCGACCACGAGATTGGTCCCGACATCGCGGATGATGTCCTCCGCAATCGCCTCGGGGTCGGTGAACTGTTTCGGCATATGCATTCCATCCAGGCGACACGAACTTAGGACAGCCGGCGGCCCCAAAGAATCGCGCGTCACGGGCTGAAGCTAATACACTTACAAGCTCGTTATCTGAAATTATGATGAGATCCGAACTCAGCGATACGCCGTCGTCGCCTTGCCTCGCAGTATTTCTCCGAGGGCCCTCACATTCGCCGAGCCCGCTCCCTTGCGCCAGATCAGCACGGTCTGCGCACAGTTCTCTGTCGGTCCAAGCTGATGGGTGCTCAGGCGCCTTCGCTCCGGAAATGTCGTCAGAACGCTCTTTGGGATCATTGATACTCCCATCCCGGCGACGACGCAGCCGAGGATGGCGTGATAGGACGCTAACTCGATGGTGCGCTCCGGCATCTGGTGACGGCTCGCATACCAGTCTTCCAGACGTTTCCGGTGCGGACAGCCGTGTTCGAACACCAGAACGGTTCGCGGCAGATTGCCTTTCTTGCCGATCGGCGGATGATTGGCGGGCGCAACGATCACGAGTTCTTCATCGAAGGCGAACGTCTTCTCGAATGGCGCGTCCGCAATCGGCTCGGCGACCAGCGCTGCATCGAGATCACCGGCCAGGATCGCGCTCCCCAGAACCTGCGGGTTGCCGGTACGCAGTTCCAGAGTCACGCCCGGATACCGCCGGTGAAATTCGCTGAGCAGCCCCGGCAGCCTGACGGCCGCCGTACTCTCCATCGAACCAATCCGGAAGGTCCCGCGCGGCTTCGGGTCCTGGACCGCTTCGCGCGCTTCATCGGCAAGCACGAGAAGACGATCCGCATAGGCGAGAAGCACCTGACCGGCGGGCGCGAGGTGCAGCCGTTTGCCCTCGCGAATGAAGAGCGCGACAGACAAATCCTCCTCGAGTTGTCGGATTCGGGTCGTGACATTGGACTGAACGCGGTTCAGCCGCTCGGCCGCGCGGGTCACGCTGCCTTCACGGACGACGGCGCTGAAGATCAGCAGGTCGGACAGATCCATTTTTATCATCTCTCCACGAGATCAAAAAAATCATAATTATTCATTTTATGTGATTTAAGATCTTGCGTAAAGACCGCGGCATGGCGCAACGGTTCAACCATCGCCTGGAAAAGACGAAGGAGAACGACATTGCCGAAAGCCTATTGGATCGTGCGCGTCTTGGTCCGGGACGAACAAAGATATCCCGAATATCTTGCCGCGGCAGCGCCTGCGTTTCAGAAATTCGGGGCAAAATTCATCGTGCGCGGTGGCGCGTATCAAGCGATGGAAGGGCACGCCCGCGAGCGGAACGTCGTGGTCGAATTCGAGGACCGCTCGACGGCCTCTGCCTGCTATCAGAGCGCGGAATACCAGCACGCGAGGACTATTCGCCAGAAATATGCCGATGCCGACTTCATTATCATCGACGGCACTGCCGATTGAACCGCTTTGGAATGAGCGCGTGGCGCAATTCCCGGGACTGGTTTACAATCGCAGGACTTTACATTCGCAGATCTGCGGCAGCGTCCATCACTTGAGGGAAGATCACGATGATCAGGTTATATTACGCGGCTCACACCTGCGCGCTGGCATCGCACATCGCCCTGGAGGAGGCCGGCGCCGAATACTCGGCCGTGCGGATCAGCTTCGCCGACGAGGAGCAGCGCAAGCCGGAATATCTCGCCATCAATCCCAAGGGGCGCGTTCCCGCGATGGTCACCGAGCAGGGAATACTGACGGAAACGCCCGCGACGCTCGCCTTCATCGCCCAGAGCTTTCCACAGGCGCGGCTGGCGCCGCTGGAGGATCCCTTCCGGTTTGCCGAGGTGCAGGCCTTCAACAGCTATCTGTGCTCGACCGTTCATGTGGCCCATGCCCATCGCATGCGCGGACATCGCTGGGTCGATGATCCCGCAGCAATAGCTGCGATGCAACGCAAGGTGCCGGAAACCGTCGGGGCCTGTTTCGAGTTGATCGAGCGTAAAATGCTGCGGGGGCCGTGGGTAATGGGCGATATCTATACGATCTGCGACCCCTATCTGTTCACTCTGGCGCAGTGGATGGAGAAGGACGGTGTTGATCCCTCGCGATTTCCCAAAGTGAGCGATCACCGCAACCGAATGTCCGAGAGGGCCGCGGTTCGCAAGGCTATCGCGGAAGAACTGGCCTGAGCCGTACATCGCCCTTCCCGTCTGGCCCTTCCCGTCCGGCAGTTCACGCTATAATCTCCCGCTCAAGACCGTGGCGCAACGCCGGGATCACACATCGGGGAAGACGCCATGCGGCATTGGCTGAGCGCTATCGTTTTGACCGCGGGTATTTTCAGTCTCGCTAACCCCTGCGCCGCCAAGGTCGTCAAATTCGAAATTGTTCGGGTGGAATCGCCGGCGTTCGAGGGACGAAGCTTCGGCCCGGTCGGCACCTACGACCGGATCGTCGCCCACGCGACCATCGCGGTTTCGCCGGACGATCCGCGCAACAAGATCATTGTCGATCTCGACCGCGCGCCGCGCAACGCGCAGGGTATGGTCGAGGCCGTCACCGACGTGGAGATTTTACGTCCGACCGTTGCCGCCAACGGCAACCGCCGCCTGTTCTACGAAGTGCTCAATCGCGGCGGCAAACTTGGATTCGCGCTGTTCAACGACATTCCGGCAGTCGTCAACGATCTTGCGAAAGCCACCGACGCCGGCAACGGCTTCCTGATGAATCGCGGCTACACATTGGTGTGGAGCGGATGGCAAGGCGACGTCCTGCCGGGCGCAGGGCGGATGACGTTCTCGCCACCGATCGTGCCTGATGTCACCGGCCTCGCGCGCGAGGATTTCATTTTCGACCATACCGACAATCCCGCTGGCGCGACGCTGAGCTATCCCGCGGCCGACCTCGATCCGGCGCATACCAGGCTCAGTGTGCGCCAGCGCGAGGCCGATCCGCGCGCGACGCCGGCCGGCCTCGAAGTCAAATTCGAGGGACCGGCCAAAATCTCGATCAAGCGGCCCGATGGCTTCGACGCCGGCGCGATCTACGAATTCATCTACACCGCCAAGGATCCCAAGGTGATGGGCCTCGGCTTTGCCGCGACCCGCGATGTGGTTTCGTTCCTGCGTAACGACACCGCCGACGCAACAGGGACCGCCAATCCCCTCGCTGGCCGAATCGACCGCGCCATCGGGTTCGGTCTTTCGCAAAGCGGGCGTTATCTGCACGACTATCTCTATCTCGGCTTCAATGCCGACGAAGCCGGCCGCACCGTCTTTGAAGGATTGATGCCGCATATCTCCGGTGGCAAAAAGACATTTACCAATTACCGCTTCAGCCAGCCCGGCCGCTCGCCCTATCAGCATGCGGACATGCTCTATCCCGGCGCCGATTTTCCCTTCACCTATCCCGTCATCACGGACACGCTGACCGGAAAGAGCGACGGCTTTCTGGCGCGCTGCCTTGCCGCCGGCAATTGCCCCAAAATCATCAAGTCCGACAGCGAACTCGAATTCTACCAGCAGCGCGCCTCGCTGGTGGTGACGGACACGCAGGGCAATGCGCTCGCGATGCCCGACAATATCAGGCTGTTTCTGATCTCGAACCTGCAGCATTTTTCACTGGCCAACGCCAAGCCGGAAATGGTGAAGGTCTGCGCCTTCCCGACCAATCCGCTGAATGCCGGTCCGCCGGTGCGGGCGTTGCTGGTGGCGCTGGATGACTGGATCAGCAACGGTAAATTGCCGCCGGCCAGCCGATATCCCAGCCGTAGCGACGGGACACTGGTATCGCCCGTAGCGGATGATGTCGGCTTCCCCCGGATCCCGGGATTTGCCTACACCAGCCGCATGGCGCGGCCCACCGTCATCAAGTCCGACGCGATGCCGCCGTCCAAAGGCGCGGCCTATCCGGTATTCGTGCCGAAGACCGATGCCGACGGCCGCGACATCGCCGGGGTGCATCTGCCGACGCTGGAGGCACCGGCGGCGACCCACACCGGCTGGAACCTGCGCAAGGCGGGTTTTGGCGAGGGCGAATTGTGTGACAACAACGGCTCCATGATTGCGTTCGCGGCGACGCGCGAGGAGCGGCTCAAAAACAACGATCCACGGCTGTCGATGGCGGAGCGTTACCCTGATGAAGGCGACCGCGCCGCGGCGATTGCGAAAGCCGCGCGACAACTGGTAAGGGACCGGCTGCTGCTGGAGGAAGACACGAAGTTGTTTATTCCTGATGTCAACTAGCGCGTCGAATCCGGCTTGCGGGCGGGTTCGGAAAAGTTCACGCTAGAGACCAACGACAGGCGTGGACCAAAACGCGCCGCAGGGGACTTCGGGAAGAAACTCATGGCCACGCCGCAGGATTTGCCAACGATCGAACGCCGGACGATCGCAAAAGTATCCTGGCGGCTGCTGCCTCTGGTCGCCCTGGCCTACTGCATCTCCTACATCGACCGTAGCAATATTTCCTTCGCCTCGCTGACCATGAACAAGGATCTCGCTTTCAGCGCCTATATCTATGGCTGGGGCGCCGGAATCTTCTTCTTTGGCTATTTCCTGTTTGAAATTCCAAGCAATCTGGCTCTGGAAAAGGTCGGCGCGCGGATCTGGATCGCGCGGATCATGATCACCTGGGGCATCATTTCCGGGCTTACCGCCTTCGTGACGGGAACCACCAGTTTCCTGGTCATCCGTTTCCTGCTCGGGGCTGCGGAAGCCGGATTCTTCCCCGGCATGATCCTGTATTTCACGTACTGGTTTCCCTCCGAATATCGCGGCCGGGTGATCTCGACCCTGTTTATCGCCCAACCGGTCGCCAACGCCGCCGCGTCCATCGCTTCCGGCGCCATTCTCGAAATGGACGGCCTGCTCGGCATCAAAGGCTGGCAGTGGATTTTCGTGATCGAAGCGATACCGGCCGTGCTGCTGGGCCTCGTCGTGCTCAGGGTCATGACGGACCGGCCAGGGCGCGCCGACTGGCTCAGCACGGAAGAAAAAACCTGGCTGCAAGCGCGGATCGACGGCGAAAATCGCCAGGTCGAAAGCGCCGGCCGCCTGACACTGCTGCGGGCGCTGGCCGACCCCCGCGTGCTCGCGCTGTCGGCGATCTATCTCATGAGCGTGACCGCGAATTACGGCATCGTCTTCTTCATGCCGCAGATCATCAAGGGTATCGGCCTAACCAACATGATGACCGGCCTGGTGTCGTCGATACCCTACATCATCGGCACCATCGGCCTGATCGCATGGGGCTGGTCGTCCGACCGCAACAAGGAGCGCCGCTGGCATCTGATCACGGCCTCGACCGTCGGTGCCGTCGGTCTGGCTTTCGCCGCGTGGTCGGGCGCGTCCTATTGGGCGTTGCTCGGGATGTCGGCCGCCACCGTCGGCATCTACGGCTCGCGTGCCGCTTTCTGGCCGATGCCGTCGCTGTTCCTAACCGGCACGGCGGCAGCCGGCGCGATCGCGATGATCAATGCCACCGGCAATCTTGGCGGCTATTTCGGTCCCTTCATCGTCGGCTGGATCAAGGATTCCACCGGCAAGTTCGAAGCAGGCCTGTATTTCCTCGCCGCCTGCTCGCTGATGTGTGCCGTGATCACCTACTTTGCCGCGCGCGCGGCGGGCGACCCGGCGGCCATATTACGCGCCAATGCGGCGGCCGCCGCCGAGTAGAAATCAACAAGAATAAAAAGGGAGACGACTCATGCTCAACAGACGCCATCTTCTGCTCGCCTCAATTGCTGCCGGAGTAACCATGCCCAGCCGAACCGTTCTTGCCAAAGCGTCACAGCCTTCGACGCCTGTAAACTTTGACGTTCCGGCCGGCGCGGTCGACACCCACACGCACATTCATGGCGACCCCGCGAAATTCCCGTTCTTCGCCGGACGCGTCTACACCCCGGAACCGGCCTCCCCCGAAGAGATGGCGGCACTGCACAAGGCGCTGCACATCCAGCGCGTGGTGATCGTGACCCCGAGCGTCTATGGCCCGGATAATTCGGCGACCTTATTTGGCATCAAGGCGCGCGGCAACGACGCACGCGGCGTTGCCGTGATCGACGACAAGACGACGGAGAGCGAGCTTGATGCGCTGGGACAGGCCGGTATCCGCGGCATCCGGATTAATCTGGCCACCAGCGGCGTCAGCGATCCCAACATCGGACGCACGCGCCTTCAGAATGCGATCGAGCGCATGAAGTCGCGCGGCTGGCATATCCAGGTGTATGCCGACATGCCGGTGGTCGCAGCGACCAAGGATCTCATCGCCGCCGCGCCGATGCCCATAGTGTTCGACCATTTCGGTGGCGCGCAGGCCGACCTCGGTCTGGAACAGCCGGGTTTTTCGGATTTGCTGGAGCTGGTGAAATCGGGCAAGGCCTATGTGAAAATCTCTGGCGCCTACCGCGCCTCGAAACTCGCGCCCGACTACCCCGACGCCGCCCCGCTGGCCCGCGCGTTGATCGCGGCGAACTCCGACCGCATTATCTGGGGCTCGGATTGGCCGCATCCGAATTCGTCATCGGGAAAGCCTGCGACCGAGCTGACGCCGCTCTATCAGATCGACGACGGCCGCCTGCTCAATCAGCTTCCGGTATGGGCGCCGGACGCGGCGATCCGCAAAAAGATCCTGGTCGACAATCCGGTGAAGCTGTACGGCTTCTGAGAGCCGGTTTGCTCAAAGTCGCACGCCGCGGCGTCTCGCCCGGCGTGCGAAATCGAAACGGGGGACGTTCAGCGTGGCCATTGCGGCGGGTGACTGCCGAGCGGCATCGCCGGGCGCGCCCAGAATGCCGGCGTTTTCGATAGTACGGCCGAATGGCTGACGCAGCTTAGCGGGCCAAAGCCCGAGGGTACCTGTTCCAGGAACGGGCGAACCGCGTCACCCCTGAGGTCTTCGGTTTTAAACCCGTCCGCCATGCGGCCCATATTCCACAGCCATCGTCCGGTCTGCGCCAGCGAGACCCGGACATGCCAGCTGCCGCCTTCGCGCGACTGGCGCACCCGCGCCATCATCGCCCCGAACGCCATCAGATAGCCGGTGGCGTGATCCAGCATTTGCGCCGGCAATTCCTTCGGCCCATCGATGCCGGCGGCTTGCCCCTCGGCGTGATTGAAGCCGGTCGCGGTCTGCACCAGCGAGTCGAAGCCGCGGCGTTCCGCCCACGGCCCGGCATGGCCGTAGGCCGACAGCGTTACATAGACGATACCGGGACTGATCTGCGCCGCCTCCTGCGGCGAGAAACCGAGGCTGGCGAGCGCGTGGGGACGATAGCCCTGCGAGAAAATATCCGCCTGCGCCAACAGCGCGCGCAGACTGTCTCGCCCCTCTTCACTCTTGAGCTCGATGAAGCTGGTCAGCTTGCCGCGTCCGGTATCGATGGTGAGCCACGGAATCGCCGGAAGGTCTGGGCCGGAAATCAACAGCACATCGGCACCGTGCACGGCGAGCGTGCGGCCTGCGACCGGGCCCGCGATCACACGCGACAGATCGAGCACGCGCAAGCCCGCGAGCGGACGATCCCCCGCGGGCCATGGCTTCGGCGCGGCCTCACCGATTTTATCGATCGATATCAGCGGCAACCCGGCCAGCGCCTTGGCGTGGGGCAGATCGGACCATTCGTCGTGGGAGCGCATCATCGCCACCACGCAGCCGCCGGCATAGGCCGCGGTCTCGAAGGCCTCGCCGTCCCATTGCATCAGCGCGGCCTGAACATCGTCGCGCACGGGCTGGCAGTTCAGGACCTTGCAGACGGCGTCGCGGTGATGCGGGAAATTGGTGTGCAACCGCACGAAGCGGCGATCGCGGGTCTTGTAGACCCCAGCGATGGCATCCCAGGCCGGCGGAGGCGACTGGCCGTCGACGCGCAGATACCGTTCGCTGCGGCATTCGACAACGGCATGGCGCATGTCGACCGCGACATCCTGGTCTTGCCCGCTGCGCAATTTCCAGATTTGTGCCGCGGCGAGTCCGGCCGCCGCGATGCTGGCTTGCGCCGCGGCAGCGACGCGAAATGACGACGGCAGTTGCGGCTCTTCTCCGGTCAGCGTGACGGCGTCGAGCGCGGAGGGGTCGCCGCCAGCCAGCGTCCAGAGGTCAGCGAGGATTTCACGGGGCGTTTGCATGGAGAGTTCCTTAACAAGCATCGCAACATTATCACTGCCGTCATCATCCGCGAAAGCGGATGATCCAGTATTCCGCGACATCTCGGTTCAATCTGACACGCCGCGGCGTACTGGATACCCGCTTTCGCGGGTATGACAACCGAGGGTGAAGTGCGCCGCTCAATGAAAATCCCGCGAGGGGGGCAGGATACGGACGTTACGCGGATGACGGATTTTCTGGGCCGGATTGTCCGGATGATCGCGCCGGTCGTCATTGAGTGCCGTACCATACGGCAATATGTGCTTTCGGGCGAGCGCGTCATTGGCCAGATTTATCAGATCAGGCGATCGGTCGAACAACCGTTGCGCCACCAGATGCGTCACATGTTCCGGGCTGCTCTGAATATAGCCCTCGACCAGAATGAGCCGCGCGCCCATCACCTGCTTGCGGAAGTTCGCCATCACCTGCGGCCATACCACGATATTGGCGATGCCGGTTTCGTCTTCCAGCGTCATGAAGACGACGCCATTGGCGCTGCCCGGGCGCTGCCGTACCAGCACCACGCCGGCGCAACGGATATGCTTCTTGTCATTGACATGAGAAACCGCGTTGCAGGCAACGACGCGTTCGCTTGTAAACATCGGCCGCAGAAACTCCATCGGATGGCCCTTCAGCGACAGCCGCAGCGTCTGATAGTCGGCCACCACCTGTTCGGGCAGCGGCATCTCAGGCAATGGCTCCAGATTTTCGTCAGGCTGCTCGCGCGCGACGGCAATTTCAAACAGCGGCAGCGGTATGTCATCAGGCAGCCGCCGCACCGCCCATAATGCGGCGCGACGATCAAGGCCGATGGAGCGAAACGCATCGGCATCCGCCAGCAGAATCAGCGCGCGCTTGGGCAGCGCCGTGTCACGGGCGAAATCCTCCAGCGAGGTGAAGGGACGCCGCCGTCGCGCGGCGGTGATACGTTCGGCCCAGTCGTCTGCCCCTTCACTTTCATTCCGGGGCGTCGCGTCAGCGACGAGCCCGGAATCTCGAGATTCCCCGATGTGCAATGCACATCTGAGGTTCACGCTTCGCGTGCCCCGGAATGACAGCAGGCTTCGCTTCAGTTGCTCTTCATCCGGATCGGCCCATCTGAATCCGTCGATCTGGCGAAAGCCGAGCCGCACGGCGCGATAATCTCCGCTTTGCCCCTCCAGCGTGTTCTGCGCATGACTGAACGACACATCGATCTCGCGCACCTCGACGCCATTCTTGCGGGCATCACCGACGATCTGCGCCGGAGCGTAAAAGCCCATCGGCTGCGAATTGAGCAACCCGCAGCAAAACGCATCGGGATGAAAGTATTTGAGCCATGACGAGACATAGACGAGCTGCGCGAAGCTCGCGGCATGGCTTTCCGGGAACCCATAGCTGCCGAACCCCTTGATCTGGTCGAAACAATTCTTCGCAAACACGGGATCATAGCCTCGCGCGATCATGTTATTGACCATCTTGGATTCGAACTTGCCGATGGTGCCGACATTGCGAAATGTCGCCATGGCACGGCGCAACCCGTTGGCTTCCTCGGAAGTAAACTTCGCGGCCTCAATGGCGATACGCATCGCCTGTTCCTGGAACAGCGGCACGCCAAGGGTCTTATGCAGGACCCTGCGCAATTCATCCTTGTCGCCATGCGCAGGAGACGGCGACGGGTAATTCACCTTCTCGATGCCATTCCGCCGCCGCAGATAGGGGTGCACCATGTCGCCCTGAATAGGTCCGGGCCGCACGATGGCCACCTCGATGACGAGATCGTAAAATGTCCGCGGTTTCAGCCGTGGCAGCATGTTCATCTGCGCGCGGCTCTCGACCTGGAACACGCCAAGCGATTCGCCTCTCTGCAGCATCTGATAAACTTCGTCGTCATCCACTGATTTGATATCGGCCAGTTCGTAACGCCTGCCTTTATGATCCGCGATCAGGTCAAAGCATTTGCGGATGCAGGTCAGCATCCCCAGCGCCAGCACGTCGACCTTCATCATGTTCAAGGCATCGACGTCGTCCTTGTCCCATTCGATGAAGGTGCGGTCCTCCATCGCCGCGTTGCCGATCGGCACATAGGTGTCGAGCCGGTCCTGGGTCAGCACATAGCCGCCGACATGCTGCGACAGATGCCGCGGAAATTCGATCAATTCGGCCGCCAGCGCCACCGCGCGGTGGATCATGGGATTCTGCGGATCGAGACCGGCCTGCCGGACCTGCATCTCGTCGAGGCCATCGCCCCAGCTGCCCCACACCGTATCGGCCAGCAAAGCCGTTACATCTTCCGTCAGCCCAAGCGCCTTGCCGACGTCGCGGATGGCGCTGCGCGGACGATAATGAATCACGGTCGCAATAATAGCGGCGCGGTGGCGGCCATATCTGCGATAGACATATTGCATCACCTCCTCGCGCCGCGAATGTTCGAAATCGACATCGATATCGGGCGGCTCCAGCCGTTCCTTGGAGATAAAGCGTTCGAACAAGAGATCGACCTTGGTCGGATCGACGGAGGTAACGCCGAGCACGTAACACACCGCGGAGTTCGCCGCCGACCCCCTGCCCTGGCAGAGGATGTGTTGGCTGCGTGCATAACAAACGATATCGTTCACCGTCAAAAAATAATGCGCGTATTTGAGTTTTCGGATCAGGCGCAGCTCCTTGTGCAGAACCTTTTTGGTTTTGGGTGAAATCCGGACCGGGAATTTTCTGTGGGCACCCTGCCAGGTCAGATCTTCGAGATGACGCTGCGCGGTCTTGCCCGGCGGCACCGGCTCATCGGGATATTGGTATTTCAGTTGATCGAGCGAAAACGTAATGCGGCCTGCAAACCGCATGGTTTCCGCGATGGCTTGCGGCCACTCGCGAAACAGCCGCGCCATTTCAACCGCCGGCTTGAGATGGCGCTCCGCATTGGCCTCCAGACGCTGGCCAATGGCATCGATATCCGTCTTCTCGCGAATACAAGTGAGAACATCCTGCAGCGGGCGGCGCGCGGGATGGTGATACAGCACCTCGTTGGTCGCCAGCAGCGGCACGCGGGCCTTCGTAGCGACGCCATGAAGCCGCGCCAGACGGCGCTTGTCATCGCCGCGGTACACGAGGCTCGCGGCCAGCCAGACGCCATCCGCGCGGCTGCGCTGCAATTGGTCCAGTACTCTGAGGGCTTTGACCGCCTCGAAGCGATGCGGCAGCGTCAGAACCAGAAGCTGCCCTTCGGTGAATTCCAGGAGATCATCGAGTTTCAGATGGCATTCGCCCTTCGCGGTATCTTCTCCTCGCTTGCCGCGGGTGAGTAGCTGACATAGCCGGCCGTAAGCGGCACGGTCGCGCGGATAGACCAGAATGTCCGGCGTGCCGTCCATAAAGACGAGGCGCGAACCGATCAGAAGTTTTGGCTTGGTGGTGAGGTCGGGATTGCCGAGTTCCTTGTAAGCCCGCACCACGCCGGCCAGCGTGTTGTGATCGGCAATGCCGATGACGGGAACACGAAGCGCGCTCGCCTGGCGTACGTAATCCTGCGGATGCGATCCGCCGCGCAGGAACGAGAAATTCGTGGTGATTCCGATTTCGGCATAGTCAGGCGTTGTATCGACGCCGACAGACATTGGCTTAATGACGCCGGGGATGTTCATGCGAACAATCCATGCACGAACCAGTTGGGCGGAGCCGGCTTGCCCTCCTCGGTGACGCGTTCGCTGCCGTAAAGCCCGTCGCGGTAGATCCAGAAGCGCAATCCCGCTTCATCCTCGACCCGGAAATAATCGCGCGTCAGGGTCTGGCCGTTGTGCTTCCACCATTCCATGGCGATGCGCTCGGGCCCCTCCACCCGCACCACCGCATGATTGGCACGCCGCCATGTGAAGTGGTGCGGAGGCCCGTCCGGGACCGTTGCAAAGGGAACCTTGATGGGCTCGGGTTTCTCAAACAGCCGCAGTGGCCGCAACGGCGGCTCCCCCTCGACACGTGCCGGCCATGTCGCATGCATCGCCGCGGCAAGCTGATGCTGCGCCGGCGCCGCCAGCACCGCACGCTCCGGAATATGGGTATCCTGCGGCAGGTGCACGACCACACGCCGTCCGCCGATGCGCGCGGCGATGCGATCGATCAGGGCCGCCAGTTCGTCATTGTCGTGCACATTGGCATCGAGATCGCGCTGCTGCTGCACCACGATTTCGGTGCGGCTGGCAGAAAGCCGGATCAGGTCGAAGCCGAAGCCGGGATCGAGCGGATCGTTCAGGGCATCGAGCCGTTCGCGGAACAGACGATCCATCACGCCTGATCTGGTGACGGGCTGTCCAGTGTCGATCACGATCGTGCGGACCGCGCCATCGGTGCGGAAGAAACCCGCCTCCAGCCGCCGTGCCCCCTTGCCCTGCTGGTCCATCGCCGTGACCAGCATCTGCGCCAGCCGGGATAATGTCGCCGCGATCACACCTTCGGTGGCGATCGGTTCAGGAAACCGCTTCTCCACGATATAATCCGGCAGCGGCTTGCGCGGGCTGATCGGTGCATCGCCCTGCCCCAGCGCCTGTTCCAGCAAGGTCGTGAAATCAGCACCGAACCGTGCCGTGATTTCGTGGCGTGCACGGGAGGCGACATCGCCGATGGTTTTCAGCCCGGCACGGCGCAGGCCGCGGATGATGGCATCCTCGGCGCCGAGCGCGAACACCGGCAGCGGCCAGACCGCATCGGCTTCTGCGCCATCCCGGATGATTTTCCCGGAGACATAGCGCGTCATCGTGCGGGCGCAGATCGATGTACCTGCAATCCCGGCGCTGACAGCAAAACCCTGCCGCGTCAGCGCTTCGCAGATGATCTGCATCAGCGCGGCCTCGCCGCCGAACAGATGGGCGCAGCCGGTGATGTCGAGAAACAGGCCATGCGGGGAATCCAGCGCCACCAGCGGCGTGAAGCGGTCGCACCAGTCGGCGATGACATTCAGCGCCCTGGCATCGGCCGCTTCATCGGCATCGAACACCCTTAATTGCGGACAGATAGCGCGGGCATTGGCGAGCGGCTGGCCGATCTCAAGACCGAGATGGGCCGCGGCATCATCCAGCGCGGAAATCTGCAGCGCGTTGTTTTGTTTGGCAACAACGATGCAGGCAAGATTATTTTGTCGTGACGCGTTGTCTTCACGCGAACCGGTTCCCACTTCGCTCGAAAACGGCGCGGCGCTGCCGCGCGCGAGCTGGCGTTGGATGCGGTCGGTGGGCAGGCGCGGCAGCCACAGGCTGAGGATACGCCGCCGGTTTCTCGAAAAGGCACTCATCACATTTCCATTCCATGATCCACCGCCCGACAGGGCCATGACGATTACGAACGAGTTGCGCGTCAAACACTGGCGCGCCCCACGCGCTCCAAGCCGCCGCAGGCAATAAAGCCGCCGCAGGCAGTAAAGCTGCTGCCGGCGGCGAATGCGCCGCGCGCACGATCCATCTTGTTTCCGCCGTTGAGGGCGATGGCTCCGCCGCGACCCGCAGCAATAGTGCCGTGACTCCGGACGCCTGCGCGGCCAGCGTCAGCTTGCGGCTGGCGACGAGATCGAACTGGCGCGCTTCGCCCCAGACTTCCAGCACGACACCGCCAAGCGCATCGCAGGCGAGTGCATCCGCGGCCGTCCGCAGCGCGGTGTCCACATCGGCCGCGCGCACGGTCACGAGCAGGCGGGGATCGAGGCCGAATTCGGCCAGTCCGCTCATCGACAGCGCACCCGATTCAATTTCGGTGAAATCCTGCCGTATCCACGCCAGGGGCCGGCGTGCCGTCGCCCGTCCCGCAAGGCCGGCGATGAATCCCGTCGCCGCGGCGCTTTGGCGTCCTTCGGCAAACACCTCGTGCACCGCCCCCATCGCGAGGCCGCCCTGCAACGCGGCATCGGCGTCCGCGTGTCCAAGGGCCACTCTGCCCGGCGTGTACGCATCGCCGGATGCCTCGATGCATTCAATGCTGCCGCGCAAAGTCGCAAGCATGCTCGTGCGTACGCCGGTCATGCGCCGCTCCCTCAGGAGGTGTTGAGCCGTCACAGGTGAACCCGCGGCCGGCCCATTTGTTCATGATATGTTCTAATATAAAGCTAACATGGCCCAAGGAGTCAATCCGTATCGGCGTCCATGATTTTCGTGAGCAGTCCCAATGGGATCGAAAGGACCCTCGGTGCGTCCGCCTGGCTTCAATGCCCATTGCGGCAACGAAAGGCTGGCTCGATGCGATTAGTTGTTAAGAGCGCCACCTAACCCCGTGGCATTTCACCGTCCTGTCACATGCCTCAAGCAAATTGAGGCCCAAAATTGGGGCGTTGTAGCAGGAGAATACAGATGAGCGACCTTGCGTTACCCGGTTCGATCGAGCCCGCGCGGCATAAAGGTCCGAACCTTGATGGCGGCCTTAATCCGCTGACCGGCATCATTTACCTGGGGGTGGTCGCCGTTGCTCTTCTGTTCGTCGCCTACAGCATCTATGACGATGTCGATGCCACCGGCACCCGGGTGACATCGATCATGCCCTATCTGTTGCTCTTTGTGGCATTGCTGATTGCGCTCGGCTTCGAATTCGTCAACGGCTTCCACGATACCGCCAATGCGGTTGCCACGGTGATCTATACCCGCTCGCTGCCGGCCAATATCGCCGTGGTCTGGTCGGGAATGTTCAACCTGTTCGGGGTCCTGATGTCGACCGGTGCGGTGGCCTTCGGCGTCGTCTCGCTATTGCCCGTCGAGCTGATCCTGCAGGTCGGCAGCGGTGCCGGCTTTGCGATGGTCTTTGCGCTGCTGATCTCGGCCATCATGTGGAACGTCGGCACCTGGTATTTCGGTCTGCCGGCCTCGAGCTCGCATACCCTGATCGGATCGATCATGGGCGTCGGCATCACCAACGCCCTGCTGCGCGGCCGCGACGGCACCTCTGGCGTGGACTGGTCGCAGGCCGCCAATATCGGCAAGGCGCTGCTGCTGTCGCCGCTGTTCGGCTTCGCGCTCGCCGCGGTGCTGCTGTTTGTGCTGAAGACGGTCATGCAGCGCGCGACCCCGGCGCTGTTCGCCGAGCCGAAGGGTGACCAGCCCCCGCCGTTGTGGATCCGCGGCATCCTGATCCTGACCTGCACCCTGGTCAGCTTCTTCCATGGCTCCAACGACGGTCAAAAGGGCATGGGCCTGATCATGCTGATCCTGATCGGCGTGGTGCCCACCGCCTATGCGCTCAACCGGGCCCTGCCCGAGAGCCAGATCGCGCAGTTCGTCACCAATTCGAAGGCTGCCAGCGGCATCATTGAAAAGAAGGGCGCGGGCCACAGCGTGATCGGCAATCCGCGGCCGGCGGTGACGAACTATGTCGCGCAGCGTCAGATCAACGAGGGCACCTACCCGTCGCTGGCGGTTCTGATCCGTGACATCAGCACCCAGGTGACCCAGTACGGATCGCTGGCGAAATTCCCGGCCGATACCGTCGGCAACACCCGCAACGACATGTATCTGGTGTCCGAGGCGATCCGTTTTCTGATGAAGGACAATGGAAGCGATCTCAGCGCCGATGACGTCACCACGCTCAACAGCTACAAGGGCTCGCTCGACAGCGCGACCAAGTTCATTCCGAGCTGGGTCAAGATCGCGGTGGCCATCGCGCTCGGCCTCGGCACCATGATCGGCTGGAAGCGGATCGTGGTCACGGTCGGCGAAAAGATCGGCAAGACCCACCTGACCTATGCGCAGGGCGCCTGCGCCGAGATCACGGCGGCCGCGACCATCGCGGCGGCGGACGTATATGGGCTGCCGGTTTCGACCACCCATGTGCTGTCCTCCGGCATCGCCGGCACCATGTCAGCCAGCGGATCGGGACTGCAATGGTCGACGATCCGCAACATCGCGCTGGCCTGGATCCTGACCCTGCCGGCCGCGATGATCATCTCCGGCACCCTGTATCTGCTGTTCTCACGGCTGCTTTAGAGCATGATCCGGAAAAGTGGGAACCGGTTTTCCGAAAAAGATCATGCTCAAACATGAAGATGGACGACGAGCCTGATTCAACCCAGTTGAATCAGGCTCTAGACCCCGGTCTCGTACCCGTCACTTCGAAGCAAAAGGCCCGCGCCATCGGCGTGGGCCTTTTCTGCAAGCGTTTTCCATAAGCGCGGGTTGCGGCGCCGGTGAAGGCCGTCACGCCGCCAGCGTGTTCTCGACCAGCTTGACCCAGTACGACGTACCAAAGACGATCGCATCGTCGTTGAAATTATAGGCGGGATGATGCAGCCCGGCGCTGTCGCCATTGCCGCAGAAAATGAACGCACCCGGCCGCTGCTCCAGCATATAGGCGAAATCCTCCGCCCCCATCATCGGCGCCATCTCGCGAACGTTGGCGTCGCCGGCAATTTCCTTTGCCACCCGTGTTGCGAAATCGGTCTGCGAGGCATGGTTGACCACCACCGGATAGCCGCGTTCATATGTCAGATCGATCTGCGTGCCCGTCATCTGCGCCACGCCGGCGACAACTTCGCGCACCCGCTTCTCGACCAATTTTCTCATCTCCGCCGTCAGGGTGCGGACGGTACCTTTCAGCTCCGCGGTTTGCGGTATCACGTTGCGCGCATTGCCGGCGTGGAATTCGCATATCGAAATAACCGCCGATTCCAGCGGATCGACGCTGCGCGACACGATCGACTGCAAGGCCGTGATCAGTTGTGCGCCGGCCAGAACGGTATCGATGCAGATATGCGGGCGTGCCGCATGTCCGCCGAGCCCTTCGATCCGGATGTCGATGGCATCGGTGGCGGCCATGATCGGACCGGACCGGATGGCAAACGAACCGACCGGAATTCCCGGACCATTATGCATGCCGTAGACCTGATCGATGGGGAAGCGGTCCATGAGACCATCCCTGATCATCGCCGCGGCGCCGGCGCCGCCCTCCTCCGCGGGCTGAAAGATGACAACGGCATCGCCCGCGAAATTCCTGGTCTCGGCCAGATAACGGGCCGCGCCGAGCAGCATCGCGGTATGCCCGTCATGGCCACATGCATGCATCTTGCCCGCGGTCCTGGAGGCGTATGGCAGGTTGGTTGCCTCCTCGATCGGCAGCGCATCCATATCGGCGCGAAGCCCGATCCCCTTGATATCGCCCTTGCCGGCAGGCTTGCGACCCCTGATGACGCCGACAACCCCGGTGCGGCCCAGACCCGTCGCCACCTCGTCACAGCCGAACTCCCGAAGCCGCTCCGCCACGAATGCCGCGGTACGGTGGACGTCGTACAGCAATTCCGGGTGTTGATGGATATCCCGGCGCCAGGCCTGAATATCGGGTTGCAGATCGGCGACGCGATTGACGATGGGCATGGGAGGGCTCGATCCAATTGGGGCGCTTTGCCCTGTCTAGCACGCAGCCCCGATCCACCCAACACTCCGCAAGCGCTGTACAGCAGCCACCCGCGACGGTATGGCCTTAGCCGCTCAAGGCTTACTCTAAAGACTACTTAAGTGCCTAATTGGTGGACGGTGATGGCGTATGAAGCGGCTTGAAGGTGATTTCGACTATATTGTCGTGGGCGCGGGTACCGCCGGCTGTATCGTCGCCAACCGGCTGTCGGCCGATCCCAAAACCCGGGTCCTGATCCTGGAGGCCGGCGGCAACGACAACTGGATCTGGTTTCACATCCCGGTCGGCTATCTCTTCGCCATCGGCAATCCGCGTTCGGACTGGATGTTCCGGACCGAGCCGGAACCCGGTCTCAACGGCCGCTCGCTGGCCTATCCCCGCGGCAAGGTGATCGGCGGCTCCTCGGCGATCAACGCCATGATCTCGATGCGCGGACAGGCCGCCGATTATGACCACTGGCGTCAGCTCGGCCTGTCGGGTTGGGGTTACGATGACGTGCTGCCCGCGTTCCGGCGGCTCGAAGATCACTTTCTGGGTGAGAGCGAGCATCATGGCACCGGTGGCGGCTGGCGGATCGAAGCGCCGCGGCTGTCCTGGGCCATTCTCGACGCGGTCGGCGATGCGGCGGAACAAATGGGAATCCGGAAAATTCCGGATTTCAACACCGGCGACAATGAAGGCGTCGGCTATTTCCATGTCAACCAGAAGCGCGGACGGCGCTGGTCTTCCGCGCGCGGCTTTCTGAAGCCGGCCTTGAAGCGTGCCAATCTGCGGCTTGAAAAGGACGTGCTGGTCGATCGCCTGATCGTCGAGAACGGCCGCGCCGTCGGGGTGCGCTTCACCCGCGGCGGCGAAATCATCGAAGCCCGCGCCAGCGGTGAAGTGATCCTGTGCGCCGGCGCGATCGGATCGGCGCAGGTGCTGCACCGCTCCGGTATCGGCCCGGCGGAATGGCTGACGCCGCTTGGGATCGAAAGCGTCCTCGACCGGCACGGCGTCGGACGCAATCTGCAGGACCATCTGCAGCAGCGCGCGATTTACAAGGTTGACGGCGTTCGCACCCTCAACGAGACCTATTATTCACTGGTGAGGCGCGGCCTGATGGGCCTCGATTATGCCTTCCGCCGCCGTGGCCCGTTGACCATGGCGCCGTCACAGCTCGGCATTTTCACGCGTTCGGATCCGCATCGTGAGCGCGCCAATATCCAGTTCCACGTGCAGCCATTGTCGCTCGACAAATTCGGCGATCCCCTGCACCGCTTTCCGGCGATCACGGTGAGCGCCTGCAATCTGCAGCCGACCTCGCGCGGCACCGTCCGCATCCGCTCGGCACTGTCCGACCAGGCACCGTCGATCGCGCCGAACTATTTGTCGACCGACGAAGACCGTCAGGTCGCCGCCGACGCCATCCGCACCACACGACGGCTGATGAAGCAGCCGGTGCTGGCGCCCTATCATCCGCAGGAATTTCTGCCGGGCCCGTCGGTCGGCGACGACGAAGTGTCGCTGGCGAAAGCCGCCGGCGACATCGGCACCACGATTTTTCATCCCGTGGGAACCGCGAAAATGGGGTCGGCAAGCGATCCCATGGCCGTCGTCGACCAGCGCCTGCGTTTTCACGGGATGGCGGGGCTTCGCGTCGCCG
>NZ_JBEKCZ010000050.1:0-28614 GCF_050014615.1 Bradyrhizobium sp. | reverse complement strand
GCGGTCCATCCGCCAAAGGAGCAATGCAATGGATTTTGGCAGGATTTCACGACGGCATCTCTTGCAAGGCGGCGCCGCCCTGACGCTCGGCACAGCCTTCGGCGCCCGTTCCGCGTTTGCGGCCGACACCACGATCGGCTTCATCTATGTCGGATCGCGCGATGACTATGGCTACAATCAGGCCCACGCGCAGGGCGCGGCCGCGCTCAAGAAGATGCCGGGCATCAAGGTGGTCGAGGAGGAAAAAGTCCCGGAAACCGACGCCGTCGAAAAGACCATGGAGTCGATGATCAATCTCGATGGCGCCACGCTCCTGTTCCCGACCTCGTTCGGCTATTACAACCCGCATATGATCAAGATGGCGGCGAAGTATCCAAAGCTGCGCTTCGAGCACTGCGGCGGTTTGTGGACCGACAAGGATCCCAAGAACGCCGGCAGCTATTTCGGCTACATCGACGAAGCGCAGTACATCTCCGGCATTGTCGCCGGTCATTCCACCAAGACCGGCAAACTCGGTTTCGTCGCCGCCAAGCCGATCCCGCAGGTTCTGCGCAACATCAATGCCTTCACGCTCGGCGCCAAGCTTGCCAATCCCAAGGCCACCACCCAGGTCATCTTCACCGGCGACTGGTCGATGCCGGTCAAGGAGGCGGAAGCCACCAACAGCCTGATCGACCAGGGCGTCGACGTCCTGACCTGCCATGTCGACGGACCGAAGACGATGGTGGAAAACGCCGCGCGCCGCGGCGCGATGGTGTGCGGCTATCACGTCAACCAATCGGCGCTGGCGCCGAAGGCCTATCTGACCGGCGCGGAATGGAACTGGGAAGCGCTCTACCCGAAGTTCGTGAAGATGATGGCAGCGGGCGAAACCATCCCGAATTTCTATCGCGGCGGTTTCAAGGAAGAGATCGTCAAGGTCTCCCCCTATGGTGAGGCGGTCTCGGCGGAAGCCCGCAAGCAGGCCGACGACGTCAAGGCCAAGCTCACCGCAGGCACCTACACCATCTTCCAGGGCCCGATCGCGGACAACAAGGGCAAGACCGTGATCGCTTCCGGCACCGCGCGCGGCCAGAAGGATCCCGAGCTCGAAAAGATGGACTACCTGGTGGAAGGCGTCATCGGAGCCACTTCGTGACATCAGAAGTTGCAGATCCCGTCGAAACCCATGCGATCGCTCCGGCCGCAGACCCGGGATTTCTGCAGCGTTACGGCGGGACCATCGAATACATCCTCATTCCGGGCGCGGCGCTGGTCGGCGCGCTCGGGGTGTTCGGAATTTTCGTCGCTCTGTTCGGCAAGAATCCGCTCGATCTTTATTTCTATATGTACCAGGGCGCCTTCGGCACCTGGTTTTCCTGGCAGAACACGCTGACGCGCGCGGCGCCGCTGATCCTGACCGCGCTCTGCACCGCTTTGCCGGCCCAGCTCGGCATGGTCATCATCGGCGGCGAAGGCGCGCTTTTGATCGGCGCGCTGGCGGCGACCAGCGCGGCGCTGACACTGCAATGGGCGCCGCCGCTGGCGGTGCAGCTGGCGATGGCTGCGGCCGGCATGGTCGGCGGCGGACTCTGGATCATGCTGTCGGGTGGGCTTCGCCAATACCGCGGCGTCAATGAAACGATTTCGAGCCTGCTGCTGGTCTATATCGCGCTGGCGATCCTCAACCATCTGGTCGAGGGCATGATGCGCGACCCCTCCAGCCTCAACAAGCCGTCGACCCGCGAGATCGGCGCGGCCAACATGCTGGGATCGATACCCGGCACCGACGTGCATTGGGGACTGGTGTTCGGGATCATCGCCGCGATCGCGTCCTACATCCTGATCTATCACACCGTGTTCGGTTTCGCGGCGCGCGTCGCCGGCGGCAATATTCGCGCGGCCAGGATCGTCGGCCTCGGTGTCGGCAGGCTGATCATGACCATCTGTTTTCTGGCGGGGGCATCGGCCGGGCTGGCGGGCATGGTCGAAGTCGCCGCGGTGCAGGGCCGCACCAACGCCAACCTTGCGGCCGGCTACGGTTTCACCGGCATCCTCGTCGCCTTCCTGGCGCGGCAAAATCCGCTGGCGATCATTCCCGTTGCGATCCTGCTGGGCGGAATCAGCGCCAGCGGCGGGCTGTTGCAGCGCCGGCTCGGCCTGCCCGACGCCTCGGTCCAGGTGCTGCAGGGCATCATCTTTGTCTTCGTGCTCGCCAGCGACGCGCTGTATGGACGAATTGGCTTCCTGAAAGGCAAATCCTGACATGGCGGACGGAACGATAGGCCTCTGGACGGTCCCGCTAGCGGTGTTTGGCGGCGCCATCCGCGTCTCCACCCCGTTTCTGTTCGTCAGCCTCGGCGAATGCATCACCGAGCGCTCGGGACGCATCAACCTCGGTCTCGAAGGCACGCTGGTGATGGGCGCGATGAGCGCTTACGGCATTTCCTATCTCTCCGGTTCGCCCTGGCTTGGCGTGCTCGCCGCCGGCGTGACCGGTGCGCTGTTGGGCGCGCTTCACGCCGGGATCTGCTCGCTGCCGCGGGTCAACGACATCGCCGTCGGCATCGCACTGATGCTGTTCGGGACCGGGCTCGCCTTCTATCTCGGAAAGCCCCTGATCGAGCCGACGGCGGCACGGCTGCCCGCGATCGATTTCGGCTGGTGGAGCGACGTCGCGCAGGTTCGCGCCGCGCTGCGGATCAACGTGCTGTTTCTGATCGGCATCGCACTGGCGCCAATCCTGTACTGGGCGTTCCGGACGACGCGCTGGGGCCTATTGATCCGCACCGCCGGCGAGAGTTCGGACGCGGCGCGCGCGATGGGATATTCGGTGCTCGCGATCCGGCTGCGGGCGACCATGGTCGGCGGCTTCCTCGCCGGGATCGGCGGCTCGTTCCTGTCGCTGTTCTATCCCGGCAGCTGGAACGAAGGCCTCTCCAGCGGCCAGGGCATCACCGCGGTCGCGCTGGTGATATTCGCAAGATGGGATCCCCTGTTGTGCATGTGGGCCTCGCTCGCCTTCGGCGGCGCCGCGGCACTCGGGCCGGCGCTGCAATCGGTCGGCGTGACATCGGGATATCACCTGTTCAACGCCGCACCCTACATTCTGACGCTGGCGATCATGATCATTACCTGCTCGCCGAAACGCACTTTGACCGGGGCACCCGCCGAACTTTCGATCACCCGATAGACCGATACCAACCGACGAGGACATAACATGGCCGAGCGCTATCTGAAGTCCGAGCCCTATGCGTGGCCCTATAACGGCGATCTGCGTCCGCAGAACACCGCTTTGATCATCATCGATATGCAGACCGACTTCTGCGGTGTCGGTGGCTATGTCGACAAGATGGGATACGATCTGTCGCTGACGCGCGCGCCGATCGAGCCGATCAAGCGGCTGCTTGGCGTGATGCGTGCCCAAGGCTTCCACATCATCCATACCCGCGAGGGCCATCGCCCCGATCTGACCGATCTGCCCGCCAACAAGCGCTGGCGGTCGCGGCAGATCGGCGCGGGAATCGGTGACCCCGGCCCGTGCGGGCGCGTGCTGGTCCGTGGTGAGGCCGGTTGGGAAATCATCCCCGATCTGGCGCCGCTGCCGGGAGAGCCCATCATCGACAAGCCCGGCAAGGGATCGTTCTGCGCCACCGATCTGGAATTGATGTTACGGCTGCGCGGCATCGAGAACATCGTTCTGACCGGCATCACCACCGATGTCTGCGTCCATACCACGATGCGGGAGGCCAACGACCGCGGCTTCGAATGCATCCTGATCGAGGACTGCTGTGCCGCCACCGACAAGAGCAATCATGACCACGCGCTCAAGATGATCAAGATGCAGGGCGGCGTGTTCGGGGCGGTGGCGACGTCCACGGCCCTGATCGGAGCCTTGTCATGATCATCGGCGAAACGCCGCTGCCGAGCGGGGCGCTCGGCGTCGACGCCATCGCCATGACCATGCGCTTCGGCGAATTCGTCGCGCTGGACAATGTCGAACTGAAGGTGCGTCCCGGCTCCTTCCATGCGCTGCTCGGTGAAAACGGCGCCGGCAAGAGCACGCTGGTCAAATGCATCATGGGCTATTATCACCCGACCCAGGGCGACGTGCTGGTCGGCGGCCGCGAACAGGCGATCGCAAATCCGAAGGATGCCCACGCGCTCGGCCTTGGCATGGTGTATCAGCACTTCACCCTGGTGCCCGCGATGACGGTGGCCGAGAATCTGGTGCTGGCGCGCGACGACGTTCCCGCTGTTGTCAACTGGGCCAGGGAAAAGCAGGAACTGGAAGCGTTTCTGGCGCGGATGCCGTTCAAGGTGCCGCTCAATTTCAGGGTCTCGGACATTTCCGCCGGCGAGCGGCAAAAATGCGAAATCCTCAAGCAGCTTTACCTGAAGCGGCGTTTCCTCATTCTCGACGAGCCGACATCGGTGCTGACCCCGGGCGAAGCCGACGAAGTGCTGGGCATGCTGCGCGCCATGGTCGTCAATGACGGCCTGACGATCCTGATGATCACCCATAAATTCCGCGAAGTGATGGCCTTTGCCGACGAGGTGACGATCCTTCGCCGCGGCAAACTGGCGGGCCATGGCAGGGTTGCCGACCTCACGCCCGACACGATGGCCCGCATGATGATCGGGGCGGAAGAATTGACCATTCAGCCGGCCCGGGTCGGCGAAGTCGGTGATATCAGGCTCGAGCTCAACAAGGTCAACGCGCTTGACGATGCCGGCGCGGTGGCCGTTCGTGACATATCGCTTGCGGTTCGCGGCGGGGAGATCGTCGGCATTGCCGGGGTTTCCGGCAACGGCCAGCGTCAGCTGGTCGAGGTGCTCGCCGGTCAGCGCGAAGCCGAAAGCGGCGAAATCCGCGTCATTGGCGACGTCTACCACGCCAGCCGCGAGGAAATGCGCCGGCACAAAATGTCGCTGCTGCCGGAAGAGCCGCTGAAGAACGCCTGCGTCGGCGGCATGAGCGTGGCCGACAATATCGCGTTTCGCGAATTCGACCGCGCGCCGTTCGCAACTGGCGGATGGTGGCTCAACCGCGCGGCGTTCCGCGCCGACGCCGAGAAGAAAATCGGACTCTACAGGATCAAGACCCGCACGCCGGATACGCCGATCGCTTCGCTGTCGGGCGGCAACGTGCAGCGTGCCGTGCTGGCGCGCGAATTGGGCGGTGAAGTGGAAGTCCTGATCGCCGCCAATCCCTGCTTCGGACTGGATTTCGCCGCCGTTGCGCAAATTCACGCCGAGATCATGGCCGCGCGGAACCGCGGCGCCGCGGTGCTGCTGGTCAGCGAAGACCTCGACGAGCTGCTCGAACTGTCAGATCGCCTGATGGTGATGTTTCACGGCCAGCTCGTCTATGAAGCCCGCGCCAGCGAAGCCGACCTGACCGAAATCGGGCGTCACATGGCGGGACACTAGAGCATGATTCAACTGCGTTGAATCATGCTCGTCGCCTATCTTGTTTGAGCATGATCTTTTCGGAAAACCGGTTCCCACTTTTCCGGATCATGCTCTAATCCGCCCGATCCTTTTTCACGCGAACCGGGACCCACGGAGCCCGTTATCGGGCGCGCATTCGCGCGACCCGTTGGCTCGAAAACGCTATGGCTTGCCTGTCCCGCCCGCGCTCTGCATGATGCGCGAAGCGGCAGGAGCGGTCATGGACAGCAATTCGAATCCGGGCACGTCCGAACTCGATGAACACTTCTTGCGCCGTTCGTTCGATGTCGCCCGCCGCGCCATCACCCACGGCAATCATCCCTTCGGCGCCATCCTGGTCGATGAGAACCGCAACGTCCTGATCGAAACCGAGAACGGCTACATGCCGGCGCATGACGGGACCGGCCACGCCGAGCGCCTGCTCGCGACGCAAGCCTGCACGACCCTCAGTCCGGATGTGCTCGCGAAGGCCACGCTATATTCGTCCGCCGAACCCTGTGCGATGTGCGCAGGCGCGATCTACTGGGCTGGAATTGGCCGCCTGGTGTACGGCCTGAGTGAGCATCGCCTGCGGGCGGTCACCGGCAACCATCCGGAGAACCCCACCCTCGACCTGCCGTGCCGCAAGGTTTTCGAAACCGGTCAACGCGCGACGAACGTGGTCGGACCGATGCTTGAAGACGAAGCCGAGAGCCTGCACGCCGGCGTCTGGAAGAAATAGCTGATCTCGCTCCACCGAACGAAATCGCTGAAATGAAAATGGCGCCGCGAGTTGATCGCGGCGCCATCGTTTACCTGAACAGGATCAGGCGATCAGAACTTCACAGTGATACCGGCCTGGTAGCTCGATTCCGTGCAGCTGTTGGTGCTGGTGACGGCGCCGCCGACGATGACGTTACAGACACCGAGTTCAGCGTTGTGGTCGAGGCCGAACTTGTTCTGCCAGTAGCGGTAGGACACCCAGGTCGTGACGAACTGAGCGTACTTCGGACCCCAGAACGCCTTGGAGGCGTCGAAGGTCAGACGGATCGGCTCGCTGTTGATCTCGGTCTTGGTCGCGGTGCTTGCTACGCCAGCACCCGAATTAAGCGGAAGGCCGTTGGCATCGCCCTTCGGTCCATAGAAGCCAGCGCGGCCGCTGATGGCGAAGTAGTTGATGCTTTCCGGCAGGAAGCCGAGATCCATGTAGTAGTTGATTTCAACCGCCCAAGTCGCCTTGAACTCGGTGTTTCCATCGATGCTGCAGGTAGAACCCGGAATCGCGCCAGGAGCAACAGTAATGCTTCCGCACTGATTAAAGGCGTTGTGGTTGAGTTCCTTGTAGGCCAAGGGCGCAACGTTGAAGTAGCCCTTGTAGGGAAGATCGAAGGCGAACTGCAGACCGGCTTCGAAGGCACGCTTGTTGGGGCCGAGGTAGTTATTTTCGGTCTCACCCTCGGCGCCGATTTCGAACGAAACGTTATGCAGAGGACCCTGGCTGAAGGCCTTGGTGTTGAAGATTTCGTTCCATCCGTAGGTGCTGCGGAGCAGGCCGAAGAACTCGGTCGCGCCAGCGCAGCTCGCCGTACCGACCGGCAGAACGCCAGCGTTAATGCACGGGACGGCCGGATCGTTGTGGTCCGACTTGAACATGTTGATGGCGAAGAAGTTGGTGCCGTAGGCCCACACGTCGAAATGGGAGAACGAATACACCGACTTTGCGGTATCGCCGTTGACCTTGCCATTGACGATGCTGAACACACCCGGATCGGTACCCCTACCGATGTACGAGAAGCTCACCCGATCGTCGATCACCAGGAAGAAGGGAATCTCCGGGATTGGCTTGGCCTTCACCTTGACCGGCAGGTCCGCGGCGCTTGCGAAGCTCATTGGAACAAAAGAGGCAAGTGACAGCATCGCGGCTGCAATTGCTTTGGTACGATAGGACATTCGGAATACCCCCAAGTTTTGACGATCACACTGATCGAGGTCCTTGAGCCGGACACTTGCGCCGTTCGTTAATTCTGAGAAGCCTCAAGTTTCTCCATGGCCTGCCGCAAGTTTCATCAAGAACAGCCGGCCGATCAGCATGTTACGCCCGCCCGGCACGGTTCGTTGCATGGCGCAAAGCAGCCCAAGGCAAGCATGGGGTGAGCGTATGCATCTGTTTATATTGGATATTTTTGCTAATCTGAGGCCGTGGGAGCACAGGAATTGCTGGCAAAAACAGCCCCCCGCCAGCCCCCGGGCGACGCTGAAATGACGTCGCTCATGTTCGCGGCAGGCCTGATCCGCTGTTCCGATTTGGAATCGACCGTCACAATTTTGCAACAGGTTTTTCGGCGATTTTGGCCGGGGACGAGCTGGAATGAGGCTCCGTGGACACGTCGGGCCCGGGGCGGGCCAAGGGAATCACTGGCGGTCATCTGCCAAAGAGTTGGGCAAACGCTGACGCTTTTTCCCCACTTACGCCGCCGTCTAAACTAGCTCAGTATTAAGGCACCCGTTCCTCGCACGCGTGACAGCGAATGTTAGATTCGACGCCTACCGGCCCACACTCCGGCGGAACGCCCCTGCTCCAGACGATTGGCTTGACCAAGCGCTACGGCAATTTTCTCGCCAACGAAGCCATCGATATCGATATCTGGCCACGGCAGATCCATGCCCTCCTCGGCGAGAACGGCGCGGGAAAATCGACGCTCGTCAAAACCATCTACGGATTGATCCAGCCGAGCGACGGCGAGATGCGCTGGCAGGGCGAGAAGATGGTTCTGTCCGGGCCATCGGAAGCGCGTGGGCGCGGCATCGGCATGGTGTTCCAGCATTTCTCGCTGTTCGACAACCTCACCGTCGCCGAGAACGTGGCGCTCGGCCTCGACGGCAAGGAATCGTTCAAGGACATGTCGGCGCGCCTTGAGGAAGTGTCCAATGTTTACGGACTTCCGCTCGATCCCAAACGCGAGGTCTGGCAACTGTCGGTGGGTGAGCGCCAGCGCATCGAAATCGTCCGGGTGCTGATGCAGAATCCCAAATTCCTGATCCTCGATGAGCCGACCGCGGTGCTGACGCCGCAGGAAGCCGATCAATTATTCGTCGTGCTGGACCGCCTGAAGGCCGAGGGCCGCGCGATACTCTACATCAGCCACAAGCTGGAAGAGGTGAAGCGCCTTTGCGATACCGCCACGATCCTGCGCGGCGGCAAGAAAATCTCGACCTGCAACCCGCAACAGGAGACCGCGGCCTCGCTGGCCCGAATGATGGTCGGCGCCGATATCAAGGAGGTGAAAGCCGCCGCCGGCCGGAAAACGACGGTGCCGCGCCTCGTGGTCAACGATCTGAGCCTGGAGCCGGACGATCCCCACGGCGTGAGACTCGAGCATATTTCGCTCGAGCTGAAGGGTGGCGAAATCCTGGGCATCGCCGGGGTCGCCGGCAACGGACAGGACGAGCTTTTCGCAGCGCTTTCGGGAGAACGGCAGGTCCAGGACCCCGGCACGGTGGTGATCGACGGCCATGCCGCGGGACATCTTTCCATCACGCAGCGGCGCCGGCTTGGTGCCGCCTTTGTGCCCGAAGAGCGTCTCGGCCACGGCACCGCACCACGCATGAAACTTTCCGAGAATGCCCTGCTGACCGGCCACGCCGCCAGCGGGATGGTGCAGCATGGTTTCGTCAATACCGCCGCGACGTTATCGACGGTCGACCGCGCGACCGCGGCCTTCGACGTGCGCAAGGCAAAACGCGACCCCGAAGCGGCAAGCCTGTCCGGCGGCAATCTGCAGAAATTCATCGTCGGCCGCGAGATTCTCCGTAACCCCGCGGTCCTTGTCGTCAGCCAGCCCACCTGGGGTGTGGACGCGGGCGCGGCCGCCGTCATCCGGCAGGCCCTGCTCGACCTCGCCGCAAGCGGTGCCGCGGTGCTCGTGACCAGCCAGGACCTCGACGAGCTCACCGAAATCACCGACCGGATCGCCGTGATGTTCCACGGCCGCCTCTCGCAGCCGATGGCGACCGCTGACGCCACCCGCGAGAAGCTCGGCCTGTTGATGGGCGGAAGCAGTCTGGAGCAGAAGGAAGCGCCGCATGCAGTTCGTGCTTGAAAAGCGCGCCGAGCGGTCGAATACCATCGCGCTGGTTTCGCCGCTGATCGCCATCGGTCTGACGATCGTGACCATGAGCATCCTGTTTGCCATTCTGGGCAAGAATCCGATTCTGGCGCTTGGCGTCTACTTCATCGATCCCCTGACCGACAGCTATTCGCTGCAGGAAATCGCGGTCAAGGCGACCCCGCTGGTGATGATCGGCGTCGGGCTGTCGCTTTGCTATCTCGCCAACGTCTGGAATATCGGCGCCGAAGGGCAGTTTCTGATCGGCGCCGTCGCCGGCAGCTGGCTCGCGGTGAAGACCCAGGGCACCGGCGCCGGATATTGGGTGCTGCCCGCGATGCTGGTGTTAAGCGCGGTGGCGGGCGCGCTCTACGCCTTGATACCGGCGATCTGCAAAGTCAGGTTCGGCGCCAGCGAGATTCTCACCAGCCTGATGCTGGTGTATGTGGCCGACCTTTTTCTGGATTACATGGTACGCGGTCCGTGGCGCGATCCGGCCGGGTTCAATTTCCCGACCACGGCCGAGTTTGATCCGGTCGCAACCGTGCCGGTTCTGATCGAAGGCGGCCGGCTGCATCTCGGCGCCATCATCGCCCTGCTCGTCGTGGCCGCCACGACCGTCCTGCTTGGACGCACCATCAAAGGTTTTGAAATTCGCGTCGTCGGCGCCGCACCGCGCGCGGCCCGTTTCGGCGGATTCAATTCCAACCAATTGATCCTTCTGACGTTCGCCATCTCCGGCGCGCTGGCCGGCCTTGCCGGCATCATCGAGGTGGCGGGACCGGTCGGGCACCTTCAGCCGGGCATTTCACCTGGTTATGGTTTCACCGCGATCATCGTCGCGTTTCTCGGCCGGTTGAACCCGATTGGAATATTAATTGCAGGCCTTTTTCTCGCACTCACCTTCATCGGCGGCGAACAGGCCCAGATCGCGATGAAAATCCCGCTTGATGTCACCAAGGTGTTTCAAGGCCTCCTGTTGTTCTACGTGCTCGCCTGCGACTCTCTCATTCTCTATCGGTTCCGTCTGATTTTCCCATCGCGAAAGGTGTCCAGTGGGGCTGCTTGAAGCCATCATCCTTTCGGTGCTCGCGGCATCGACGCCTTTGCTGCTCGCGGCCACCGGCGAACTGGTGACCGAGCGCGCCGGCGTGCTCAATCTGGGCGTCGAGGGCATGATGATCGTCGGCGCAGCCTGCGGATTCGGCGGCGCATGGTTCACCGGCTCGATCATCATCGGGGCGCTGTGCGGTATCGTCGCCGGCACATTGCTATCCCTGATCTTCGCGATGATGACGCTCGGTCTCGCGGTCAATCAGGTTGCGACCGGCCTCGCGCTCACGATCCTCGGTATCGGGCTGTCGGGCCTGATCGGCGCCGGCTTCGTCGGCGAGCGCATCACGCCGGCTCCGCATCTTTACATTCCGGGCCTTACCGATATTCCGCTGGTGGGGCGTATCCTGTTCGGCGAGGACGCATTCATCTATCTCTCGCTGGCGCTGGTGATCGGGGTCTGGCTGTTTCTCTACCGCACGCAGGCAGGACTGATCCTGCGAGCCGCCGGTGACAATCACATTTCGGCGCACGCGCTGGGATATCCGGTGCTTCGGATCCGGATGTTTGCGGTGATGTTCGGCGGCGCCTGCGCCGGCCTCGCCGGCGCCTATCTGCCGCTGGCCTATACGCCGTTCTTTATTCCGGGCATGACGGCGGGCCGTGGATGGATCGCGCTTGCGCTTGTCGTATTCTCGTCATGGCGGCCGGGCCGGCTGGTGATCGGCGCCTATCTGTTCGGGGCGGTGACCATCCTGCAATTGCACGCGCAGGGCCTCGGTCTTGGAATTCCATCGCAGTTCATGTCGGCGTTGCCTTATCTTGCAACCGTCGTCGTCCTGGTTCTGATTTCTCGCGCGAGGACCGGCGGCTCGACAGCTCCCGCGGCCCTGGGCACGGTGTTTGTGCCCGATCGATGAACGCATGAATACCCGAAGCGCGCGCGATGGGGCGCGGGCGCATCGGGGTTAGTCAGTCCACCCCTTAAGTAGCAGGAGAAACCCATGAGGAAGATTCTCATCGCGGCAACGGCAGTGATGCTCACCGCCGGAGCGAGCCTGTTCGGCGCATCCGCCGCCGACAAGCTCAAAGTCGGCTTTATCTATCTTGGTCCGGTCGGCGACTTCGGCTGGACCTACCAGCATGAACTTGCACGCCAGGCCGTGGTCAAGGAATTCGGCGACAAGGTCGAAACCACCTATCTCGAGAACGTCAGCGAGGGTCCCGATGCCGAGCGCTCGATCGAACAGCTCGTGCGCGCCGGCAACAAGCTGATCTTCACGACCTCGTTCGGCTACATGGATCCGACGCTGAAGGTGGCGAAGAAATATCCCAACGTGCATTTCGAGCACGCCACCGGCTTCAAGCGCGACAAGAACATGTCGATTTATAACGGCCGGTTCTACGAGGGCCGCTACATTCAGGGCGTGATCGCCGGCAAGATGTCGAAATCCGGCGTGCTGGGCTACATCGCCTCGTTCCCGATCCCGGAAGTCATCATGGGCATCAACGCCACCATCCTTGGCGCCCAGACCGTCAACCCCAACATCAAGGTCAAGATCATCTGGGCCAACACCTGGTTTGATCCGGGCAAGGAAGCCGATGCCGCCAAGGCGCTGCTCGATCAGGGCGCCGACGTGATCATGCAACACACCGACAGCCCGGCGGCGATGCAGATCGCTTCCGAGCGCGGCAAGCTGGCGTTCGGCCAGGATTCCGAAATGATCAAATTCGGACCGAAAACGCAGCTGACCTCGATCATGGATAACTGGGCGCCCTACTACATCGACCGCGTCAAGGCCGAGCTCGACGGCAAATGGGCCTCGGAAGATACCTGGGGCGGGCTGAAATCGAAACTGGTCGTGATGGCGCCCTACACCAACATGCCCGACGACGTGAAGAAACTGGCGGCAGATACCGAAGCCGCCATCATCGCCGGCAAGCTGTATCCGTTCAAATGTCCTGTGATCGGCCAGGACGGCAAGGAAGTTGAGTGCAAGGGCGGCGACCATCTGGCCGACGGCCAGGTGCTCGGCATGAACTTCTACGTCAAGGGCATCGACGACGCGATTCCCGGCAAGTAACGGCCGGGGACTCCCGAGATGACCGGGTCCGGGCGGCAACGCCCGGACCCTTTTTCATTGCGCCGAACCAAACAACTTCACCCAACCTGCATGGCATGCGCCGCGGCGCTATGGCGCCGGATCAGATCGGGCAAATCGAGCCCGGGAATGGCGCCATCCGACACCACCCACTTGCCGCCGACCATCACCCGGTCGGCGCGATGCGCCCCGCACAGAACCAGCGCCGCCAGCGGGTCGCCATGGCCCGAGAAACGCAATTCATCGAGCTTGAACAACGCAAGATCGGCGGCTTTCCCCACCGCGATCTCGCCGAGTTCGGGGCGGCCGACGCAGGCCGCCGACCCCCTGGTGGCCCATCGCAAGGCGTCCTTGTGGCTGACACGACCGACGCCGTAGCGGGCGCGCTGCAGCAGGAATGCAGCACGCACCTCCTGCATCAGGTTGGATCCGTCGTTCGAGGCCGAGCCATCGACGCCGAGACCAATCGCGACCCCGGCCTCTTCCATGTCGCAGACCGGGCAGCAGCCGGACGCCAGCAGCTGATTGCTGCAGGAACAATGGCTGATGGTCGTCTTTGCCTTGCCCAGCCGCTGCATTTCCTGGGCATTGAAATGAATGCCATGGGCCAGCCAGGTCCGCGCATTGAGCCAGCCGCATTGCTCGAGATAATCGAGCGGCCGGCAACCATGCATCTGCTGGCAGAATGTGTTCTCGTCCTCGGTCTCTGCCAGATGGGTATGCAGGCGGACGTCGAGCTTGTCGGCCAGGGCGGCGGTTGCGCTCATCAACGACGTTGTCACCGAAAATGGCGAGCATGGCGCTAGCGCGATCTGTACCATGGCGTCCGCGCCGCGCTGATGGTATTTGGCGACGACGCGTTCGCTGTCGGCCAGGATGGTGTCCTCGTCCTGCACCACGCTGTCGGGTGGCAGCCCGCCGTCGCGCTGCGACCGGTTCATCGAACCACGGGTCAACAGCACCCGGACCCCCAAACGCTGGGCGACGGCGACTTCGATATCGACCGCGTCCTCGAGCCCGGCCGGAAAGACGTAATGATGATCGGTGGTGGTGGTGCAGCCCGACAGCAAGAGCTCGGACATCGCAACCGAGACACCGAGATTGAGCGATTCCGGCGTCAGCCGCGCCCAGACCGGATAGAGTGCCTGCAGCCACGGGAACAGTTCGCGGTCCAGCGCCGCCGGAAGGGCGCGCGTCAGGGTCTGGTAGAAATGGTGGTGGGTGTTGATCAGCCCCGGCAGCACCACATGGTCGCCCGCCTCGAAGAACGCCGCCGAAGTGAGGGGCTGGCCGCCCTTCGGCACCAGCTCGACGATCCTGCCGTCCTGGACCACGATGCCACGTTCGGCCCCATCGGCGAGAATGGCCAAGGGATCTTTGATCCAGATCGCCCGCTTATGATCCATAGTCGGTACCTTCCCCAAGATCAGGTTCGCAAAAACAACCCGCCATGCCAGCCTTGCAATTCCAAGCCTTCTGCAATTCCAGACCTTCTTGCAATTCCAGGCCTTCTTGCAATTCCAAGCCTTCTTGCAATTTCAGGCCCTGCAATTCAAAGACCACCCCGATCCATGCAAGAGTTGGCGCCGGTCTTGCAAGAATTCCTAACTGTAGATGCATCTCGTTGAAAGCGTTAACGTATCCATGGATCTGAACACCATCACAGAGGTTGCCCACCCGCAAAAGCGGGAGCAGCTGCCCGTTTGGACGGCAGGCGACGCTTGGCTCGCGGGCGGAACCTGGCTGTTCTCGGAACCCCAGGTCCACCTGACACGGTTGATCGATCTCACCGACCTCAAATGGCCGGCGCTGACGATCGGCGAGACCGGGCTGACGATCGCGGCCACCTGCACGGTCGCGCAACTTGACGCCCTGGCCTGCCCGCCGGAATGGCTCGCCGCGCCCCTGATCAATCAATGCTGCCGCGCGTTTCTGGCCTCCTTCAAGATATGGAAGACCGCCACCGTCGGCGGCAATCTTTGCATGTCCCTGCCGGCCGGCCCGATGATCTCGTTGACGGCGGCGCTGGATGGGGTCTGCACGGTCTGGAAAGCCGACGGGAGCGAGCGGCGCGTCGGCGTCGCCGACTTCGTCACCGGCAACAATCGCAACGTCCTTACGCCGGGTGATCTGCTCAGGCAAATCGAAATTCCGCTGGCTGCACTGAAGCGGCGTGCGGCGTTTCGACAGATATCGCTGACGCTGCTCGGCCGCTCTGCCGCATTGTTGATCGGCAGTCTCGGCAGCGAGGGCGCCATGGCACTGACGGTAACGGCCTCCACGGCGCGGCCGGTTCGGCTCTCGTTTTCCCAAATTCCGGACCCTCGCGAACTGCGCGAGGCGATCCGTGAGCACATTCCCGATGCCATCTATCATGACGACGTTCATGGCAAACCCGCATGGCGCAAACACATGACGCTGCGCCTTGCCGAAGAGATTCGTGCCGAACTGCAAGGCCTGGTGTAACCATGAGCTTTGAGATCAACGGCAAGGATTTCCAGCAAACACCGCGCGCCGGACAATGCCTGCGAACATTTCTTCGCGAACTCGGGCATTTCGGGGTCAAGAAGGGGTGTGACGCCGGCGACTGCGGGGCCTGTACCGTGCTGATCGACGGCGAGCCGGTGCACTCTTGTCTGATCCCGGCGTTCCGGGCCGACGGCCACGCCGTTACCACCATCGAAGGTCTTGCGCCCGACGGCGGCACGCACCCGATGCAGCAGGCGTTTCTCGACGCGCAGGCGTTTCAGTGCGGCTTCTGTACCGCGGGCATGATCCTGACCTGCGCATCGTTGAATCAGGCGCAGCGGCAGGATCTCGGCGCATCGCTGAAAGGCAATCTGTGCCGCTGTACCGGCTACCGCTCGATCGAGGACGCCCTTAACGGTAAGAAGAATATCGAGGACGCCGCCGCCGGCACCGCCTTCGGCCGCAGCCTGCCCGCCCCCGCCGGACCCCAGGTGGTGCGGGGCGCCGCGCGCTACACCTTCGATACCACCATCGAAGGCTTGCTGCAGATCAAGATACTGCGCTCACCACATCCGCACGCCAGAATCATCTCGATCGACAAGACCGCGGCGCTGGCCGTTCCGGGCGTCCATACGGTGCTCACCTTCGAGGACGTGCCGGATCGGCTGTTCTCCACCGCGCGGCACGAAAAGAGCTGGATGGACCCGGACGACACCAGGATACTCGATAATGTCGTCCGCTTCATCGGACAAAAAGTCGCCGCCGTCATCGCGGAGACCGAGGCCGCGGCCGAGGAAGGTTGCCGCCGCCTTGTCGTCAGCTACGACATACTGCCCGCTGTGGTCGACCCGGAGCAGGCGATCGCGCCGGGGGCGCCGCTGATCCATGGCGACAAGACACCGGAACAACGCGTGGCCAACGCCCAAAGCAACATCGTGGCGGAAACCCACGGCGAGTTCGGCGATGTCGCCAGCGCGCTGGCGGGGTCCGCCGTCACCTACGAAGGAACGTTCACCACCCAGCGGGTCCAGCACGCGGCGCTCGAAACCCATGGCGGCCTCGCCTGGGTTGATCCCGGCGGCATCCTGAACGTGCGCTCCAGCACCCAGGTGCCATTCCTGACGCGACGCGCCCTGAGCGAGATTTTCGAGCTGCCGCCGGACAAGGTCCGGGTGTTCTGCGAACGCGTCGGCGGCGGCTTCGGCGGCAAGCAGGAAATGTTCGTCGAGGATATTCTCGCGCTTGCCGCCATCAGGACCGGACGGCCGGTCAAGCTTGAACTCACCCGCGAGGAGCAATTCATCTCGACCTCGACGCGGCATCCGATGCGCGTGACGGTGAAAGCGGGGGCCGACAAGGACGGAATGCTGACCGCGTTGCAGCTCGACGTGCTCTCCAACACCGGCGCCTACGGCAATCACGCCGGTCCGGTGCTGTTTCATGCCTGCAGTGAGTCGATCAGCGTCTATAATTGCCCCAACAAGAAGGTCGATGCCGTCGCCGCCTACACCAACACCTTGCCGGCAGGGGCTTTTCGGGGCTACGGCCTGCCGCAAACGCAGTTCGCGGTGGAAGGCGCGATCGACGAACTCGCCAGGAAACTTGGCATCAGTCCTTTCGACATCCGCCGCCGCAACGCCGTAAAATCAGGCGATCCGATGCTGGCGCCTCCGGGCTCGGAGCACGACGACGTACTTTATGGCAGTTACGGGCTCGATCAGTGCCTCGATCTGGTCGAGCGCGCGATGCAGATAGAAGCACCGAAAACCGACCTCTCCGCCGACTGGCTGATCGGCGAGGGCATCGCGCTCACCATGATCGATACCGTGCCTCCGGCCGGACATATCGCGGACGCCCGGATTTCGCTGCGTGAGGATGGCGGCTTCGAGCTGACCGTCGGAACGGCGGAGTTCGGCAATGGCACCTCGACGGTGCATCGCCAGATCGCCGCGACCGCGCTGGCGACGACCGTCGATCAAATCCGCCTGCTGCAATCCGATACGGCGCATGGCGGCCACGACACCGGCGCTTATGGCAGTACCGGCACGTTCGTCGCCGGACGCGCGACGCAGGCCGCGGCGGAAAATCTGGCTGAAGAGCTCAGGATCTTTGCTTCCACAGCGACGAAAACCAGTCCCGATACCTGCGTTCTCAAGAATGATTCCGCGATCTGCGGCAAGCAACGTCTGTCCTTCGCCGAACTCGCCGAAGCCGCGCGCGTGCAGGGACAGACTTTGAGCGCGAACGGCAGTTCGGCAGGCACCCCGCGCTCGGTCGCATTCAACGTCCAGGGCTTTCGTGTCGCCGTCAACAAAGGCACCGGGGAAATCAAGATCCTCAAAAGCGTGCAGGCCGCGGATGCCGGCCGGGTCGCCAATCCCATGCAGTGCCGTGGCCAGGTCGAGGGCGGGGTGGCGCAGTCGCTCGGCGCCACGCTGTACGAGGAAATGGTGATCGATGATGGCGGCCGCGTGATCAATCCGCAAATCCGCAATTATCACCTGCCGTCCTTTGCCGACATTCCGCGCACCGAGGTGTTTTTCGCCGATACCGTGGATTCGATCGGGCCGATGGGCGCAAAATCGATGAGCGAAAGTCCCTATAATCCGGTGGCCGCGGCACTCGGCAATGCGCTCGCCGATGCCACCGGAATCCGTTTCACCACCGTGCCGTTCAAGCCGGACCGGCTGTTTCCGGCGCTGCACGAAAAATTCGGGAAGCTGTAATCGCAGTCGCGCCGCGCGCGGTCAGCCCCGGCCCACGGTGCATTCGATCTGGCCGTGCGGCTCGTCCGTCGGCAGGAAAACCTCGTTGTTGTTATCCAGCCCGAACGCCGAGAGGTTCATCAGGATGAAGTGCATGTTCGGACAGGCCATGCTGATCTCGGAAATCTCCGGTACCGCCGCCAGCGCCGCCTCGCCCATGCGATACAGGCTGTCCTGCACGCTCGAACTATAGGTGGTGCTGAACACCTCCAGCAGCGTCGCAAGGATCTTCGCATTGGTGGCCGGGTAGCTGGACGGCTTGCCCGACCACTTCCACGACGCCACCATGCTGGTGGCGGCCATCCGGTCGTGGGTCGGGGGGATCGTGGTGTAGCGATCGTTGAAGTAGTTCTCCCAGCCCGACTGGGTCGACTTCATGAACGTAAAGCCATCGATACCCGAGGCCATCGCCGATCCGTCGCGGGTTGCGCTCACGTCAACCGTCGGCTTGCCGTTGCTGTCGAGAATGAAACTGTGCGGATGCGGCTCGCCGCCGAAACTCAGGCGGCTCCATTTCGTCTCATGCGCCGTGATGGCCACCGAGACCACCTGCGGATAAGAGTCGAGATATTTCTTCGCCAGCACCTGACAGAATTCCTCGGTGCAGAGTCCGGTATTTTCGCGCGCGACAATATTGACCACGTTCTTGATGGTATCGGTCGACACCGAGGTGGAGTTGTCGGCGCCGGTATAGGCGCGGGCGAAGTCACCCTCGATCATCGCCTTGATGTTGAGCTGGCTGACCTCATGCCGGCCGCCGTCGCGATGAATCCGCATGACGCGGACCCGGCCCTTTCCATATCTGTTCTTGATCAGCGGCACAGGCAAACCTCCAGTTCAACCGGCGAATTCGCGAGGCTCTGGTTTCGCCCAGGGCCAAGCCAATCACGCGTCCAGGCCCATCAGGTCCTGACCTATCAGAGCAACGTTTGTGCCATTGAACGGTCTTGGGGCGGTCTTGCCGGCAAACAATGCCCCTTGGCATCGGCCTTGTTTTGGTTTGCTATGGACGGAAACGGGGCCAACACAACGGGCCAACACTTGGGGGGACAAGTTCATGAGCACCGAAACCATCCATCCGGTCGACGAGATTCTGCCAACGCCGCGCCTGCTGGCGCTCGGCCTGCAGCATGTTCTGGTGATGTATGCCGGCGCGGTCGCGGTGCCCCTCATCATCGGGCGAGCCCTGAAATTGTCGCCCGAAGACGTCGCATTCCTGATCAGCGCGGATTTGTTCGCCTGCGGGCTGGCCACATTGGTGCAGTGCATCGGATTCCCCGGCGTCGGCATTCGACTGCCGGTGATGATGGGCGTCACTTTCGCGTCGGTGGGTCCGATGCTGTCGATGGCCGGCGCGCCCGATATCGGGTTGCTCGGCATCTATGGCTCGGTCATCTCTGCCGGAATCTTCGGCATCATTGCCGCTCCCTTCATCAGCCGGTTATTGCCGTTGTTTCCTCCCGTCGTGACCGGCACGATCATCATGGTGATCGGCATCTCGCTGATGCGCGTGGGCATCAACTGGGCCGGTGGCGGAATACCCACCTTTTCCAAGGTCGTTGACGGCGTTTCCATGACATTTCCCAATCCGGGCTACGGTCAGCTGCAGGGGCTCGGCATTGCGCTGTTCGTGCTGCTGATCATTCTCGGCCTGATCAAATGGGGCTCCGGCTTCATCGCCAACGTCTCGGTGCTGCTCGGCATTATCGCGGGCGCGATCCTGGCCAGCGTGCTCGGCGTCATGCATTTTGAGAAAGTTGCCGCAGCACCTTGGGGCGACGTCGTGATACCGCTGCATTTCGGAGTTCCGGAATTCCACGTCGTGCCGATCATCACCATGTGCATCGTGATGATCGTGGTGATGATCGAATCGCTCGGGATGTTTCTGGCGCTCGGCGAGATCACCGGCAGGACGATCGACCGCGACGCGCTGACCCGCGGCTTGCGCGCCGACGGCGTCGGCACGTTGCTCGGCGGTTTGTTCAACACGTTTCCCTATACCTCGTTCTCGCAGAATGTCGGCCTCGTCAGCGTCACCGGCGTGCGGTCGCGCTGGGTCACCGTCGCCGGCGGCGGAATCATGCTGCTGCTCGGTTTGCTGCCGAAGATGGCGGCATTGGTCGAAGCCGTCCCGCTGGTGGTGCTTGGCGGCGCCGGTCTCGTGATGTTCGGCATGGTCGCCGCGACCGGCGCCAGAATCCTCACGGCGGTCGACTTCAAGAACAATCGCTACAACCTGTTCGTGGTGGCGATCTCGGTCGGCTTCGGCATGATCCCGCTGGCCGCGCCGAATTTCTTCCGCAACCTGCCGCACGATCTGCAGCCGCTGCTGGAATCCGGTATCCTGCTCTGCGCGCTGGTTGCCGTGATCCTGAATGCATTTTTCAACGGCATCGGCAGCAAGGCCGCCGCCGAGGCGGATGCGGTCGCGGCGGCTTCATCGGCGCAACACGTGTGACGTATGAGCCGCCTCGTCTTGAGGAGCAGCTTATCAGCTGCCCCGATACGTCGCATAACTCCAGGGCGTGACCAGCAGCGGCACGTGGAGATGGCCTTCCGGTTCGCTGACCGAAAACCGCAGCGGAATTTGATCCAGAAACGGCGGGTCTGACATCGGCACCTGCCGCTGTGCAAAATAGCTGCCGACGCTGAACGTCAATTCGTAGCGGCCGATCGGCACCGGCCGCCCGCCAATCAACGGCTGATCGGTACGGCCGTCCGCGTTGGTGACCGCGCGCGTCACGACCCGGCTCACACCGAGGTTCGATAGCTCGACCAGTTCGACCGCGATCCCCGCGGCCGGCTTGCCGCTATGGGTGTCGAGCACGTGGGTCGACAGCCGCCCATGCACCTGCAGCCGATCATCCGATGCCACCAGCAAATCGAGGCGCAAGGCCGCGATCCGGCAGATTTCCTCGATCGACTTCTGCGTTTCGGTTTTCACGTCGTTCGGCAGGCGGCGCTCGAAATCGCGCAGCACGGAATCCTTGGTGTGCCGGCGAACCGAGACGATGTAGGGAAAGCCGAATTTGGCGCGGTAGGCGTTATTGACCCGCTCGAAGGCCTCATATTCGGCGTCCGACAACCGATCGAGGCCGAGGCTGTTCTGTTCGAAGTCGGATTCCGCGGTCAAGCCCGCGGCGCGCTGCGTCTTGTTGGCAAGATCCGGATGCGCCTTGATCAAGGCCAGACGAAGATCCGGTGCCGCGCGATCGACCGCGGCCTTCATCGCCCCGAACAGCTGGTTCACGCCGGCGAACGGCCGCGCTGACGCCGCCTGTTCGGCGATCCAGGGCGAATACTCGAAGATATTCGCCAGTGCCCCGACAAAGTCGTCCTTGCTGCAGGCGTTCAGGTCGGCAAGCGTTTTCTGAGACATGGTATCCTGACTATCCGATGTTCGGGGCGCCGGCCGCCAGATGCGAAAGATTGGCGTGCCAGTGCTGCGCGATCTGCAGCCGCGTCGGCACCCAGACCCGCTCATGACTCATGATGTAGTCGAGAAATCGCATCAGCGATGCCGCGCGGCCGGGGCGTCCGACGATCCGGCAATGCAGACCCACCGACATCATCTTGGGCGAGGTTTCGCCTTCCGCATACAGCACGTCGAAGCTGTCCTTGAGATAGGTAAAGAACTGATCGCCGCCGCCGAACCCCTGCGCATTGACGAAGCGCATGTCGTTGACGTCGAGGCTGTAGGGAATGATCAAATGCGGACCGGCCGGCCCTTTTATCCAATAGGGCAGATCGTCGGCGTAGGAGTCACAGGAATAGAGGAAACCGCCGGCTTCCATCACCAGCTGTACGGTGTTGATGGATGTCCGCCCGGTGTACCAGCCGAGCGGGCGTTGCCCGGTAACCTCGGTGTGGACACGGATCGCATCCGCAATTTCCACGCGCTCCTCCGCTTGCGACATGTCCTTGTGCTCGACCCACTTCAGGCTGTGGCTGGCGATGTCCCAATTGGCCTCCTTCATGGCCGCGACAATTTGCGGATTTCGTTTCAAGGCCGTCGCAACGCCGAATACCGTGGTCGGCAGCTTGCGCTCGGTAAACATCCGCCACAGCCGCCAGAAGCCGGCGCGCGAGCCGTACTCGAACATCGACTCGATATTGGCGTGGCGCTGTCCGGGCCAGGGCTGCGCGCCCAGTACATCCGACAGAAACGCTTCCGACGCGCGGTCCCCATGCAGAATGTTGTTTTCACCGCCCTCTTCGAAATTCACCACGAACTGCACGGCGACGCGCGCGTTACCGGGCCAGCGCGGATCTGGCGGATTGCGGCCATAGCCGTGGAGATCCCTGGGATATCCGGCTTCGGCCATCTACACTTCCTCGAAGCGGACTTTCTGCGCACCCTTCCAGAGCACGGTCTTGCCCAACGCGGGCAAGTTCTCAAGATTGGAGGTCAGCGTGATGAAGTGATTGCCTGCAAGCTGGCCCATCTTGCTGGCGAAGTGCACGCCGCCATAGGCCAGCAAAATCTCGGTTTCGCTGATGCCGCCGGGATAAAGAATGATCTGGCCGGGTGCGGGATAGCTGGTGTGGTTCTCATAGCTCACGCCGAAATCGAGATCGCCGAGCGGCATCCAGACCCCCTCGCCGCTCCAGCGTACATGGATAGCCTGGCTCTCGAACGGCATCGCCTTGCGAAAGGCGGCGCAGGTCTTGGGCGCCAATTGTTCTTCGAAACGGGCCTGGAACGTGAAGTCGCCGGCGTGGACAATGAGTTGGCTCATTCATGATACTCGTGATTGCTTTTGAAGGATGTTTTGAATACATCGACTGCGGTCTAAACTGCGGTAAGCAAGGAACATTCCAGCCGATGGCCGAATTCTAGGGCCTTTTATGGCTGACAGCAAAGGCCGATTGGGGCCGTCCTCAGGGGCGAGTTGGTTGTTCGCACCAGAACAGCGGCTCACTGGCGCGATGGCTTTCTTTCGCCTTGAAGCCCAAATAACCGTGATAGACATCCCGTCGCCGATCCGGTTCAATAAAGGCTGGGTGGCGCATGTTTCGAGAGAGAAACCGATGAAGAAGCTTGTACTTGCAATCCTCCTGATTGCCTCACCCGCATGGGCCCAAACGGCACCCACCCAAATAACACCCAAGAAGACGAACGCGCGTGTCGATAATTGTACCCCGATCGGCCGCACGGCCGACGGCAAACTGATCTACTCGCTGAAGTGCGATAATTTGCCAGCGCCGCCGCCCCCGCCTCCAGAGGCTGAAGTCGAGCCGCCGCCGGAGCCGGTCATACAGCGCGGCGGAATTTTCGGCATGTCATTCGCGCCTCCTGGAGCGGCACCGCCAGCATCGCCCGCCGGTCACTGACGGTCACATTCAACACCTCAGCCGGTCGCCCGCCGCGACCGGCTTTTGCTTGCAGGCTGCATTGCAGGATTGCCCCAATCCGGCTTGCTGCGGCGTCGGTCTTGCTCTTATCCTGCACGCAACCTGCTTTGAATGAACCACTCTAGTGGAGCCGCGCCATGACCCCCGTGAACTCTCCGGCCATCAAAATCGTCAAATCGGTCCGCGAACAGGTGAGCGCCGAGGAATGGCAAACGCGGGTCGATCTGGCGGCCTGCTACCGCCTCACCGCGATGTACGGCATGACGGAGATGATCGCCAACCACATCTCATGCCGTGTTCCCGGGTCGCACGACCACTTCCTGATCAATCCCTATGGGATGCTGTACGAGGAAATCGACGCATCGAGCCTGATCAAGGTCGACCTCGACGGCAATACGCTGTTCAATGCCTCGGATTATGGCGTCAACGCCGCCGGTTTCGTCATTCATAGCGCCATTCACATGGCCCGGCACGATGTCGACTGCGTGGCGCATACCCACACGCCGGCCGGCATGGCGGTCTCGGCCATGGAATGCGGGCTGCTTCCGCTGGCGCAGACATCGATGCGGTTCCTTCACATCGCCTATCACGACTTCGAAGGCATCGCCGACGATGTCGGCGAGCGCGAGCGGCTGGTGCGGGACCTCGGCAATCACGAAGCGATGATTCTACGCAACCACGGACTGCTGGTTGTGGGGCGGACCATCCCCGCGACATTCAACCTGCTGTTTCGCATGGAGCGCGCCTGCGAGGTGCAGGTGATGGCGCTGTCCTGCAATACCAAGCTGACGCTGCCGCCGCAGGACGTGCTGGAAAAAACCTTCGACAAGATGAAGCCGCACCCGGACCTGCCCAATCGCAACGGCGAACTGGCCTGGCCGGCGTTGCTGCGCAAGCTGGACCGGGTCGATCCGTCGTATCGGAATTGACCAGCGCTTATTTGCGGTCCGGTTTTCTGCTCCCGCTCTCCTTCAGGTAGCGGGTGGCGTGATCGGAAATCCCCGCGGCGGACCTGAGCTGGTCCGGATGCCGGCACCGCGCCAATTTGGCCGATTTTATCGTTCGATAAACTGGGCTATGGTCCCGGGCGGACAGCGGTCCCTTTTCCTTCCGCAAAAGTGAGGCGGGGCTGTATCGACAGGCCTTGCCACGACAGGTAGGGTCCGCAGCCTAAAAAAGTTCCGGAGAGACGCCGTTGTTGGAGAAGTTCGCCTTGAAGCGTGATTACTATGCCGGCGGCCTGATGCTTCTGATCGGAGTCGGAGCCGCGGTGACCGGCACTGGCTACAAATTCGGCAGCCTTGCCCGAATGGGCCCCGGCTTCATGCCGGTCGTGCTGGGGGTTGTCCTGGCGTTTCTTGGCCTGCTGATCGCTGGCACCGCCCTGGGATCCTCCGAACCCGACGACAAGAAGTTTCTGCCGGACAATCCGCAATGGTTCGGCTGGCTTTGCATTCTGGGCGGTCCGGTCCTGTTCATCATCGTGGGACAGTATGGCGGCATGATCCCGGCGGTATTCGCCTGCGTGTTTGTCTGCGCGCTGGGGGACAAGACGGCCACCTATAAATCGTCGGCCGTTCTGGCGGCCGGCGTCACCGTATTCGGTGTGCTGCTGTTTCATTATCTCCTGAACATTCCGTTCCCGCTGCTGCGTGGGTTCAACCTATGATCTCAACCGCGATCACGGATCTCTGGTACGGCTTCGGCGTTGCGCTAGAACCGCACAACCTGATGTATTGCTTCCTCGGCGTGCTGGTCGGCAACCTCGTCGGCGTACTGCCGGGCATGGGCCCGGTCGCGACGATCTCGATTCTGCTGCCGCTGACCTTCGGGATGCAGCCGGTGCCGGCGATCCTGATGCTGTCCGGCGTCTATTACGGCGCGCAATATGGCGGCGCGATCTGCTCGATTCTATTGAACTTGCCGTGTCATCCGCCGCACGCCGTGACCTGTCTGGACGGATTTCCGCTCACCAAGCAGGGCAAGGGCGGAACGGCGCTGGGCATCACCATCATCGCCGCCTTCATCGGCGCATCGTTCGGCATCACCGAAATGATCTTTCTGGCGCCGTTCCTGGTCAAAATGGCGCTGGAATTCGGCCCCGCCGAAGTATGTTCGCTGATGCTGGTCGGACTGCTCGCGGGCTCGACGCTGGCGAAGGGATCGCCGCTCAAGGGCATCGCGATGACGGTTCTCGGCCTCCTGGTCGGCATCGTGGGATCGGACATCGAGACCGGACAGCCCCGCTTCACCTTCGGCATCACGGAGCTGTTCGACGGCGTCGAAATCATTGCGCTGGCGCTCGGCATGTTCGGTATCGCCGAGTTCCTGAACAGCATCAACAATACCGAAACCGTCGACATGAAATACGCCAAGGTCGGCATCTCCGACATGTTTCCGTCGAAGGCCGATCTCAAGCTGGCGTTCTGGCCGATGATCCGCGGCACCTTTATCGGCAGCCTCTGCGCGCTGATTCCGGGTACCGGACCGACCATCGCCTCCTTTGTTTCCTACGCCACGGAGAAGAAGATTTCAAAGACGCCGGAGCGCTTCGGCCACGGCGCGATCGAGGGCGTCGCCTGCCCTGAGGCCTCAACGCATTCCTCGGTGCAGGGCGACTTCATCCCGACCATGAGCTTGGGCATTCCAGGCGACACCGTGATGGCGTTGCTATTGGGCGCGCTGATCATTCACGGCATCGTCCCCGGCCCGCAGCTGATAAGCCAGCACGCCGACATCTTCTGGGGTCTGATCGCGAGCTTCTGGATCGGCAACATCCTGCTGGTCATTCTCAACGTGCCGATGATCGGCCTGTGGGTGAAGCTCTTGAGCATCCCCTATCGCTACCTCTATCCGAGCGCGATGTTCTTTGTCTGCATCGGGGTCTATGCCGCCAGCAACGACATGTTCCAGGTCGGCGAAACCGCGTTCATCGGCGTTGTCGGATACATCCTGCTGCGCCTTGATTTCCACCCGGCGCCGATTCTGCTCGGCTTCGTGCTCGGGCCGCGTTTCGAGGAAAACTTCCGGCGCAGCCTCTTGATCTCGCGCGGCGACCTGATGACCTTCATCGAGCGTCCGATCAGCGCGTTCTTCCTGCTGATCTGCGTGGTGCTGATCACGGCCCAGATCTATGTCTGGCTGCGCAAGCCGAAGATCATCACCGAGGAAAAGGCCATCGAGGCCCAGGTACCGGCCACACCGTATTCGGAACTGGCCGGTTAGGACCCGCCGGACAGCAATTTAACGAGCCGGTAGAGATACTCGTCACCTTCGTAGAACGATTTGACGAGAATCCGTTCGTCCTTGCCGTGGATCCGGCTGTCGTTGATATCGCCGGCGAGGCCGGAATGGCCATAGGTCGGAATCCCGGCATTACGCAGATAGCTTCCGTCGGTGGCGCCGGCGCTCATGGTCGGGATCACGACCGCGCCCGGCCAGAACCGCTGCGACAATTTCTCGATCGATCCCATGATCTCTTCATTCAGCGCCGATGGCGCGCTCAGCACCGGCTGATCGATTGGCGTGATCACGATCTGATCGTCCGCGAGCACGCGGACCAGCGTCGCCTTGACCTCGTCGACGGTTTCGCCGGGCATCACCCGGCAATTGACCGTGGCGCTGGCCAATTGCGGCAACGCGTTGAACGCCTGGCCGCCCGTCAGCATGGTCGCGACACAGGTGGTGCGCAGCAGGGCGTTATAGAACGGATTGGCGGCGAGCCGGACAAACGACGGGGCGGTTGGATCCAGCCCGCCATCGCCCAGCACCGCGCGCATGTCGACGGCCATATGGCCGCCCTCGAGTTGCGCCGAGCGCTCGAAGTAAGCCCGCGTGGTCTCGTTGAGCTTCGGGGAAAAGTCGAATTTGGAGAGCCGCACCAATCCTTCCGCGAGGCGGTAGATCGCATTGTCCTTCATGGGGACCGCGCTATGGCCACCACGATTTTTCACGTCGAGCCGAAAGGTAATCGAGAATTTCTCGCTGGTCTGGACGCTGTTGCGGATCGGCTTGCCATCCTTTAGCCCGACGCCGCCGCCCTCATTCAGGGCAAACTCAGCATCGATCAGATCGCGATGGTTCTTGATCAGCCACTGGATCCCGAGGCCGTCATGGTCGAGGATTTCCTCATCGGTCTCGAGCGCGACGATGATATCGCGATCGGGCTTGTAGCCTTCCTGCTTGTAGCGAACGAGATTGGCGATAAACGAGGCCGCCATGTATTTGTCGTCGCCGCTGCCGCGGGCATAGAAATAACCATCCTGCTCGGTCAGCTTGAACGGATCGACCGACCAATCCGCCCGGTCGGCCGGCACGACGTCGAGATGCGCCACCAGCAGGATCGGTTTGCGTGCGCCGGTGCCGCGCAGGCGGGCGACCAGATTGCCCTTGCGCGGCGCGGGCGAGAAGGCGTGAACGTCGGCGTCCGCAAAGCCGGCGGCCAAGAGGCGCGCCGCCATCGCCTCGGCGGCGCGCGCGGTGTCTCCCGTGGCGGTCACGGTGTTGATCTCGACCAGTTCCTTGTAGATGTCGAAGGCCAGTTGCTGTTGCGCACTCAGCCCTTCGGCAGCCGCGGCGCGTGGCGCCACCGGGAGAATTAAGACCAGGGCGACGAAAAAAGCGATCCAAAGGCTGCCATGAGCTGTGAAGCCCCTCCGCCCGATTGCTGCAAACATCCTGCTCTCCAAAAATGCCGCCGGCCTTCGCGAATTCAGACAGGTAACATGTGCGCTGGCAAGGTGCCGGACAAGGCACGGCTGCGGCTTAAGCCATCCCATTTCGGTATCGTTGTCTTCGACCCGTTGCGGCCTTTCAGCGGCGAACGGCCCGAACATCTTCGGCCGTAACCGTATCCCGGTAGCTGTTGCCGAAATGCGTCCGCACATAATTCACCACGGCGGCAATCTGATCGTCGCTCATCATGGCGCCAAATGGCGGCATTCCGCGCTGGCCGTTGACGACTACCCCGACGGGATATCCGCTGGATTCGAGATTGCCGTTGCCCGCGAGCGATGGATAGGTTCCGGCTCCGGTGGCACCTTTGCCGTCGGACATGTGACAGCCCCGGCAGACATTGGCGAACAGGTCCTCGCCGCTTTTTTCGACAAAACTGAAGCCGGGGCTGAACGCAGGCTCCGACGCCGCAGGCGCGGTGTTCTGCGCGTAGGCCGGCGAGGACAGCAGCAGCGTCGCCGTCGCGGCCAAGGCGATGCGAAATTGGAAGTTTTTCCGTGTCACGTGAACAACACCCGCCTATCCCGCCTCAACAACGTCGCCTCACTTTTTGACCACGCGATCATGCAACCGGGTGATGGCGTCAAGCGACGACAGGATGGCGCCCTCCTGCCAGGC
>NZ_JBEKCZ010000049.1:0-46951 GCF_050014615.1 Bradyrhizobium sp. | reverse complement strand
GGTCTCGAACATAGCGAGAAGAAAACCTGCTACCGCCAGCTTGAGGATGTAGATGCCCGCGCCCACGGCGTACGACAGAGGTCCGGCGCCGAACAGCGCGATCTTCCACGGGAAGAACACGCAGGCGATCAGGGAGATATAAAGCAGCAGCTTGAGAAAGGCGCCAAATTCGATCATCGCGAGATGGCGGCCCGAATACTCAAGCACCATTGCCTCATGCACCATGGTGAGCTCCAGGTGTGTCGCCGGGTTGTCGACCGGGATTCTCGCGTTTTCCGCCAGCGCCACCATGATGAGCGCGATCATCGCCATCCCCAGCGATACCCGTAAGCCGACATGGGACGAGGCCATGAAATTGGCGACGGTCGAAAGCTCGGTCGAGCCGGCCACCAGGGCCATGCAGAACACGATCAGCAGCATCGCCGGTTCCGCCAGTGCGGCGATCATCACTTCGCGGCTGGAGCCGATCCCGCCGAAACTGGTGCCGACATCCATGCCGGCGAGCGCCAGGAAGAAGCGCGCACTGCCCAAGAGGGCAACGATGGCAATCAGATCCGCGGTCCAGTTGAACAGCAGTCCGGTCGCGAACGTCGGCACCAAGGCCGCGGCAACCCAGATCGCGGCAAAGGTCACGTAGGGCGTCACCCGGAACAGCCACGACGCGTTGTCGGCCAGCACCACTTCCTTGCGCAGCAGCCGCAGCAGATCCCGATAAGGCTGAAAAACCGAAGCACCCCTGCGACGCACCAGCCGGGCCTTGATCTTGCGCACAAAGCCGGTCAGCAGCGGGGCCAGCAGCAGCACCAGCGCCATCTGAATGCCTTGCACCAGAATCTCTGAGATCACGACCATATCGCGAGCACCAGCAGCAGCGTGACGAGGGTGGCAAAAACCAGACCGAGGTAGCGGCGGATGGTCAGGAACTGCAGACGATTGAGCCTGTCGGCCGCGTATGCCACGGCGCCCGCGAGCGGCAGATAGATTCCCTCCCAGACCAGGTCATGCAGTTCGATCCTGAGCCGCGCCGGCCTGATATCGCCCGGAGCCGGCATATCGACATGGTCGCGGGCGTGGAACATCAGCGTGCCGAAGACACGGCGGATCGGTTGCGCGAAGCTCACGCCGGAATACTGGGCGGCGGGGGTCGGCTCGGAAAAACCGCAGCCCCAGGCCGGCGCACGTCGCAAGGCGCGCGAGGCGAAGCGATGGATGACAAGAATCGCTGATGACGCGGAAAGCGTGATGAATACCATCACGAGCAAACCATTGTATGAGCTGCGGCTCGCCGCGATCGGCACGATCGAAAGCCACGGCTCGTTGTTCTGTATCGGCATGCGGCTATCGAGAATCGCCAGCGTGATCGGCGACAGCGCGTCGATCACCAGTCCGGGCAGGATCCCGGCCAGCAGGCAAAATGCCGCGAGGATGAACATCGCCGCAAGCGAGTAGCGGTCGACTTCCCCGGCGTTCTCCGCCGCCGGGCTGCGCGGTCGTCCCAGAAAGGTCACGCCAAATGCCTTGACGAAACACGCAGCGGCCAAGGCGGCGGCCAGGGCCAGCAGCGCCCCGACCGCCGGCACCATGATCTTCAGGGCCCATTGCGGCAGTTCGGGACTTTGCAATACGGCCTGGAAGATCAGCCATTCCGAGACAAAGCCGTTGAATGGCGGCAGCGCCGAGATGGCGACGCAGCCGACCAGAAAGACGAAGCTGGTGAGCGGCATCCGATGGATGAGGCCGCCAAGCTTGTCCATGTCACGCTCGCCTGTCGACGTCAGGACGGCGCCGGCCCCGAAAAACAGCAGACTCTTGAAGAACGAGTGATTGAGAACGTGGAACAGTGCGGCCGTGAAAGCCAGCGCCGCCGCCAGCTTCAAGCCGTTGGCCTGGAAGGCCAGCGCGAGGCCAAGGCTTGCGAAAATGATGCCGACATTTTCAATCGTGCTGTAGGCGAGCAGCCGCTTGAGGTCCTTTTCCATCATGGCATACAGAATCCCCATGACGGCAGTGATGCCGCCAAGGAAGAGCACGATCACGCTCGCCGACCAGGTCGGCGGTCCCAGCAGATCGAATACCACGCGGATGAAGCCATAGATCGCGACCTTGGTCATGACACCACTCATCAGCGCCGAAACATGGCTGGGGGCGGCGGGATGAGCGAGCGGCAGCCAAACGTGCAGCGGCACAAGACCGGCCTTTGAGCCGGCTCCGAGCAACATCAGGATCAAGACCAGGGCCGCCGCGTGAGGGGTGTGTTGCGCAGCGCGAATGGCCGCGAATTCGTACGTACCCGCCGGCCCCGCCAGCAAGCCGAACGCCAGCAGCAGCGCGAGCGTGCCGAAGCTTGCCATCACAAGGTAGACGTAGCCCGCCTTGGCATTGCCGGCTTCGCGATGGTGCGCCATGACCAGCGCCCAGGAAGCAAGCGACATGAACTCCCAGCAAAGCAGATAGGAAAACGCGTCATCCGCCAGCACCACAAGATTCATGCCGGCCAGAAAAGCAGGGAAGAAAGGCAGGACGCGATGCGGCGCCGGGTCGTGATGGCCGTAGCCGAGACCATAAAGGCTCGCCGCGGCCCCACCCAGGTTGACCACGACCAGGAAAAACGAAGCCAGTGCGTCGAGGCGGAAATGCGCGCCAAGCCATGGCAGTCCGATCGGCAGAGTGAGGTCGGAGACATTGTGGGCGCCGGCGACCAGCCAGCGAACTGACCCGAGTAAAGCGACCAGGGAAACCGCCAGTGTGACGCTGTAGACAATCGCCGTGGAGCTCTTGGTGCGGCTCAGAACGATCGCGAGAATGGCGATCGCCAGCAATCCTGCGACACACGACATTTGCCAGACGACAGGAGACATCAAGCGCGTCCCCTCGTTCCACCAGATGCTTTTGGCTCGGTCTGATGGTCCAGAGCCTTATCGGTTCTGATTGAATCAGAACCGGGCTCTAATCTTTTGTTTTGACGCGTTTTCTTCCCGCGAACCGGTATCCACTTCGCTCGAAAACGCTCCAGATGGTCTTTGGCTGGACTCGAATTCATCTTCAGTCGCACCCCACGTCCCTGCGAACTGCTGACGGCTCCTTCGTCGATCATCTCGATTCCGGCCGTGTTGAATGCCGCAATCAACTTGACCAGTGAATCGACATTGCCCCGAACCATCGTCTCACTCGCCTCCATGCGTTGAATGGTGGGCACGGAAAGCCCGGAGAGTTCTGCTAGCCGGCGCTGATCGATTCCAAGAAGCAGCCTGGCAGCTCGCAATTGAGCCGCCGTGATCATTGGTCTGCCTCACTGTCGGGACTCCGGCCAATATCAAACATCATTCCTGCATTCTAATTAATGATGTTATATTGTCAAGAAGTGATATCTCAGATATCTATTCTAAGGGATGTTGGGCGCCCTTCCGGCGTGGCTCGCCAGGTCGGTGAGCGCAGTGCCGGTGAAATTCCCGAACTTGCCGGACGCCAGGAGGCGCTCGGCCCGGACGCCAAGAGGCGCTCGGTGTCGCCGCGTCGAATTCTGGACGGCCCGCCCACCTGTTGGAGAGGAGGTCCGGGTCGCCTGGTGCCTAATGGCCCACCTGAATGGTCACGAGAACCATCGAGAAGCCGATTCAAACGACGGTCGCAATAAAAATGCAGTATCCGGGAGTCGCCGTGTTGATTTGCGTCAACGTCGCTCGCTTATGTCCGTTCAATCAATGACGGGATGGATCGGACCTCAACCGGAAGACCACATCCAACGGCCGCTGGCGGCGTTGCTGGCCTGCGATGGTGCGGCTGTGCTCACCGGGACCTCGAATATGTCGACGCAGGCTATTACATCGTCGGTTGACGGGCGGGTTCGGAGTAGCGGAATGGAACTTATCGAAAACAGGACGTTCGACGAGATCAAGCTCGGCGATACCGCGAGTCTGGTCCGAACGCTCACCACCAAGGACATTGAAATATTTGCGATCATGTCGGGGGACATCAATCCGACCCATCTGGATGACGCATTCGCCAAGAGCGATATGTTCCATAAGGTCGTCGCGCATGGCATGTGGAGCGGCGCGCTGATCTCCACGGTGCTTGGAACGCAGCTCCCCGGGCCGGGGACCGTCTATGTCGATCAATCCTTGCACTTCCAGGGGGCCATTGGACCTGGTGACACGATCACCGTCACGGTGAAGGTGAGGGACAAGATCGAACAAACGCACCGGGTCATTTTCGATTGCCGGGCCGTCAATCAAAAAGCGGAGGTGGTTGTCACCGGTACGGCCGATGTCATAGCGCCGACCGAGAAGATTTCTCGACCCCGCATGGCTCTCTCGGAAGTCGAGCTGCGGCAGAAAGGGCGGCGCTATGAACTCCTGATCAGGATGACCCACGGCCTCGACCCTATCCGCACTGCCGTGGTCCACCCGGTCGACGTGCCGTCCTTGCTTGGCGCCGTGGAAGCGGCCCGCATCAATCTTATCACGCCGGTGCTGGTGGGGCCGGAGTCCAGGATTCGCGCCGCCGCCGCGCTGGCGCAGCTCGACTTGGCGCCTTACGAGATTGTGTCGACCGAGCACAGCGAGGCCGCGGCCGCTCAAGCCGTCGCGATGGCGCGCGCCGGCAAGGTCGAAGCGCTGATGAAGGGCGACCTCCACACCGATGAGCTCATGCATGCGGTCGTCGACGGCGAATGCGGACTGCGTACCGCCCGGCGCTTGAGCCACGTCTTTGCGATCGACGCGCCGGACTATCCGAGATCGCTCTTCATCACCGACGCCGCGATCAATATTTATCCCACCCTGGCGGACAAGCGGGACATCATCCAGAACGCGATCGATCTGGCCCATGCGCTGGGGATACCGGTACCGCGCGTGGCAATCCTGTCGGCGATCGAGGTCGTTACCGAGAAAATCAAATCCACGCTCGACGCGGCGGCGCTTTGCAAAATGGCCGATCGAGGCCAGATCACCGGCGGTATTCTCGATGGCCCGCTTGCCTTCGACAATGCGGTCTCGGCCGAATCGGCCAAAACCAAAGGGATCGTTTCGCCAGTCGCCGGCCGTGCCGACATCTTCGTGGTGCCGGACCTCGAGGCCGGCAACATGCTGGCGAAGCAACTCGAGTACCTGGCGGAAGCGCAGATGGCCGGGATCGTGCTGGGCGCGCGCGTGCCGATCATTCTGACCAGCCGTTCCGATGGGACGCTGGCCAGGTTGGGGTCCTGCGCGATTGCCTTATTGTTGGCGCGTCACAAGGGGACGAAAACGTGAGCGACGCCATTCTCGTCCTCAATGCCGGCTCATCGAGCTTCAAGTTCTCGTTGTTCCCGGCGCATGAAAGTCCAAGCCGGCAGGGCATCCTATGCGAAGGTGAGTGCGAGGGCATCGGCCATCGCGTTCATTTCAAGGCGAAAGACCGCGCCGGCGCGTCGCTGGCCGATGAGTATCTGGCGGAAGGCGCCAGCCACGAAGACGCGCTGGCGGCGCTGCTGCGGTGGCTTGAAACCCGCTTTCAAGGCGACCAACTGGTCGCGGCCGGACATCGGGTGGTGCATGGCGGTTCACTCTATACCGCGCCGGTCCTGATCGACGCGTCGGTGATGGCCGGGCTGCGCGGCCTTATCCCGCTGGCGCCGCTCCATCAACCTCACAATCTTGCCGCGATCGATGCGCTCTCAAAGCTTCATCCCGCTTTGCCGCAGATCGCTTGCTTCGACACCGCCTTTCACCACACCCAGTCCGAGCTCACCACCGCGTTCGCGCTGCCGCGCGGGCTCGCCGCCGAGGGCATCCGGCGGTACGGATTTCACGGCCTTTCCTATGAATACATCGCAAGCGTGCTGCCCGACATTCTCGGTCCGGGAGCCGCCGACGGTCGTGTCGTTGTGGCGCATCTCGGCAGCGGCGCAAGCCTGTGTGCGATCCGAAGCCGCAACAGCGTGGCGACGACCATGGGATTTACGGCGCTCGATGGCCTGCCCATGAGCCGCCGCTGCGGTAACCTCGATCCCGGCGTCGTTCTCTACCTGATGCAGGCGAAGGGGATGACCGTCACCGAAGTGAGCCATCTCCTTTATAACGAATCTGGACTGTTTGGTGTGTCCGGCATCAGCGACGACATGCGAACTTTGCTGGCGAGCGACGATCCGTCGGCGAAGCAGGCGGTCGCTCTGTTCGTGTACCGCATCGGCCGCGAGCTGGGCTCGATGGCCGCCGCGCTCGGCGGGATCGACGCTTTGGTCTTCACCGCCGGAATCGGGGAGCACGCTGCGGAAATTCGAAGCCGCGTCTGCGTGGACGCCGCGTGGCTCGGCGTCGATCTGGATCAACGCGCCAATCTGGCCGGCGCGGCAATGATCAGCCGTGCAGGCAGCCGCACCTCGGCCTGGGTGATTCCGACGGATGAGGATCTGATGATCGCCCTGCACGCATGGACATTGTTGAACGCCGGGGGCTCGCCTCCCGGTTCGCACGGCAATCACGGAAGCAGCAAAGCATGACCAACCCCGAAAATTCACCATTGCCGAGCGTCCCGGCATTCTGGCCGATGGCGATGGCGGCAACGCTGCTCAAGCAGGGGAGCGAGCTCTACGCCAAGAACCTCAAATTCGTCGAGGAAGAGATCAGGATTCACGGCGAGTTGAGGCCCAAACTGGCGACCCCGAACCAGGTGCGTCTCGATCTGCGGACCATGGTGCTGCGCGATTACGGAAAGCCGGGCGGGATCCCGACGCTGATCGATGCGCCCCATGCCGGCCATACCGCGGTGATCGCCGACTATTATGATGGTCAGAGCCTGGTGCAGACCCTGCTGGCCAACGGGATCAACCACGTGGCGTTGACCGACTGGAGGTCGGCCACGGAGGATATGAAGGATCTGGAGGTCGACAACTACCTCGCCGAGGTCATTGTGGCGATCGACGATCTCGGCGATCGGGTCAACCTGGTCGGGCTGTGCCAGGGTGGCTGGATGTCCGCGATGGTCGCCGCGCGGTTTCCCGACAAGGTGAACTCATTGGTGCTGGCTGGTGCGCCGATCGACACGGATGCCGGAAACGGATCGATCAAGCGCATGGTTCATGAGTCCCCGGCATCCTTTTACGAACAACTGGTAGCGCTGGGCGGCGGCTTGATGAAGGGAAAATTCATGCTGCAGGGCTGGAAGAACATGCATCCCGGGCAGCACTACATTCAGGATCATATCGATCTCTATGAGCACATCGACGACCCGGCATACCTCGCCAAGGAAGAGACGTTCGAGAGCTGGTATGAAAATCCGATCGACCTGCCGGGGCGCTGGTATCTTCAGGTGATCAGTCAGATTTTCAAGGAGAATCGCCTGGCCAAGGGCGAATTCGTCGGCCTCGGCCGCAGGCTCGATCTCCATGACATCACTTGCCCGGTCTATTTGCTGGCGGGTGCAAACGACGACATCACAACAACGGAGCAGGTCCTTGATGCGGCAAAATATATCGGGACGCCAAAGGACCGCATCGTTCAGGAGGTTGTACCGGGCGGCCATATCGGGCTGTTCATGGGCGCGAATACGCTAAGGGACCATTGGCCGAAGATCGCGCGGTGGATCGCGGCGCAGTAGACGGCTGCGGCCCCGGGAAGCCGCCCGGCTGAGGTCGCGCCAATTCGGACTTCCGGCCTGATTTCAGGCGTTATACAGATATAATCAGTTTATGGGCTTCATTTTTCACGTCTCTAAGCCCATCAAAGCCGCTCGGTCGACCAGCACCTTCGTGCGCCGTCGGCGACGGTTGGAGTTTGATTATGCTGAATGACCGAGAGAATATCCTGAGCGCGCTGCGCGAGAAGCCGCTCAAAATCCATGAGATCATGAAACGCGCCAACGTCGCGAACGAGGAAGTCTGCCAGTCCCTGCTGTTGAAAATGCGAGGCGAGGGTTTGGTCAAGTTCGATATTCACAAAGGACGATGGCTCATTGGATAGCAAGCAGGCTATCTACTTTCGTTCTCCGGCATCCAAAATCCACGTCCGGTCGGCGAATGCGACATAGATCCGCTCCTGCCCGAGGGCAGCGCCAAGCTCGATCGACAGTTCGTTCAGCATCGCCTCGATTGTCGCGTCGGACAGATGGCCCAGATAGGCGTGGACGGCTTCGCCCGTGAACAGCGCCACCGGTTCGCGGTCCGAGCCGACCGTGCCATCCGGGCGGGGCCACGCGTAGGTGACTTCCGCGCGGGTGAACATGCCGGATAAAGCGGGCTGGCCGGCTTCGACACGGCGTTTCATCCAGGCACGAGCTGTGCGGACGGCCTCCGAAACGTCGAAGACACGGCCGTCGGCGTCCCAGCCCTCTCGCAAGCCGACGCTGATACGAAAATCACGCCTGGGACCTGACGAGCCCGGAACCACGGAATAATCTTCGGCCTTCGGTCCAGGGGTTTTAGGTGGGGTTTTGGGGGTCATCAATCTACCCGCTTTTCCGTTCGTCGGGGCGGTCCAGTCCGAAGCATCCGTTGTTCCGGCCCGGTTCCGTCGCGGCAGCGATTGGACCGCGTGTCACCTAAAGCGCCTTGATGATCTTTTCGGCGGCGAACACGGCATCTGATTCGGACGCGTAATCATCCGGCGTAACAAAGCTGACCGTGGTCCGGCCCTGGATAGAAATTCCGGAATGCGCGTGCGGGCTGATGGCCGCTCGCCAATTCCCCGGACTGCGCTGGTAAGTAACGATCGAAAATTGCGATTTATTGGCCATGTCGTCTCCGACGTGAACCCCGCGCTCACTATCGCCCCATGTCAACACCTGCGTTGGACTACCGGCGGGATGCATGCATTCGCACCGGACGGCCGTGAACGTGCTCAAGGGCGAGGGAGGTGGCCACTGATCTCTGGTGAGGGCAAGCCGTTCCCTGCCTCGCTTATTTGTCCCGCTTATTTGTCCTGGCTTTTGATCTTTTCCCAAACCGCGGCAAGCCTCTGGGATGCCTTGTGGAAGGAAACCTTGGCACTCTCCCAATTTTCCGCGCCAGCGGTCTCCAATTTGCGGGACGCTTCCTCGACTTTCGTCCATGCCGTGTTGAAATGCTTCCGGGTCTTGATATTTGCCTCCGAATTCCGCCTCTCCTCCCTGAGGTCATGCAGCTTGCGTTGCCACTCCTGCACTTCGTCGCGGGCTTTCTGGAGGTAAGTGTCTCGTTCGGCTTTCCAGTCCGCCGCCGCCACTGTTGAGGAAGCCGTGGGCTGAATCGATTGACCTGCGGCGGGAAGTGTACCGATCAGGAGAAGGGGGCCGAGAACGGCCAAGCCGGGAAGTATTCGCAAGGCAACTCCTGTTGTGTATCGAATCAAAGGTAAGAGCGCGATTGGCCTGTTTCAATACTCGGCAGCGATTGCGCTGCTAAGCTGCAAGGTCGTCGATCTGACGCCGGGCAGCCGCGAAGGCGTCTTTTATCGCTACGTTGGCATGTTCATGACGTGGGTCATCGGTGGCCGAATGATTAACAACGATGTTCTCGTGCGGCGGAATCGTCAACCAAATGTTGACTTGAAACCCGACGCCATGGCGATGCTTTTGGCTTGGAGCGATAACGGCGACGCGGCATCCCGTGATGCGCTTGTTGTGTGTTTCCAGCCGTTCGATCTCCTTTAGAATCACCGTGCGTGCAGCAGGCGATGGTTCGCAACCATCGAAAGTGATTTCTGGGGCTATTTGCATTTCAGTCCTTCTGGCGACGCCATTGTTTCCCATTCCAATCCGCGACCAACCGAATGGTTGCATCCAAGCCTGAGCCAACAACGGAACCTTCTTATCCAATCACGGGATCCGCGGGGACATCCCTTTGCTGCGTGCCGGTCACGATTTACGCGCCTTTCAAATCTAACCACGGCCCCGAATCCACATCCGAATTCGGGAATACCTGATGCCTACTATGAATTTCCGTGCAGCAACGATCCTCAGCGCAGTCGAGGAGGCACGGTCAGGACTTGTCGGCAAAGCGGTGGTTCTAACCGACGGAAAGGCTGGAACGGTCGAGAGCGTTTGGCTTGATGAACACCATGGCCTGCGAATCTCGATCGCCGGTCACGGTGGAAAGTGGCCGATCTCAACCATCAAGCTGGCGCAGCGCTAGATCGTTAAGCCTCGCCGCTCCATCGTCCGTTGGAACGCTCGCTGTAATATCCGGCAATGCCGCGTCGGAAATTTCTTTCGAAGATTGAGCAATATTGACCAGTGCCCTGACCTCTCAGACGGCAGGATGAGGCATCACCGACCCGCCCCAGGCAGTTTCCGGTGACAGAGCGTTCTGTAACGCTCCCGCCACATACGGGGAAACGCTATGCTCGAACCACAAACGCCCACCCTGTCGCCTCGCGCAGCGGCAAGGCCCCATTGTCCCAAATGCCAGTCGCGCACGGAAGTCCAGCGCATGAGCGCCGCCCGTTCCGGTTTTGAACACTGGACACTGAGATGCACCAAATGCGGACTTATCCATGAGGCGCAGGTCAACGCTGACCCAATGAAGTCGGAAGCTCAAGGCTGGGCCCGCGGTTATCCAGTGCCGCCGACGTAAGATCGAACGTCGTGAAGCAGGAAGCCTCGCCCGACAGCCGCAGCAGGGACGCACGCGCGCTGGATGCTCTCCAGCAAGCGCGGGAAATGCCGCCGGGTGCGCAGCGAACCGATGCGCTTAAAAGAGCGGGCTTGCTTCGTCGTGTCGCCGACGATCAGGGATTGACCGTTGCCAAGCGAGGCAGGCCGCGGAAATAATTGAGTTCAATCTGGACCGCCCCGAAGTCGCGCGATGGCTGAAAGGTGGCGTTAGCCACCGTCATCAAACCCCCGAGAGTGATCAATATTGACCACAAATCGGAAAATCGCAGTGACAATCTTTTCGAATCGCCGGCATCACCCGGCGCTTGAGAATCGAAATAGGTGGCTGCCGTGCTGTCTGTTGCTGCAGCGCTTGAGCACTCGAGCGATCCGCCGCTCCACAGCAAGGCGGAGCTTATCGAGCTGAGACGAAACGTTTTGCGTTATGCCCGTTCGTTTCCGCCCGGATTTGAAAGGAATCAGCGTCGGGAGATTGCGCTGTCGTTACGAAGATTGTTCAAGGACAAGAAATGGCTGGACGCTCACACGTGCGACGGGGCCGCCGGCGGATAGCCGGTCGATAACCGGGTGACCGACCCCATCGGCCATCTCAAGATCGGGTTTTGCGGCTATTCGTCTTCCTTGATTTGAGGCTTGTCGCGCAGGACGGCGTCGAGCAGCGACCGATGAACCTGGATTTTTCCGTTGTAGCTGATGAAGCCGTTCTTTCTAAATTTATTCATAAAGAAGCTTACGCGAGACCGGGTCGTACCGATCATTTTCGCGAGGGTTTCCTGACTCAGAATGACCGGGACAGGTTGAGCTAATCCCTCTTTGCCGAAATCCGCGAGAAGCAGAAGAAGCCGGGCGAGCCGCCTTTCGCTGGAATTGAATAATTGGTCGATCAAATCCTCTTCGATTCGGCTGTTGCGCGATAACAGATATGCCATGAAGAACGCGGAAAACGTCGGCTCGGCTGCCAGCATCGTATTCATCGTAACTTTCGTTATCGATGTGAGAAGGCATTCGCCCATCGCATGAGTTGTCGAGGTGCGTAGTTTTGTACCGTCAAGACATCCTTCGCCAAAGAACTGCCCTTGCGTCAGAATTCCGACCACGGCTTCCTTGCCTTGCTCGGATAATACCGTGACTTTGACTTTTCCTTTTTGAATATAGAAGACCGCGCCGGCAACGTCACCTTGAGTGAAAATGACCTCGTTTGTCGTGTATTTCTTCAGTACTTTGCCCAAGCCAGCGTAGCCGAGAAAAGCCTTGGCATTAAACGACGTGTTCGATTGCTGACTGCGCGGTGAAATGGCCACAGTGTCGGTCCCTGCTCAGGCGGGAGCACAACACTCTCAGTCACCGGTAAGCTGAGAATCGCGCGGTGATGTTTGTCAATGGATCAGCAGCATAAAAGTTCCCATGGCCATTGCTTGCACTGAGCTCGTTACCGAGAACGACGATTAATCTCGAGATCGGCTCACCGCTGTGCAGCGAGCGGCGAAAATAAATGTGGTCAATATTGCACAGTGGTCAAAATTGCTCAGACGGCGATTTCGTCATGTGCCAGCCTGAAATCGTTGTAGAATTCCGGGGGAGCCGTTTCCGCCGTCGCTCGCCTGGTTTAGGAGGGAGTTTCCGCTCGCCCCTGGCGGGCTCCCTCCTTTTCCAAAGGCCGCGCAAGACCTCCTTTGCGTGGGCTTTGTTTCGGACGTTCGCGGCCCGATTGGCTATTGTGGGCGTCTCACCACGGACCAAACCGATATGGCAAGCCAGAAAAACCCGACTCCATTCGACCCCAAGGCGTTCCTGGCCAGGGTGGGTGAGGGAAAAACGATACTTGAATATCGCAAGGATCAGGTCGTCTTCGCCCAGGGAGATGTGGCGGACACGGTTTTTTACATTCAAAAGGGCAGGGTCAAGGTCGTTGTCATATCCGAACACGGCAAAGAAGCCGTCGTTGGGATCCTGGAGCCCGGCCAGTTCTTTGGCGAAGGCTGCATGAACGGCCATTCCGTGCGTATCGCGACCACGACCGCGATGGAAGAATGCCTGATCACGGCTATCACGAAAAAAGCCATGCTGGCTGTGCTTCACAGCGAACCGACATTTTCCGAGATGTTCATGGCATATCTGCTGACCAGAAATAGCCGGATTGAAGAAGATTTGATCGATCAGCTTTTTAACTCGAGCGAGAAACGATTGGCTCGCCTGCTGCTTCTGCTCGCGAATTTTGGAAAGGAAGGCAGTCCACAATTTATCAGTCCGAACATCAGCCAGGAAACATTGGCTGAAATGATCGGTACGACCCGGTCTCGCGTGAGCTTCTTCATGAACAAATTCCGCAAACTTGGGCTCATCAGTTACAACGGAAAAATTGAAGTTCACAATTCACTGTTAAATGCCGTCCTATACGATAAGCCCGAGATAAATCGGGATCCGAAGGACGCTCCGGAAGACCAGAAAACGGAGCAGGATTGATAGCGCGCCGGTCTGTCCTTGATCGGGCAGGAGCGAGCTTTCGTTCGCTGATGGCGCGGGGCGTTACGCAATACCCGTTCACGACTCATTCAGCTCAGCATATTTAACGTACGTCTCCTCGAGTGGAGGCTACGGATGAGACTTTTATTGAGTGCTGTCGTTGCAGCGGGGTTGCTCACGGTCGCACCGGCTGCATTTGCGCAATCCAATCCATCGGCCCCGGCTACCCCAACCGACCCGACTGCCGCAGTGCCCGTGGCCGCCACCAAGCGATTTGCTTGTCAGGCCGCAACGCAGGGATTCAAAGGTCAAGACAAAAGAGACCAGATGCAGCTTTGTATGGCGCAAGCCCGCCTGGATTGCCTCAAACAAGCCATTGATCAAAAAATTGTTGGCCCGCAAAGGAGGGAGTTTCTCAAAAGCTGCGCGGAAGAATAGCAACCTTCGACTTGATGGCGTCGTTTTCATTGAGTCGCCGGGGGAAGGGATGGCACCGCAGCGAATTTGGCCTTACACAGCGCTGGACTCAACGACAATCATGACGCTCCCGGCAGGGAAAGCGGCTCCAGCCTTCGAATGTATATGATCGCCCGTCCCAGCCCCAACAACGCCACCGCCTACCGCGCCGACATCGATGGTCTGCGGGCCATCTCGATCATGCTGGTGGTCGGATATCACGCCGAGCTCGTTCCCGGTGGATTTATTGGCGTTGATATCTTTTTTGTGATTTCCGGCTTTCTGATTACCCGCAACATTCTCCGGCAGGTCGAGGCCGGAGATTTCTCATACACCGGGTTTTACGGGCGCCGGATTCGACGGCTATTTCCTGCGCTCGCAGTTGTGCTGGCCGCTACCTATGTTGTCGGCTGGTTTGTTCTGCTGCCCGACGCGTTTAGCCTGCTCGGCAAGAGTATGGCGGCGGGCGTCGCCTTTGTGTCCAATCTGTTTCAACTGACGCAACTCGGCTATTTCGCCTCGGATGCGACGGAAAACCCGCTCATTCACCTTTGGTCGCTGGGTATCGAGGAACAGTTTTACATCTTCTGGCCGCCGGTCCTGTTGATGCTGTTCGGCTCAAACCGGCGATCTCTCTGGATCACCGCCATCGCGATCGCATCGTTCAGCGTCAACCTGCTGATCTTCTTCGGCTACAAGGAATGGTCGTTTTACTCGCCGATACCGAGAGCGTGGGAGTTGCTGGCGGGCGGCCTCATCGCCAACAGCTCCATTTGCCGTCGTAAAAGCGAGGAACAGCCAGGCCAATCAGACCATCTGCTTGCGGCGACCGGACTTGCGGCGATCGTCGTTGCCGCGATCTGGCTCACGAAGGAAAGCATCTATCCCGGGCTGGAAGCGCTGCTGCCGGTACTCGGCGCGGTTTTGATCATCATCTCGCCGAACGCCGGAGTAAACCGGGTGTTGCTGTCAAGCCGGCCGATGGTTCTGATCGGATTGATCAGCTATCCGCTTTATCTCTGGCACTGGCCGCTGTTGTCTTATCTGTGGATTTTGCGAGGCGGGAACCCGACCCTGCTGGAGATTTGGGCGGTCATCATCGTTGCTTTCGGTCTTGCGTGGGCGACTTTCCGCTTCGTCGAGATACCGCTTCGTGGAAGGCCGAATGTCGTGCCGCGATTGTGTTTCGGATTGATAACGATCGGTGTGGCGGGAATTCTGACGGCCAATGCGTCCGGCTTTGTCTTTCGCTTCGCCCCGGAGGTTCGCGATATCGCGCGAATCCGGCCGCAGAACAATGCCGGACTGCGCGACGAATGTTTTTCGGAGGCGCCTGGTGCCCACCTCGGTCCGAATTGCGTCGAGCAGGGCGAGAAACCTCTTTTGTTTATTTGGGGGGACTCCTCGGCGGCGGCGATCTATCGGGCAATAAGAGAAGCCCGGCAAAGCGGACCATTTCGCATGGCTCGGTTTGCCGCCCCGGGCTGCCCGCCGCTTGTGGCGGCCGGGTCCGTCTGCGATCCGTTCAACGACCTGGTGTTCGGCTTTATCAAGTCGTCTGCTCCGCAGACCGTGCTGCTTCATGCGATGTGGGGCCAGGTTGGCGATCTCGGCAAGCTCATGGAAACTGTCAGACAGCTGAAGGCGATCCATGTCCCGCGAATTGTCATTTTGGGGCCGGTGCCGGTATGGAAACGCGCATTGCCGGGGGCACTGGTCAATTCCTATCGGCTGAGGCACACCATTCCCGACAGGATCGCAACAGGCGTCTCCGGGCCGGCGGACGACGAACGAATGCAGGCTTTCAGCAACGCCGCCGGCGTGGAATATATCTCGGCATGGCATATCCTGTGCAACTCCGATGGCTGCACGACACGCCTGGGTCCCACCGCGGATGACGTGATAGCTACCGATATCATCCATTTATCGGATGCGGGATCAAACTTTCTTGTCGCAGGGATTGCGGATCGTCTCTTTGTCCGGCCGTAATTTTCCCACTCGCCGACTTTCGGCTGCCTCAAGTTATTTTTGATACGCATTGGCGCGAATATAGTGCCAGACCTGATCGATCTCTTCGTCGGTCAGCTTGCCTTTCCATGGCGGCATCTGGTTCTTGCCATTGCGCACTGAATTGTCAAAGCGCGCGCGATCGCTGTCCTTCAGCCGCCGCAGGTCGAAGGTCTGGCCGGTGCTGACCAGTTGATCGCCGTGGCAGATCGCGCAATTGGTGTTGAAGACGTTTTCGCCAGCCTCGATCTTGGCCTGGTCCTGTGCCGACGCTGTGGTGATCGGCGACAGTGTGGCGCCCAGCACGATCATGGCGCCGGCACATGCGTGCACACGCCGGATGGCGGGTTTTGGTTGGATTGGCATTTTCGGTATTGCTCACGCGTTGTGTTCGGTCTGCCTGCCGATGTGCGGCCGGCAGACCGAATAGGCTGATGATGAAGGTAGTGGTGACGGAGGCCACCGCAGGTGGCCTTTATTTTCAGGTCATTTGTCGAACAGTGCGCAAGTCAGTTATCGACAAGTCATTTGTCGAACAATGCAAAAGTCCACAGCGACACGCCCGTGGGCAGGTTGTTGAGGTTCGGGTCCCCGCCGCGCTGCGCATAGACGCCGCCGATGCCGCTCATGACCGTGACGTATTGCTTGCCGCCTCGCTCCCAGGTCACCGGCTGGCCGATGATGCCCGACGGGGTCTGGAAGCTCCACAGCACCTTGCCGGTGTCGGCATCCAGAGCCTGGAATTCCCCGGTCATGACGCCGCTGAACACCAGATTGCTCGCCGTCACCATGGTCGATGAATAGTTCGGGCTCCGGTACGGCACCTCCCACTTCGACTTGCCGGTCATGGGGTCGACGGCTTTGAGATAGCCGCGGACGTTGGGGTCGTCGGTGACCACCGTTCGCTTGACGGTTGGGGCACCGGACGGGCGTCCGGGTTCCAGCTTCGGCGGATCGCCCGCCTGGTAGGTCATGCCGACATGCAGCGTGTTGATGTAGAGCATTCCGGTGCGTGGACTGAACGACATGTGTTGCCAGTTGGTCACCCCGGAGACCGACGGCCAGACCGTGACGGTCTTGCCCTCGAGAGCTCCGGTAAAGACATCGGTCACAACGGGACGTCCGGTCTTGATGTCGATCCCGCTGGCCCAGTTCACCTTGCCGTAGGGGTTTGCGGTAATCAGCTTGCCGTCCTTGGCATCGAGCACATAGAGGAAGCCGCCGCGGTTGGCCTGAATGACGACCTTGCGCGGCTTCGCGTCGACATTGATCGTGGCAATGACCGGCGTCTGCACGGCGTCATAATCGAAAGGATCCTGCGGTGACGTCTGGAAATACCATACGCGTTCGCCGGTCTTCGGCCTGACCGCGAACACCGAGTTGGTGAAGAGGTTGTCGCCCTTGCGGGCGCGCGGATTCCACGGCGCCGGGTTGCCGACGCCCCAGTAGACGAGGTCGAGCTCCGGATCGTAGGTGCCGGTGAGCCAGGTGCTGCCGCCGCCGGTGAGCCCGGAATCGCCCTCCCAGGTCTCGGACCCCGGCTCACCCTTGGCCGGAACCGTGTATTGCCGCCACAAATGCTTGCCGGTCTTGGCATCATATCCTTCGAGAAAGCCACGATGGCTGAACTCGGCGCCGGCGACGCCCATGATCACGACGCCATTGACGATCAGCGGCGCGCCCGTCATTGCGTAGCCGTTTGCGGCAGTCGCAGGCTCGGGCGAACTCACCGTCCAGATCTCTTTGCCGGTCTTGGCGTCCAGCGCGACGATCCGGTCGTCCATCAAAGCGCGAATGACCATGCCTTCGTAGATAGCGGCGCCGCGATTGACGATGCCGCAGCAGACGACGCGCAAGGTCTCCGGCGGATAGTCGTGCACGACCCGCCAGATCTGCTTGCCCGTCATCGCGTCGACGGCCACCGTCGCATTGTGGGTCGTTGCGTAGACGACGCCATCCTTGACAATGGGAAAACTCTCGCCGCCTTGCAGGTCGGCGAGCGAATAGGCCCATACCGGGACCAGTTTGCTCACATTCTCCTTGTTGATCTGGGTGAGCGGACTGAACCGGTTTGCCGAATACCCCATGCCGTAGACCAGCACGTCGCCAGGCGTATTCTCGTCGTTCTTCAACTCGTCGGCGGTCTGGCCGAGCGCGGCAATGGGCACAGCGGCACTCAGCAACAACGCAAAAAGCATCGATCGCTTCACGATAGGTCCTCCCCAAAGTTGGTTTCTTGGTTTCTTAACCCACCATTATTCGATTTTTCGCATCGGCACCATTGCCGCATTGATGCACCGGTCCCGCGTGTGGGGGGCGGGCGGCTCGTTGCTGCAATGCCGCAACTGGAAGAACCAGGAGGAAGCGGCCTTCGTGCTGCGGCGCGACGCTGCCCGGATCATGCCGCAGCAGGCCCTTGCGCATGCGCTGGAGCTGCTGCCATTGAACAGCGGCGTCAGGTCTTTTCAGGGGATGAAATAGAACGGGTTGGGTACCTTGAAGGTGCAACCGCCATGGCCGCCATCGATGTCGCTCTGCTGGTCTCCGACATTAGCGATGATCGTGTAGCCCTCGGGCTCAGCCTCGACCTTGATTCGCTCTTCCATTTTGTACTTCTGCACCGTGCGGTCGTCCCGGTCAGGTCGGGTTCGAAGCTCGGTCCATCCATCAAACCCCGCATGATCGAGGTTGACGATGGTGGCATCCCGTTGCTTGTCAGGACGGCCAGTGATGAAAATCACCGCCGCCGGTAGTACATCGCAAGAGCCGTCCGCGATGAAGCCGAAATCGTCGGCAGCGAGATTCGGCCAATTGGTGAGTGATGTTTCGTCGATATCGAGCACAAGCGCAGGCCGTTTCGACCCGGCCGCGTTCTGCTCCACGTACTTTTGCGCCGAACTGAAGACCGCGGTGACATCATCATTGTAGTACTTCGTCTGATAGTCGCGCAGCTGGTTCTTGATAATGCCGAGATTGAGCGGCGGCGGCGGTGGTTCGGGAACGTGGTTTGGCACCGGTGCCGGACACGTGTCCGCGGTCCATGCAGGATTTGGCGTCATCGAAAGTGCCGCGACAGCGCAAGTTGCGATCAGCAGCTTCCTGTACCGGTCCGTGCGCGTCATATTTTCCTCCGCGACAATGCGGCGCCTAGCCGTGCGATTTGAGGTCGCCGACAATGCTGTCCGCGGTCCGCAGCGCCAGCGCCGACAGCGTGAGCGTCGGATTGGCGGTGCCGCCGGTCGGAAACGTGCCGCTGCCGACCAGATACAGGTTGTTGTGATCGTGCGAGCGCTGGAACGAATCGACCACCGACGTCTTTGGGTTATCGCCCATCCGGTAAGTTCCCATGATATGGCCGGCGCCGCCATAGGTGAGCGTGACGGGGTGACCGTCGATGGTCTCCTCGAAACGTCCAGGACTGTTGGTTGCGGGATCGGGTGCACGATGGGTGAAATCCATCGCGCCCATCTTGTCGAAGATGAGTTTTCGCATTCGATAGGCGGCGACGAAGCCCCGTCTCGTGTAATCCGAGATATTGTAGGATATTTCCGGGCGCGGCAGATCCAGAGCGTCCTTGAATTCCGACGATAGCGTCACCCGATTGTTTGGATCCGGATCCTGCTCGACCAGGAATCCGATCCGGAACTGCCGCGTAATCAGATCGTTCAGTTTATGGGCGAGGTCAGCGCCAAACAGCGCAACATTATCCTTGCCGAGCTGGTTGAAATCCTTCGAATTCAGGCCGCCCGAGTTCATTCCATTGATAAAATCAATGGTGGTGACGTGAGGGTCGGCCCCGAACGCTGCGCCTGCAACCACAAAATTCCAACCTTCATTGCCGATGTCGACCCGGAATGCGGCGCGCTTGGCGCGGAACGGGCCATCGCAGAGGTCGCCGATGCCTGAGGTGATCAGCGGGCCGCGATAGGGAAATACCGGCTTTGCCGTCGGCGGCAGCAGCGCCCAGGCGACGTAATACGGATGATCCATCAAATGACGCCCGACCATGTCGCTGCTGTTGGCGACGCCTTTGCTGGTTCGGCCATCATTGTTTGACATCAGGAGCAGCCGCGGTGTCTCGATGGCGTTCGCAGCGATGACATAGATTTTTGCCTGGACGCATCCTTCTCCGGTCCTCGGCCCGGCCTCATTCTCGTATTTGATAAACTTGATCTGGCTGACGCGCCCGTCCTCAACGATGATCTTGCTGGCGACCGCGTGGTCGACAAGCCGAGCGCCCCTGTTGGTTGCTTCGTTCAACGTGATAGTCGGATCGTATTTGGCCTCGATCGGGCAAATCGGAATGCAATTGGTATTTCCGGCGCAGGCGCGGCGATTCCGATAGGGCTGGGAATTGCGCGCCGCCGGCAGGCTTCGCACCTTGACCGAGGTGACGGGCTTCTCCATTCCGAGAAATTTGGTCTCGTCTTCAGTCAATTGCGAGAGCGCTTCGCCGATACGCTGATCGAGCAGCGAGGCCGGTATCTTCGGCATCGGATAAGTGTAGTCCTTGCGAAAATCGATACCGAGGAAGCTCTGCTCCTTCACGTCAGCGGAGACGCCGAGTTCGGCCTCGGCCCGCTCGTAACACGAGCTCAGAGATTGAGAGGTAATGGCCTTTGGCCAATCCGGGAACGGGAAACCCGACTGGTCCTTGCCATAGCTCGCTTTCATGGTGAAATCGCGCGGTACCAGCCGCAAGGAAGTACCGAGCCAATGTGATGTACCGCCGGCGACGCGTTCGTAGGTGCTGGTAAAGGGTCGCGGCCCCTTTTGAACGAGATAGCTTTGTTTGGGATTGTTCCAGCTTTTGGCATCCAGCGTCACCGACGTCGGCCTGCCGGCAGCCAGTTTTGCCGGATCGCCGAACAACTCCGGAGGATAGGCGCTCTCAGGCACCTTAACGGGAGCGGTATAGAAGCGTTTCATGTAGTCGTTGATATTGGGCTGAACGCCCGGGCCGGCCTCGAGAATTACGACGCTAATACCCTTCCCGCTCAATTCATTGGCGATCAACGCGCCGGCAAAACCGGACCCGACGATCGCAACATCGCACTTGATGCAATTATTGTCGGCCATGGCTGGTTCCTCAGGGAATCGTTTGCGTGATGAGGCCGAGATTGGATCTGTCACCCGGATCGTTCAGATCATTAGGCTCGCGCGACCAGTAGCCGAACTGCAGATTGCTGTAGCCCATCGGATGGGCCTGCGCGATCTGCCAGACCAGGCCCTGGGTATAGGCTTTGGCCGACAGAACCTGGGAATCAAGTAATGCGCGGGCCCCAGGTGCGGAATTTTTTTGCAAGTCTTTCGGTTCGTACCAGGAGCCGAGATACCAGAGCAAAACGATGCTGCGCGCCAGAAACTTGGTGTCGTCGCTCGCGTTCACGGCGTTGATGATGTCCGGCGCCGAATCGCTATTGTCACTGGCGATCTGCAGCAATTTTCCGAATGTCGCTCCGTCACTCGCATTGATCCATTTGAAGTAGTCATTCTTGACATTGATCGGGTCGACGCCGGGATCGGCATTCAAGATCCCGGGTTTCTTCGGGTCGGCTTGAAATTCGGGCGCCAGCTTGGCGATCTGAATTCCCGTGAGTGCCCCGGAAAGCACCAGGAACTTCATCATATCCTGCATGGGATCGGCGCCCTGGGCATAGGCTGATCCGCTGATCGGTCCGACGGCTGCCGCCGCTGTCGAGGCCACCGTGCCGGCGAGCATTGCGCGCCGGGAAACGTCGCCGGCCTGTTCATGGGGGGGCGGGACCGGTGCAATTCGATGGTGCTCATGAAGCGGTGACGTGCTCATAATGGCCCTCAATGATTTCAAATTTGAATAGCACTTGCGTTGATGGCACGACCTCGACTACTGCGCCTTCTCCAGAATGAAGGTAAAATCAGACTGATTTAAACGGACTTCACCGGGCTTTTGATTCGACGCGTTTGTTTGAAAACTCACGGCATTGCCGTGACAGGCGATGCAACTGGATGAAGCGAGAGGAATTTCTCCCTGACTGTAGGTTTCCAGCGTCGAGTTTGCGAAAAATGTCGGCGCGGGAGAACACGTCATATCCGGCTGTTTTACAAAATCCGTCTTGGGCAATGGTGCGTCGAAACTCTGTGAGTGCAATATCGTGCATCCGAACACGCTCGGCCATTGCGTGCTGAGCAACATGTAGTTCACCCAGACTGTGCCCTTCAGGATGTCGTGAAAAATATCGTTCATATGCTTGGCTGCGTCGGTCAGCGGAGTCTCGCGAACGATCTGGCTCTTGAACGAGTCGTTCTTTCTGAACTTCAGCTGCAGCGCCGGATCGGGATCCCATGGCCGCGGAGGCGTCGCATTCGGAGCCGGACAGTCGTCTTTGCAATTGATACTGAAGAAATTGTACGGGCCATCGAGCTTGCTTGCGGCGACCTCATCCTTGTCCGGGACGTTTTTGACGTGCTCGAACGAGGTCCATATCCACTGCGGACGGCTCGCGGTCTTATGCACCGCATGAAAGCCGATCAGGCCCAATGTTTCAGGCAAACACGGCCGCTTCGCCTTCGGATCGCCCGGTGGCATCAAAACCAGCGCTTTCACCATGTGGAAGTTTCTCGCCTGAATCTCGTCGGGCACGAGAATCTTCCAGGAGACCTTGAGCATGAAGGCACCGAGCGTGCCGTCCGAATTTTGGCCGGGGGGAAAGTCGACCGCCAGGCCGGAATTGGCCATCTGTCCGGCCTTGGTGTTCAGATGATGCAGCATGATGTAGTCGAACATCGGCCGGTTCATCAGGATATCGAAGATGGCGTAATGGCCCTGCTGGTCGATCAACGGGCCGGTCTTGAATGGCTCGTTGAAGCTTTCCTCGATCATCTTGACGACCATTCGCTCGGGCATTTCCTTATGCAGCGCGCGGCACTCATCCGGCATCAGTCGCTCGCGCGCGGCTTCCATCCCGGCTTTGTCATTCGGCCAGTTCGGCGGCTGCATATTGGGCGGCAGCATGACGTCGAGAAGCTGCTTGAAATTGTCCATATCCTCCCATCGGGTCGGCATTTCCGGTTGCGAATGGTCGATGGTGGTCTTTCCACCTGCCGGTGAATTCAGCGCGATGAAAGTCCGCCACGAATAGAAATCGAAAGTCCGCTGAAGATTTTCCAACCCAACGTCCTCGGGTCCCGTCGGGAGCGCTCTGTCCTGACACGGCAAATCCAACGACAGGATCCTGGACTTGTCCTCGTCGCTGACGGGGATAATCCCCGATGGGAGCTGCGGGCCGGCGAGTTTCCCCTTGAATGGGTACCGGATCGCACTTCAGCCTTGGCGTCAGCAGCTTGATTTCAGATGCGGCGGCGGCTGTTTGCGCCGATGCCGGCGCCGAAAAACCGGGCAGCGACATCAGGGCCACGGCAGTTGTGAGTCCAACGACGAACAGACGGGTATCGCGCATGATCGGCATCCCCTTTCGGGCAGGCGGAATCCAGAGCTAATCAAGCAAGGACTTCAGCGGAACCACTTCAGCGAAACCAAATTTGCGATCTGCATCAAAAAAGAATGAATTCGCGCTCTCAAATATTCGAGCAAAATCCCTAGGCTGCGTTTTCAGGTAGAATTAAATCTTACAACTGGAAATTGTCAATACGAAAACCTGACGCAGCGCAGAAGAGGCGCCTTCCGAAGCCGCCATGCGGATCAATGGCGACGCAACTACCGTCACAACAAGACGGTTTGATTACAATCAAACGGGTATGTCGCTTGGTTTTGGCCGCATTTGAGGCGATTTTTAAACTGATCGTCGCTGTCGCCATCAGGTGGGAACTCGTCGAGGCCGCTGATGGCGCTGTTTGTTTAACTTCTTGCGCGCCGATGGGGCCACGCTCGCTGCATCGCCAGATCAGGCGATCTTTGGATGCTCGCTCTCGCGGCCGTCGAGCTGTGGCACGGCGATGCCGGGATCATGCGGCAACAGGTCCTTGCGCATGTATTTGTTGGAGTTGCCGTTGAACAACGTGCCGACCAGCCCGCGGTCGAGATCGCTGGTGCCGAGCAGGGCGTCGCAAATCGGGAATGTGAGATTGAAATTCCGCGTCTGCATGAAGCCGAGCACGTGATGAATGGTGTGCATCCGGCGCACGGTATTGATGAGCGGGATATATCGAAGATAGGGATGCCGCGCGTCGTCGAGATGCGACAGCGTGTGCAGGCCCTCGTACATGAGGTAATAGGCCGCCATCGTGAACACGGTGATGTATCCGGCATTGGCCGAGATCACGATGCCGAGCAGGAATGCCGGCGGCAGCGCGGCCAGCACGAAACCGAGCGGAGCGAAAGGCGGGAACAACAACGCGCGCCACTCCTTGTGGCCGTGATAGGTCAGGTCGTGATGGGTGAAAAACTGGTGATGCACCGTGCAGTGGCGCTTGTAGATCATCTCCAGCCCCTTGACGGGACGGTGCAGGATATAGCGATGCGCGGCCCATTCGATCCAGTTGCCGAACAGCGCGATCGGGATCGCCAGCAGCCATTCGAGGCCGGCGTGGTGGATGCGGTTCCAGCACAGCCACATCGCAACGCCCGTGACCAGCAGCGTAAAGCCGAGGTGGATGGCGCCATGATACCAGGGTGGGGTTTCCGCGACGAATTTGTCGCGGAACAGTTGCTGACGTTGCTGTTCCCGGCGGTCGCGCTCTGAATCCTGAAATACGACATCCATCGTCTCTCTCCCTCATGGCTTTGCTGGCCGGCGTGGTCCGGCGCTTGGTGTTTGAGGGACAGCATAGTCCGCCGCGGACACCTGCGCTTTATTGCAGCGCGGCCGATTTATCATTTCGGATGATTTTTTTGTCTGATGTCGATGGGCCGGGAAAGCGTTGCCCGCAGACGTGGCGCGGCGAAGTCGCAGAAGGCGCGAAGCTTCCGCGGCATCAGGCGGCCGCCGACATAGAGCATATCCACGGACATCGGCTCGGGTTCGAAATCCCGAAGCACGATTTTGAGCTGCCCGGCCGCGATCGCCGCCGGGAGCTGGAACGAGAGGGCGCTGACAATGCCAACCCCCGCGATCGCGGCGTCCAGCGCGGCCTCCGCCGTACTCACGACCAGACGCGAGCGAACCGGTACTTTTATTTCCGACTTTCCGGACCTGAATGTCCAGGTGCCGGGCGACATGAAGCCGCCGATCGTCACGCAATCATGCTTCGCGAGATCGGCCGGCGTTCTGGGAATACCATGCGTGCTAAAGTAGGCGGGGCTGCCGCAAACGACGCGCCGGGTCGAACCCAGATGGATCGCGATCAGGCTGCTGTCGGGTGAGTTGCCGATGCGGATCGCGAGATCGACCTGTTCTTCCATCATATTGACGACGCGATTGGCGAGCAGCAGCTCGACGTTGATGCCTGGATTGGCTTTAAGGAATTCGGCGACGATCGGCAGCACGTGCTGACGTCCCAGGATCAATGACGTGGTGATCACGAGGTCGCCTTTCGGCTCGGAATATTCGCCGGACGCACTGCGTTCGGCCTCGCGCACGTCCTCCAGAATGCGCTTCGACGCCTGCGCATAGGATCGGCCGGCGTCGGTCAAGGAGAGCCGGCGGCCGGACCGATTCAGCAATCGAACGTTCAGATGCGTTTCGAGCTCGACCACTTTGCGGCTGATTGTCGTGAGAGGTTTTCCCAGCCGCCGGCCCGCCGCCGAAAGACTGCCGGTCTCGGCGGCGGCTAACAGGATGGACATGGCTTCAAGACGATCCATTCAACCCCCAACCAAAATCGGAAGGATACCTGCCGATTTTCGCAGCTAGCAGCCAAAATTGGAAGGGTTATGTGCGGTGGACCGGGGGCGGGCGAATCCGCGGGAACAGAGGAAAAGGAGGGACGACATGTTTTCGACGCAAGAGCTTCCGAAGAAGTTTTGCGATGTTCACGGCAAGCGCATGGCCTATGTCGAACTTGGCATCGGGCCGCCGGTTGTGTTCCTTCACGGCAATCCGACGTCGTCCTACATCTGGCGCAACATCATGCCGATGGTGGCGCAAGGCGCCCGCTGTATCGCTCCAGACCTGATCGGAATGGGAGATTCCGAAAAGCTCGGTGGCAGCGATCCCCAGCGTTACGGCTTTCTGCAGCATCGGCGCTATGTCGAGGGCCTGCTCGAAAAACTCGGCATCGCCGACAATGTCGTCCTGGTTGGGCACGACTGGGGCGGGGCTCTGTCGATGGACTGGGCGTGCCGCCACCCGAACGCCATGCGCGGGATCGTCTACTTCGAGACCACCGTGCGGCCACGCAGTTGGGACGAGTTCAATCCGGTTCAACGTGGCTTGTTTGAACGGCTTCGTTCATCCGAGGGCGAGGACATGGTGCTGCAGCAAAACGTCTTTGTCGAAACCCTGCTTCCTCAGTGGATCATTCGCCCGCTGTCCGGCCAGGAAATGAACGCCTATCGCCGGCCGTTCCTCAAACCCGGCGAAGACCGGCGGCCGATGCTGACGTTTCCCCGCGAAATCCTGATCGGTGGAGAACCGGAGCACATGCGTGGGATTGTAGAGGCTTATGCGCATTGGATGGAAACCAGCGATGTCCCGAAGCTGTTCATCAACGGCGATCCCGGCGCCGTCATTTTCGGGAATCTTCGCGATTATTGCCGCACCTGGAACAACCAGCAGGAAGTGACCGTGCGCGGCCGGCATTTCCTGCAGGAAGATTCGCCGCACGAGATCGGGCAGGCGATCGTCGCATGGCTCGGCTCCATCGCGAACCGCCCATCGCAGGCGCCAGCTGACACATACTTCTCCAGAACTTGCTTCTCCAGGACTTGATGTAAACATTCACATATCGCTATTTTTATGGAATGCTGAAACGACGCGACTGGCGCCGGATCGGCCGCCAGGCGTTCGTCTCACGACATGCAAGGGTAAAAAATGGGCGCTGGCACGCAAGCCAATCAGGGCACAATCATTCGGCGCGAAACGGTAGCGGCGAAAGGACGATGGTCTGCGCGTCTCGAACCCGGCCAGACCTTGACGCTGATTGACACCAGGGGCCAGCAGGCGATCGATTTCCTGTGCTACAGCGCCGAATTGCCGCTGGACCGCATCAACCTTCCGAACACCGTCAAGCTGAACAAGTCGCTCTACATTACCAAGGGCTCGAAGATCTATTCGGACCTCGCCCGCGTGATGATGACGGTGCTCGATGATACCTGCGGCTATCACGATACGCTCGCCGGATGCTGTAGCTGCGAGATCGACAAGGTGCGGTACGGCGTCATCAAGACCGAAAGCTGCCGGACGAATTTCATCGCGGAACTTGCCAAATGGGCGCTGGCTCCCTCGGAAATCGTCTCCAACATCAATTTCTTCATGCGGGTGCCATTCACCGCCGAGGGCGACGTCACTATCGCCGAGGGCATCTCCAAAGCCGGCGATTACGTCGTGTTGAGAGCCGAGATGCCGGTCCTCGTGGTCATCTCGAACTGTCCGCAGCAGCACAATCCGGCCGCCGGTTTTGAACCGACGCCGGTTGAGGTGATCGTGGCCGACGCGCCGGAGGTTGGCGGTTAGTCGACGGCCTGGTTCACTGCGGCGGCGCTTTGCTGCGGCGCGGCCGATTTGTCATTTCGGATGATTTTCTGGCCCCGGACACATACCGGTCGTCGGCGATCCGGCGTATCCTTGAAGCTGACTAAACCGGATTTGGATGACCTCCGGTCGGAGATATCAGTTTGACCAGGGCTTTGAGCATCGTGCGGGGCCGCTTTGGACGCGTCGCGCTTCTCGACATGGATACCTCGCTGGTGGACCATGCGCATCCGCATTATCACCTGATCTTCAAGGCGAGCGGCCCGGACCAGAATTTCGTGGTCGAGGGGCAGACAGTTCCGTTGCGAGGCGACACCCTTGTCGCCGTCAATTCGTGGCAGCCGCATGCCTATGTGCATCGCGACGGCGCTGAGCGGACGCTGTTCCTGGCGCTTTATATCGAACCCGGCTGGCTCGCGGATGCGGATCGCAGTTTCGTCCATTGCTCCGAGCCCGGCTTCTTTCCGCGCGCCGGGATCGCGATATCAAGCGAGATCGATCGGCTTCGCGCCGGTGTGGTGCGGCGGATGGCGGATCCTTGCGACCGGCAGGACGAGCTGCGGGAATTGATTCTCGAGCTTTGCCTCAACGTCGCGTACGGGTTTTCGGACTGGCGCGATCGCGCCGCGGGCGTGCACAGGCCGCGCGGACCGCGCGACTATCGCATCGGCCGGGCGCTGCGGCGGATGCGCGAATTGGCGGCCGACGCGGTCGATCTCGATGATTTGGCCAGGGGCTGCGGTCTGTCCCGGCCTCACTTCAATCATCTCTTTCGCAGTTGTACCGGCGTCAGCCCCCGCGTCTATGTCAACGCGCTGCGGGTGGAAACCGCGGTCGGCCGGCTGCGCCAACACGGACACGAAATCGGCAGTATTTCGCAAGATCTGGGCTTCAGTGCCCAGAGTAATTTCACCCGGTTTTTTCAGCAGCACACGGGAACGTCGCCCAACCAGTATCGCCGTGTCATGGCCGATCTCGGCTGATCGTCGCCTGCTCAGCGCCTGACCAGACGCGAGGCTGAGGTTGCCGCCTTGGTCAGATCCTCGGCGATGATGTCCATGACGGCTGCCATCGCCGCCGACACGCTGCGCCGCGGATTTGTCACCCAGGCCACCGAGCGGACGATCGAGGGATTGCGCAGACGACGCGCCTTGATCCGTCCTGCTGACAGGGTCGAATGCAGCACGATGCCGGGCAATACGGTCAGGAGATCCGTGGTCGCGACCACCTCGCAGATCGCCGACAACGTGTCGATCTCTAGCCTGGGTTTCAGGCTGAAACCCGCCTCCGCAGCCGCATCGTCCAATATTCGCCGCAGCCCGTGGCGCCGCGACGGAATCACGAGGTCGAGGCCTTCGAGCCGGTCGAAAGAGATGACCTTGGGCAACGCCAGCCGGTTGCCCGCGCCGTGCGCCAGCAACATCTCTTCATCCAGAATATGCCGCGCGGCCGGCATCAGCCGCGGCGCCGGCGTGTTGACGATGGCGATATCGAGCTGTCCGGCCGTCACCCACTCCAGCATAGTCTCGGAATAGCCTTCGCAGACCAGAAGATGGATTTCGGGATATTTGGCCGCGATCCTCGCCGACGACGCCGGCAGCGTGCTTTGCGCCACTGAGGTGATCATGCCGATGCTGACCCGGCCCGATACCTGGCCGTCGAGTTGCGTGATCTCGTCGCGGACGCGGTCGATGTCCGTCATGATCGGGGTGATGCGCTGCACCAGCGCCTCACCCGCCGGGGTCAGCGACATGCCGCGCGAGGCGCGGTGGAACAGCTGCTTGCCCAGCGACTTCTCCAGCTTGGCGATCTGCATGCTTAGGGCCGGTTGAACGATATTGAGCTGACGGGCGGCGCGGGTGACATTTCCCTCCTGCGCGAGACAGAGGAAATATTGCATCTGCTTGAAATCCATGCCGCTTCTCGCTTTTGGGCCGCAGTTAAGCTATCATTATTGATGATGATAAACATAAAAATCAATTATTTGTTCTGATCCGATTGGACTCTTACGTTTGGGCTTGGCCATGTGACGGCTGATGCTGGTTGCGCTGCAACACAGCGGAACCGCGCTTGATCGTCCGAATTTCCAGTGCTCTGGTCCAAGTGCTCTCGTCGAAGTGCTCTGGCCATTTTCATAGGCTTGGGCAACGCCCCATGGAGGCAATGATGGAACCAGGCCGGGCTAAACCCGCGACCGCCCGCAACTGGCAGCATCCGGATTTGCGGAGCTGGCTGCAGCGGCTGGTAGCGACCGATCGGCTGGTGGTCGCTCGCGAGGGTGTTTCGCTGATCGACGAATTGGCGGCGGTGGCCAAGAAGCTTGAACTGGAAAGCGCCGTGCTGTTCCCCAAGCCGGGCCAGCACGACATTCCCGTGGTCGCCAATCTGTTCGCCGACCGCGGCTGGATCGCCGATTCCCTCGGCGTTCCCAGTGGTGAACTGTTGTCCCGTTTCCAGAATGCCGTCCGTCATCCGCTGCCGTGGATCGAGGTGGCGGCGGCGCCGGTGCAGGACGTCGTCCATCGCGACGTCGATCTGCTGCGGCAATTGCCAATTCCAAAGCACAACGAACTCGACAGCGGCCCCTATATTACGGCGGCGCTCTTGATCGCTCGCAATCCAGTGACCGGCATTCAGAATGTTTCGATTCACCGCTGCCAGGTCAGCGGCCCCGATCGCATTGGCGTGCTGCTGCTGCCGCGGCACACGCGGCACTATTTCCGGATGGCCGAGGAGGCCGGCGAGGCGCTGGAGATCGCGCTGGTCATCGGCGTGCATCCGGCCTGCATTCTGGCATCGCAGGCCATCGCCGCGCTCGATGATGACGAAATGGAAATCGCTGGAGCGCTGCTCGGTCAGCCCATCGAAATGGTCAAATGCCGGACCAACGCGGTTCGCGTGCCCGCCCACGCCGAGATCGTGATCGAAGGCCGGATCCTCCCTAAGGTTCGCGAACCGGAGGGGCCGTTTGGCGAGTTTCCGCAATATTATGGTCCTCGTGCCGACCGCGAAGTCATTCATGTCGACGCGATCACGCATCGCAAGAATCCGATTTTTCACACCATCGTCGGCGGCGGCGTCGAGCATCTTCTGCTCGGCGGGATTCCCCGCGAAGCAACGCTATTGGAACATCTGCAACGCAGCTTTCCCTCGGTGCGCGACGTCCGCCTGACCCGCGGCGGCACCTGCCGCTATCACCTCGCGGTCAAGATCGACAAGGCGAGCCAAGGCGAGCCGAAGAACATCATCATGGGTGCGTTCGGCGGTCACTACGACATCAAGCAGGTGGTGGTGGTCGACATGGATGTCGATATCGATGACCCCAACGAGATCGAATGGGCGATTGCGACGCGCTTCCAGGCCGATCGTGATCTCGTCGTCGTCTCCGGTGCCCAGGGCTCGAAGCTCGATCCGTCTTCGGCGGATGGCATCAGCGCCAAAATGGGCATCGACGCGACCAAGCCGCTCTCAACCGAGCCGATGGAATTCAAGCGCATCCATGTGAAGGGCATCGAAAATATCGATCTCGCTCGCGAGATTCAGGATGATTCCAAGGCCGCCTTTGCGCGGATCGTCGCGAGCTGAGGAAAATCGAGCGGTTCAATTAAAAAAAACGCTGGCCAAGCCGGCGAACGTGTAACGGGGAAATGAGATAGACGGCCGCGCGCCCTGAGTTGGCGCGCCCGTCTCAATCTGGGAGAGATGGCTATGTCGACAGCGTTGCGTATCGCGCACGGAGCGTTTGGCCGGGTCGCGCTTCTCGATATGGACTGGTCGCTGGTGCGCCACGCGCACCCGCATTGCCATGTATTGTTGAAGGTCGAGGGCGCGGACACCCAGTTTGTCGTCGGCGACAAGGTCTACCCGCTCACCAACCAGACCGCCGTGCTGGTCAATGGCTGGCAGCCGCATGCCTACGTCCATGATCCCGCGCGGCCGCGTACCGTCATTCTGGCGCTGTATATCGAACCGGAATGGCTGAAGGCGTTCCGGCCGGGCTGGGCCGCGAGCGGCGCGCCTGGCTTTTTCACCCATCCCTCCGGCGATGTCTCGCCGCGCATCCGTGGCCTCGCGATGAATCTCGCGGCCGATATGATGGCGCGTCCGGACGCACGGGCCGCCCACGAAGCGATGCTATCCGATTTGATGATCGCGGTGATCGAGCGCTTCACGCCGTGGCGCAGTTTTCCGGCTTCGATCCGGGAAATGAACGTTCGCTCGGGTGACTGGCGCATCCGCAAGGTGGCGGCCTCGATGCGGACCGAAACGCGACACGTCGGGCTCGATGCCGTGGCAAAGGAAGCGGGTCTGTCGCGGTCGCATTTGTTCCGGTTGTTCGAATCCTCGATCGGCGTGCCACCGAAGGTTTACCAGAACGTCGTGCGCATGGAGCAGGCGGTCGATGCGGTGCTCAATCGAACCGCAAGCCTGTGCGACATCAGCCAAACGCTCGGCTTTGCCGCTCCGGCTCATTTCACGCGCTTTTTCCGTAATCATGCCGGGGTCAGTCCGCGCGAGTTCCGAAACGTCTCCCGTCTCGCCAGTTGATGCTGCATTGCAACCGCGAAAATGAGACGGGATGGTAAGTTTTGAGATCGGACGGTATGGCCGCAACGGGCGACGCGGTTAGATAACTTCTCCTGACGCATCCAGAATGCGCGGGAGGATTTTTCGGGATGGCGGAAGCCGCCAGCCACGCATTTGCCGGCAAGGAATCCCTGGGTAGCAAGGATTTGGCCAGCAAAGAACAAGGCTCGGCGTGGGTCGGGCAGTCGATTCCGCGCGTCGAGGATTCGGCGCTGCTGACCGGACGCGGCCGCTTCATCGACGATATCGGCGTTCATGCGAGTACGCTCCACGCCGCGATCCTGCGTTCGCCGCACGCGCATGCGGATATCGTCTCCATCGAAACCTCCGCTGCCAAACGTGCCCAAGGCGTCGTCGCCGTGCTTGACGGCGATGATGTCAAGGCGCTCACCTCCAGCCTTGTGGTCGGCGTCAAGGCGCCAGTGGAATGCTGGCCGATCGCGGTCGGGCGGGTGCGCTATGTCGGCGAACCCGTTGCCGTCGTCGTTGCCACCGATCGCTATCTGGCCGAAGACGCCGTTGATCTGATCGAGGTGCAGTACCAGGCGCGGCCCGCGGTGATCGATCCGCTTGCCGCGCTGAGCGCGGATGCACCGGTGCTGCACGACGGCTTCAAGGGCAACGTCGCCAGCGACCGGACCTTTCGTTATGGCAACCCCGAGCAGGCCTTTGCGTCGGCGGCGCATCGGATCAGTATCGATATCCGCTATCCCCGCAATTCATGCACGCCGATCGAGACCTATGGCCTGGTCGCCGACTATGATCCGGGCGAGGACGCCTACGATGTGCTCGCCAATTTCCAGGGCCCCTTCAGCATCCATGCGGTACTGTCCCGCGCGCTGAAAGTTCCCGGCAATCGGCTGCGATTGCGAACGCCGCCGGATTCCGGCGGCAGTTTTGGGGTCAAGCAGGGGATATTCCCCTATATCGTCCTGATTGCCGCGGCCGCGCGCGCGGCGGGGCGTCCCGTCAAATGGATCGAGGACCGGCTCGAACACCTGACCGCCTCGGTTTCCGCCACCAACCGGGCCACGACGCTGCATGCTGCCGTGGCCGATGACGGCCGTATCCTCGCGCTCGATTGGGACCAGGTCGAGGATTGCGGCGCGCATCTGCGCGCGCCGGAGCCGGCGACATTGTATCGCATGCACGGCAATCTGACCGGTGCCTATGACATCCGCCATCTCGCGGTTCGTAATCGCGTCGTCGTCACCAACAAGACGCCGACCGGATTGAACCGTGGCTTCGGCGGCCCGCAAGTCTACTTCGCGCTTGAGCGCCTGGTTCAGCGCATCGCGGTCGAGCTTGACCTCGATCCGCTGGATGTGATCACCCGCAACCTCGTTCCCGCCGATGCGTTTCCGTACCGAACCGCGAGCGGCGCGTTGCTCGACTCCGGAAATTACCAGGAGGCGATCAGGCGCGGCGTCAACGAAGGCAAGCTGGCGGAGCTCAAATCGCGCCGTGACGCGGCGCGCGCGCAGGGGCGTCTCTACGGTATCGGCTTTACGGCGGTGGTCGAGCCCAGTGTATCCAACATGGGTTACATCACGACCGTGCTCACTCCGGCCGAGCGCCGCAAGGCGGGGCCGAAGAACGGCGCCCAGGCCACCGCGACGGTCGCGATCGATCCGGTCGGCAGCGTCACCGTGCACGTCGCCTCAGTGCCGCAAGGGCAGGGCCATCGCACCGTTTTGTCGCAGGTGGTGGCTGATGTCTTCGGTCTCACGCCCGGCGATGTCAGGGTCAACACCGAAATCGATACCGCCAAGGACGCCTGGTCGATCGCGTCAGGCAATTACGCCAGCCGCTTCGCGCCGGCCGTTGCCGGCACCGCCAAGCTCGCCGCCGAGCGCATCGCGACAAAACTCGCGCGCATCGCCGCAAGCCAGTTGAACACCGAAGCTGACGATATCGTCTTTGCCGGCGGCCAGGTCAGATCGAAGCGCAATCCCGACAATAAAGTATCGTTCTCACGGGTAGCGGGCCTGAGCCACTGGTCGCCGGGCGCGCTGCCCGACGGCGTCGGACAAACCATTCGCGAAACCGTTTTCTGGAGTCCGCCGGAACTCACCGCGCCCGACGACGACGACCATATCAATTCTTCGCTCTGCCATGGCTTCATCTTTGACTTTTGCGGCGTCGAGATCGATCGCACCACGCTGCAGACGCGGATCGACCGCTACGTCACCATGCACGATTGCGGGACCATCCTGCATCCGGCCATGGTCGACGGCCAGGTTCGCGGCGGCTTCGCGCAGGCAGTCGGTGCTGCGCTCTATGAAGAATACGCCTATGGCCCCGACGGCAGTTTTCTGACCGGGACTTTTGCCGACTATCTGCTGCCGACCACGGCGGAAATACCTGACCCGCTCATTCTCCATATGCAGACGCCGTCACCGGTCACGCCACTGGGCGCCAAGGGTGTCGGCGAGGGCAATTGCATGTCGACGCCGGTCTGTATCGCCAATGCCGTCGCCGACGCACTCGGCGTGAAAGACATCACGTTGCCGCTGGTGCCGGCCAAACTCGCGCAGATCGTGCGCGGCGAAGAACCCGCGCCACCGGTGGGCCGCGCGAGCGGGGCTATCCAGAAGCAGGGTGGCGACCGGCGCCTGCATGGCGAAGGCGAGGCTGTAGTCGGCGCACCAGCCGAGCGGGTCTGGGCGATGCTGCTCGACCCCGAGACGCTGCGGGCCGTGATCCCCGGCTGCCACAGCGTTCAGAAAATATCGGACACGCATTTCCGCGCCGATGTGACCATCGGCATCGGTCCCGTCAAAGGACGCTATCGTGCTGACGTGACATTGTCGGACCTCGATCCGCCGCGTGCGGTCACGCTCGGGGGATCAGCCGAAGGCGCGCTCGGATTTGGCGGCGGCGAAGGACGCATTACGCTCGTTCCGACCGGGAATGGCGGCACATCGATTCGCTACGTCTACGAGGCAGCGATCGGCGGCAAGGTGGCGAGCATCGGCGGCCGCCTGCTCGATGGCGCCGCGCGGGTGATCATCGGGCAATTTTTCGCGGCGCTGGCGCGGCAGGCGGGCGGCGGCGCAGCCGATTCATCGCCTTCGTCCCTGCTGTTGAAACTGCGCCGTTGGTTCGGAGGGCCGCGATGAAGCCTGCCGCATTCGACTATGTCAGGGCGCAACATCTCGACGAAGCGCTCGAGGTGCTGGATCGCGAAGGCACCGACGCCCGCATCGTGGCGGGCGGGCAATCGCTGATGGCGATGCTCAACATGCGTCTCGCCAGGCCCAGGACGCTGATCGATATCATGCGGCTGCAGGACTTGGCTCGCATCGAACGCAAGGGCGACGCGATCATGATCGGGGCCGGTGTCCGCCAGGCCGCGCTGCTGGCGTGGCCTGATCTTGGCGGCAGCCTGCCGCTGGTCGCGCTGGCATTGCCGTGGACCGGCCATGTGCAGACCCGAAGCAGGGGAACGGTCTGCGGATCGATCGCGCATGCCGATCCCAGCGCCGAGTTGCCGCTGGTGCTGCGGGCGCTCGGCGGCGAGGTGCATCTGCGCAGCGCCAAAAAGCGCCGGCGGGTGGCGGCCAAGGATTTCTTCGCCGGCATGATGGCGACGACGCGCACCGACGACGAATTGATCGAAGCGATATCGCTTCCGGCCGCCGCGAGACGCTGTGCCTTCCGTGAGGTGGCGCGTCGTCACGGCGACTTCGCTATTGTCGCCTGCGCGGCCGTGGCAACGGCTGATGGGGTCCGCCTCGCTGTCGGCGGCGTCGCGGATATGCCGGCGGCGCGCGATTTTCCGCGTCTCGAAGGTAGCGCGCTCGACGACGCGCTGAATGAATTCGCCTACGAGCTTAACGCCCGCGACGATGTCCACGCGACGGCGCGCTATCGCCGCGACCTCGTGCGCATGATCGGCCGCGATCTGATGCGGGAGGTGCTGCCATGAGCCGATTGCAGGCCGGCCGGCGACACGATGTCCGCTTCACGCTGAACGGCAAGCCATGCGCCGGCGAGGCCGAGCCGCGGCTGCTGCTGACGGATTTTCTGCGGCATCAGATTGGGGTGACCGGCACCCATGTCGGCTGCGAGCATGGCGTGTGCGGCGCCTGTACCGTCGAGATCGACGGCCAGCCGGCGCGGGCCTGCCTCACGCTCGCGGTGCAGATCGACGGCTGTGAAATCCGCACCGTGGAAAGCCTCGCGCCGTCGGCGGGGAGTCTTGGCGTCTTGCAAGCGGCGTTCAAGCGCAATCACGCGCTGCAGTGCGGCTTCTGTACCGCCGGGATCCTGATGTCGCTCGACAGCTTCCTGCGCGAACATCCACGGCCGGATGAGGAGAGCATCCGCGATTTGTTGAGCGGTCATTTGTGCCGATGCACCGGCTATGCGCCGATCGTGCGTGCGGCGCTGGAGGCCGCGGCGGAATTGGCGGATCAGAGCAGAGAGAAAACAGATGCTTGATCTTGGAACAAGCTTTGTCGCCAGCGTGGCGCGTGATCCCAATGCGCCCGCGATCGTCGATGACGGCATTCGACTGACCTACGCGCAGTGGTACGCACGGATCTCGTCGCTGGTCGCGTCGTTCGACCGCATCGGCCTCAAGCCCGGCGATCACCTGGTCACGATGCTGCAGAATTGCGAGGCGGCCGCCACCTTGCATTGGGCCTGTCAACTGGCCGGCATCGTGATCACGCCGGTGAACTGGCGCGCCAAGGCGGACGAACTCGATTTCTGCATCGAAGATTCCGAATCTTGCGCCGTCGTATACCAGGATGTGTCGGCGCAGACCGTTGAACAGTCAAAGCGCGCGCGCCATTTGCCGCGAATTTATGCGGGCGGCGGCGATGCGGCCGACGCCTTCCTGTTCGACCGCATGGTCGCGGAACTGGCCGTTGACGTGACGCCGCGCGTCAGCGCCGAAGCCTGGTCGATCATGCTCTACACCTCCGGCACCACATCGAGGCCGAAGGGCGTGCCGCGGCGTCACCGCGCCGAACGGTCCGCCGGCATCGCCCATGTGGCGCAAAATCTGTACCGGCGGGGCGAGTGCACGCTCGGCGTGATGCCGCTCTATCACACCATGGGCGTTCGCTCGCTGATCGCGATGTCGCTGATCGGCGGCACCTTCGTCTGTCTGCCGCGCTACGACACCGCGCGGGCGCTGGCGCTGATCGAAGCTGAGAAGATCAGCAATCTCTATCTGGTGCCGACGCTCTATCACGATCTCGTGCATGCAAGGGAGTTCGGATCGACCGACGTATCGAGTGTGCGAAAACTCGGCTTTGCCGGCGCGTCGATGACCGACGGATTGTTGAAGACGCTGAACGAGGCGTTCCGGCCCGAGCTGTTCGTGAATCACTACGGCAGTTCGGAGATTTACACTTTCACCATCGACCAGAACGCGCCGGCCAAGCCCGGTTCGGCCGGCAAGGCCGGCATCAATCAGCAAATAAGGGTGGTGAGGCTGAACGCCCGATCGGCGGCAGAATTGGCGTCTCCTAATGAAGAGGGCGAAATCGTCGCGCTGCTGGCCGGCGATGAATCGTTCGAGGGTTACTGGCGCCGCCCCGAGGCGGACGCCAAATCGCTGCGCGACGGCTGGTATTTCACCGGCGACACTGGTTTTGTCGATCGCGACGGCGATCTGTTCGTCACCGGCCGTGTCGACGACATGATCATTACCGGAGGCGAGAACGTCTCGCCGGTCGAAATCGAAAGCTGCCTTTCGCTGCACCCGGCCGTGCTTGAAGTCGCCGTCGTCGGTCTGGCCGACGAGAAGTGGGGCAAGGTCGTCACGGCGTTCGTGAAACGCAGGGGTCCCGTCACCGAGCAGGATCTCGAGCAGTTCTGCAGGACGTCCGGATTGGCGAACTTCAAACGGCCCCGGCGCTTCGTGTTTGTCGATGCCCTGCCGAAATCTCCGGTCGGAAAGCTGCTGCGCCGCCTGCTCGTCGCCGGCGACTACCAGCGCGAACACACCCCGCCATCCAGCGCGGCGTAACAACTCCCGAGAAAGCAAGAAAGGAAACAACGATGTCCACTCCCTACAATTTTGAAGATCGGCGTCTCGCCAAGCTCGACGGTTTCGAGGTCGAAATCGATGAAGCGCATGAGCGCGCCGACATCATTCTCAACCGGCCGCCCTACAACGTCGTCTCGATGCCGCAGCGCGATCAGTTGCGGCTGGTGTTCGAGACGCTCGATGAGGATGACCGCGTGCGGATTATCGTGGTCCGCTCCGTCGGCGAGCATTTTTCCAGCGGCGGCAATATCGGCGGCTTCATGGAGGCGACCCCGGAGAAGGTCTCCAAGCTGGCCTGGAATATCGCCTCGCCGACGCGCTGCGCCAAGCCGGTCATTGTCGCCAACCGCGGCTATTGCTTCGGGGTCGGCTTCGAGCTGTCGCTGGCTTGCGATTTCCGGATCGCCTCGGAGACGACGCTGTACGCGCTGCCGGAACAGAAGCTCGGCCAGATTCCGGGATCGGGCGGTTCGGCGCGTTTACAGAAGATGATCGGGATCACCCGCACCAAGGACATCGTGATGCGCTCTAAGCGCATTCCCGCCAAGCAAGCGTTCGACTGGGGCATTGCGACCGAATGCGTGCCCGACGCCGAGCTCGAGAAGGCCACCGACAAGCTCGTCGATGAGCTGCGTACCTTCGCGCCGCTGGCGCAGCGCACCGCAAAGAAGCTGCTCAACGACACGGAAGACTCGACGCTGACGGTCGCGATCGAGCTGGAAGGCCATTGCTACAGCCGTCTGCGTCAATCGGAGGATTTCAAGGAAGGCGTCGAGGCCTTCAACGCCAAACGCCCGCCGAAATTCATCGGGCGCTGAGGAATAAGGTTGGGGTGAAACAGGGAGGAATGAAATGACCATCGCGAATCTAGAGGGCGCCGAAACGGTGTCCCCCGTTGCAGGCCGGCAGATGAGGACTGCGATCATAGCGTCGGTGCTGGGATGGTCGCTCGATCTGTTCGACCTGTTCATCCTGTTGTATGTGGCGCCGGTCGTCGGCGCGCTGTTCTTTCCCTCAAGCGTTCCCACGCTGTCGCTGGCCGCGGTGTATGCGTCATTCGCGGTGACGCTGTTGATGCGCCCGGTCGGTTCGGCGGTGTTCGGTCATTATGCCGATGTTCACGGCCGCAAGAACGCGATGTTCGTGGCCATCGTCGGCGTCGGGATCAGCACCGCGGCGTTCGGCTTGCTGCCGACGATCGCCCAGGCCGGACTTTTCGCGCCCGGCCTGTTCCTGATTTTGCGTCTAGTTCAAGGTATATTTGTCGGCGGTGTGGTCGCCTCGACCCATACCATCGGCACGGAGTGGGCTGCGCCCAACCGGCGTGGCGCGATGTCCGGTCTGGTCGGCGGCGGCGGCGCCGGCATCGGGGCCTTGCTGGCCTCGTCCATATTCCTGGTCATGTCATCGCTGTTTCCCGGGGACGCGTTCGCGGTGTGGGGATGGCGCTGCATGTTCTTTTCGGGGTTGCTGAGTTCGCTGCTCGGCTGGTTCATCTTCAACAATCTCGAGGAGTCGCCATTCTTCAAGGAGCAGCAGAAGCGCAAGGCCGCCGGCACGATCACAGCGACGCAGTCGCCGGTGAAGCTGTTGTTTTCGAGCCAGTACCGCAACGTCCTGCTGCTCAACCTCTTGATTACGTTCGGCGGCGGCGCCGGCTATTACCTGACGTCAGGCTATCTGCCGTCCTTTCTCAAGGTGGTGAACGCCGTTCCCAACAGCATCTCGTCGCTGATCCTGATGGGCGCGAGCGTGATTGCGCTGATCTCGGCAGTATTTTTCGGTGCTCTGAGCGATATGATCGGCCGCAAGAAGACGTTTCTTCTGGTCGGGGTCTGCATGCTGGTTCTGTTGCCGGTCTGCTATCTCGGCCTCGCGAAAGCCACCGACACATCAACCATTACGCTGTATGCGTTGGCGATCGCCTTTCTCGGAAATGCCGGCTACGCGCCGATCCTCATCTTTCTCAATGAGCGATTTCCGACCGAGATCCGCGCCAGCGGTACCGGGCTGTCCTGGAATATCGGTTTCGCGCTGGGCGGCATGATGCCGACCTTTGTTTCGCTCGCGAGCGCAGGTCCGGCACAGATCCCGATGTCCTTGTCGATTTTCGTAGCCGTGATCTTCGCGATCTACCTGATCGGCGCGTTTTTGATCCCCGAAACCAAGGGAGATTTCCGCTGATCGCGGAAGCGGCGGCGGGGGAAACCCGGCCGCGATTGGTTGCCAGACTTGATTTTGTGATTCCGTGAAAGCACCGAAACGATGAACGATCCGCAGTTTGACGACGTCATTGTCGGCGGCGGATCCGCCGGCTGCGTGCTGGCCAATCGCCTTTCGGCCAATGGCGATCGCCGCGTGCTGCTGATCGAGGCGGGCCAGGATACCCTGCCGGGAGCGGAGCCTGCCGAGATCCTCGACAGCTATCCGATGCCGGTGTTCTTCGGCGATCGCTACATCTGGCCCGGTCTGAGCGTGTCGACGGGGAGAGCAAAGGACGGGCAGACGCTATCGCGCGCCTATGAACAAGGCCGCGTGATCGGCGGCGGCTCCAGCATCAACGTCCAGTCGGCCAATCGCGGCCTGCCGCGCGACTATGATGAGTGGCGTGATCTCGGCGCCCGGGGGTGGGGCTGGGACGATGTGCTGCCGTATTTCCGCAAGCTGGAAACCGATCTTGATTTCGAGGGACCGTTGCACGGCAGCGACGGGCCGATCCCGATTCGCCGGATTTCTCAACCGAACTGGCCGCCGTTCGGGACGGCTGTTGGCGAGGCCTTCGCGGCCAGTGGCGTTCCGTTCCGGCAGGACCAGAACGGCGAGTTCGAGGACGGCATCTTCCCGCCGGCTTTCTCGAACCTGAGAGATCGCCGGGTTTCGGCCGCATCGGCCTATCTGGATAGCGCGACGCGCCGGCGCCGCAATCTGACGGTCTGGACCAGCACTCACGTCGAGGGTCTCGTCATGAACGGCCGTCGCGCCGACGGGGTTCGCGTCATCAGGGACGGCGAGAGCATCTTCATCCGTGCTCGCCGGGTCATCGTCACGGCCGGCGCCATCCTGTCTCCGGCGATCCTGATGCGGGCCGGAATAGGACCGGCCCCAGCCCTTCGCGCGCTTGGGATCGATGTTGTCATCGACCGCGCGGGTGTGGGCGGCAATCTGCGCGACCATCCCGCGCTGACTTTTTGTCAGTTCCTGCCGCGACCGCTGCGGTTGCCCATCTCACAGCGGCGGGCGAGCTTCGTCGCGCTGCGCTATTCTTCCGCGCTGGATGGTTGCGACCGCTCCGATATGTATATCACCGCGTCGGCCCGTGCCGGGTGGCACGCGCTCGGCGCCCGGCTCGGTCTTTATTTTCTCTGGTGCAACCGGCCTTATTCCGCGGGCCGGCTTTCGCTGGCGTCTTCGGATCCACGGCAATATCCCTCGGTCGATCTCAATCTGCTGGAGGATCCGCGCGATCTTGAGCGGATGATGGCGGCGGTGAAGATGCTGTTCGCCCTGGTGGTTCATCCCGCGCTCAATCCGGCCGCCGGCGATTTCTTTCCGGCGTCGTTTTCACCGCGGATCAAGCGGCTCAGCCAATTCAACCGCGCCAACGGTCTGGCGGCGTCAGCGCTGGGCGCGCTTCTCGATCTTCCGGCAGGGCTACGCCGTCTCGTGATCAAGCGGTTTCTGCTGAACGGGACCGGGTTTGAGAATGTGGTCGAGGACGAGCAAAAACTGGCGGATTTCGTGCGTCGCAACGTATTCGGTGTCTGGCATCCGACCGGCACATGCCGGATGGGCGATCCCGCCGACATCAACGCGGTCGTCGATCCCGGCGGCAAGGTGATCGGGAGCGAAAATCTCTACGTGGCCGATGCCTCCGTGATGCCGCGCCTGCCTACGGCGAATACCAACATCCCGACCATCATGATCGCTGAAAAAATAAGCGATGCCCTGCTCTAGAGCGTTTTCGAGGTCAGCGAGACGTTTTGTCCGGACCGGTGCGAACACTTTCCAACAACGAGGTGCGCATCAAAAATGCACGGTGTCGAATGGGATCGGCTGCCATAGCGGCGAGGTCGGCGAAATTCTTCTCGCGCACGGCGGAGTCTTTTTCCTCCAGCCGTTTTTTGTTCTGAATAGTCTGGGTTTGCACGAATTCGACGTTAAGCGGGCGCCGCAAGCGATCATAGGCGTCCAGGTCGACTTCAGTGTCGACTTCAGTCTTGCCCTGCAGCACCGCGTCGATTGACGAGGCAAGACTGACCGCGTCGTGAATCCCGAAATTCATGCCGAGCCCGCCGATGGGGTTATTCACGTGAGCAGAGTCGCCGGCGAGCATAACGCGACCCTTTCGAAACGACGCGGCGACACGCTGGTGCACGCTGTAAATATTCCGATGAACCACCTCATAGGGGCGATCAAGCGGAAAGAATTTTTGCAGCCGATGTTGAACCGCGGCGTCAGACAACGCCTGTTCGTCGGTTTCGTCGATCCGGGTCGGAAATACCACGCGCCACAAACCATGGCCGTCGTCGCCCGCAACCTTGAACAGATTTGCCCATTCATCGGGATCGGAGAAATAGTTGCGATAGCAGAATCCCTTCTCGGCCTCGAAATCAAACGGGGTTGTCAGCACGACAAACCGTTCGGGATGTGTGAAACCATCAAACGCGATCCCGACGCCTTTGCGGACAAAGCTGCGGCCGCCGTCACAGCCCACGAGATACGACGCCGCGACGCGACGTCGAGTTTCGCTGCCCGATACAAGTTCGAGGGTGACGCGTTCGCCATCATCCGAAAAACCTGACAAGCGGGTTTGCATCGCGATGCTGACCTTGGGCATTGCCTGCAGGCGCGTCAGTCCGAAGTTAGCGATCTTGTGCTGTTCGCATTGCACGACGAAAGGATAGCGCGTGTCGTTGGATAGAATTTGGTGATCGAACTGGGCGATCATCCGGCCGCTGGCGCGATCCCAGAACTGGAAGTACCGCGCGACTACCCCGGATCCGATGACGTCGGTCACGAGATCAAGGTCGGCCAGCATTTCGAGCGTCGCAGGATGCGTTGTCGCCGCGCGCGGGCTGCGATTGACGGATTGCTCCGCCTCGACGAGCAGGACGGAGTGACCGCGCCGCGCCAGCGCCAGCGCGCAAATGACGCCGACAGGCCCAGCTCCGATCACCGCAACGTCGAATTCATTCATTCGGTTATCAGGTGATCTCAAAGGGTCGTGAATTGACTTCATCGCAGTTGTTCATATTGTCTGACAATATGTCAAGCAAGGTCGCATGCGGATCCCGCCGTCGTCGCGGGGTGATAAAAGCCATATTCGGTGCCGCACTTGCCGCTTGTCTGTTCTCGACCAGCCATGGGCACGCCGCTGAATGGCCGATACGGCCGGTCACGGTCGTGGTCCCATTCGCCGCCGGCGGCAATACCGACGTGATCGGGCGCATCGCCGCCGAGTATCTGCAGAAGGCGTTCGGGCAACCCTTTATTGTGACCAACCGCACCGGCGCCAACGGCGCCATCGCCGCGCGCCTGGTCGCCCGCGCCGAGCCGGATGGATACACGCTGATGATTGCCGCCGCGCCGCAAATGGTGATCTCGCCGGCATTGCAGAAGATGGACTTCGATCCGGTAACGGATTTCACCCCGGTCAAGAATATCGCTACCAACCCATTCGTGCTGGTGGTGAGCCGTTCGGTACCGGGGCAGACTCTCGGCGAGATTATCGCCTATGCGCGTGCGAATGCCGGCAAACTCAGTTACGCATCCGCCGGCGCCGGCAGCATCAGCCATCTGTCCGGCGCCATGTTCTTCAAAGCCATCAACGCCGAGGCCACTCACGTGCCCTATCAGGGTAATGGCCCGGCGCTGAACGACGTGATCGGCGGCCGGGTCTCGATGATGTTCGCGAATCTGTCCGAGGCGTTGGCGCAATCGACCAACCCGAATATCAAGATCATCGCCGTGACCAGCAAGACACGCGTTGCGCAATTGCCGGACACGCCGACAATCGCCGAGAGCGGAATCGAGAATTTTGAAACGACGACCTGGAACGGGCTGGTTGGGCCGGCGGGCCTTCCCGAGGACATTACAAAGCGTGTCGCGGCGGCGCTGGCTGACCATCTTCGGGAGCCCGCCGTGACGAAGCAGTTCGAGATGCTGGGTGTTGAACCGGACGTTGGCTCGACGGCTGATTTTGCAGTCCGGATCGGCCGTGATTTGCCGCTTTGGGCGAAAGCGGTCGGTTCAGCAGGGCTCAAGCAGGAGAATTGACACTGAAGATCAGGAAGCCGCCTGCTGCATCATGGTTTTCAGCATTTCGGCGAGCACGCTGGCGATCGCGCTGCTGCCGCGCTCGTGACCGATCAGCATCAGCGCCTGGGTGTCCTGGGACAATTCGCGGACCGCGACATAGACGAGGCGTCCGGCGCGCCGCTCGAACTCGATATCGAACGGCGTCAGGAAGGTGATCCCGTTTTCCAGGATCGCGGCGTGCCGCATGATTTCGATGGCGTTGGTTTCGATGATCGGCTGCGGATCGAGCGAGACGCGGGTGAAGGCGGCGTCGAGATAGGGCCTGATCGCGCTGCTGGTGTCAGCCACCACCAGCGGATAGTCGATGCAATCGCTGAGGCGGATGCTGACCCGCTTGGCGAGCGGATGGCTCGGCGCCATCACCGCGCCCAGTTTGCCGACGGCGCGGGCCAGCACTTTCAGGTTGCTGTCCTTGGTGAAGTCGAAGCCGATCCCGAGATCGGCCTCGCCGTTGGCGACCGCGGACTGGATTTCATCGCCGGTGGTATAGAGCGTCAGGATCAATTTCACCCTGGGATTGGCGAGGCGGAATTGCTTCACCGTTCCCGGCACGAGATTGGAGGCGAGGCCGCTCATCATCGCGACCGTGATCTCGCCGCGCCGCAGTCCCTTCAACTCCTCGATCTTGCCCTGCGCGCGGGTCATTTCCTTCAGGGTCTGGCGGATATGGCCGATCAGCACTTCTCCCGCCGCGGTCAGGATCAGTTTTTTCGGCAGACGCTGAAATATTGGTGTGCCCAGTTGGGTTTCCAGCGCCAGGATCTGGCGGCTGATCGCGGAGGCCGCGACGTTGAGATGGGTGGCGGCCTTGCGGATCGATCCGGTGCGGGCAACCTCGTCGACATAGGTCAAGAGCCGGCTGTGCAGCATTTTTCGGAACCAAGCGTGAGCGTTTTAAGCCATCAACATGGCTTCACGTTGCCTAAAAGGCAACGGGCTTGCCGAATTAAAGCGCTTTCAAACCGACGCTTTGGCGTGCTCAATCGGGCCGAAGGATAAATCCGGGCGGGATCGTTGCGCATGCCCTTGCTCCGCGCCGAAAATCCACCCCAGACGACCACTTGTAGGGTCACCGGAGACTGATGACGCATGGTCCTTAAATCGCACTGGTGGTGGGATCTGACGACGCGGGATTTCGCGGGCCTCGATGCCGAGCGCATGGTCGCGATCTTGCCGGTCGGTGCCGTCGAACAGCACGGGCCGCATTTGCCGGTCAGGGTCGACGCCGCGATCAATGCCGGCATCATCGCGCGGGCGGTTGAATTGATGCCGCCGGATTGTCCCGCCCTGGTGCTTCCGATGCTGCCGGTCGGCAAGTCCGACGAGCATCTGGCGTTTCCGGGCACGCTGACCTTGTCGCACGAGACCCTGGGCCGGGTCTGGTACGAAATCGGCGAAAGCGTGCATCGCGCCGGCATCCGCAAGATCCTGTTCCTGAACTCGCATGGCGGTCAGCCGCAATTGCTGGAGATCGTCTGCCGCGATTTGCGCGTCAAGCTCGGCATGTTTGCGGTCAGCGTGATGTGGCCGCGATTGATCGACATGAACGGGTTGTTCGACGCCGCCGAAAACCGGCATGGCATCCATGGCGGCCAGAGCGAAACCAGCGTGATGCTGCATCTGCATCCCGATCTGGTCGAGATGGACCGCGCCGAAAATTTCGTGCCGCTGTCAGTCCAGATCGAGCGCGAGTCCGACATATTGAGCCCGGAGGGCGGCGCCCGGTTCGGCTGGCAGGCCCAGGACCTGCATCCCAAGGGCGCCTGCGGCGATGCCACCAAGGCCACCGCCGAACTTGGAAAATTGGCGGTGGATCGCACAGCCGCCCGGCTGCTGGTGCTGATCGACGAAATTGCCCGCTATCCGCTGTCACGCATTGCCACGCAGACGGCGTTCGACAAGCGCTAACCGAACCAGAGATCGAAGGAGTTATCCCATGGCGTTCAGCGTTGCCGACATCAAGGGAGCAGAGGCGTTCCGCATTTCGCCGGAGGATACCAATTACTTCGTGATGCTGTTCGACAAGGACAGCGACAAGATCGACAACATCTTCGTCATCGAAATCTTCAGGGCCGGCGGCGCGACGCCGCCCAACGAACACGCCGCGGCGCATGAATTTTTCCATGTGCTGCACGGCGAGGGCGTTGCCCGCTGCGACGGCAAGACGCTGCCGATCAAGAAGGGCGATTCGCTGTTGCTGCATCCCGGTGCCGAGCATGTGATCGAGAACACCGGCGCCGGCAAGCTCTATACGCTCACCGTGATGACGCCCAACGAGGGCTTTGCCGAGTTGATCCGCGGCGGCGAACGCGTCGAACTCGACGCCGACGATATACGAATACTGCAGGGAAACTGAGCCATGAACGTCGCGCCGACCCACAGCACGGACGACGAGGAATTGCGACCGCTGGGATCATCCGCGCGCAATCGCTGGGCGGTCTCGGCGACCCGCGCCGACCTGGTGCGCCAACCCGTGCCGCCGCGGCCGATCACGGTGCAGGCGGACGGCAAGGTCGTGACACTCGACCTCGCGCGCACCGCCATCGTCATCGTCGATATGCAGAACGATTTCTGCCACAAGGACGGCTGGCTCGGCCATCTCGGCGTCGATGTCACGCCGGCCCGCACGCCAATCGCGCCGCTGCAATCGCTGCTGCCGGCGCTGCGCCGTCATGATGTCCCGGTGATCTGGGTCAATTGGGGCAACCGGCCCGACCGGCTCAATCTCAGCCCGGCATTATTGCATGTCTACAAGCCCAGCGGTGACGGCGTCGGCCTCGGCGATGCGCTGCCGGGCTCCGGCGCCAAGGTTCTGGAGCGTGGCAGCTGGTCCGCGGCGATCGTCGATGAACTCGCCCCCGATGCCAGCGATATCCATGTCGCGAAATACCGGATGTCGGGTTTCCAGGATACGGAGTTGGACAGCATCCTGCGCAATCTCGGCGTCACCACGCTGATGTTTGCGGGCGTCAATGCC
>NZ_JBEKCZ010000048.1:0-29527 GCF_050014615.1 Bradyrhizobium sp. | reverse complement strand
AAAGCAAAACTCGCGCACACATGCGGCGAGATCGCGGAGTTGTGTCTGACGTCATTGCGAGGAGCGAAGCGACGAAGCAATCCATTCTTGCTTTGTTGCACCATGGATTGCTTCGCTTCGCTCGCAATGACGATCGTTAATCGAGTTGGCTATTTGATATTCGAATCTGTAGCAGCCTTCCGGCTGTCATCATCCGCGAAAGCGGATGATCCAGTCTTCCAGAACGGTTGCGATGAAATCGAGAAGCCGCGGCGTACTGGATACCCCGCTTTCGCGGGGTATGACGACCGCTCACGCTGGGGTCCCTGCGTGCGCAGGGACGACGTTGTTGGAGCGGCTCGCAATGGCGCCTTACGACCAATATGGCGGCCGCTCAAGCGCGTGGCGCGAATGTTCGGAATGCCGCGCGGCCTCCAGCGTGGTGACGCAATATTCCTCGCGCTCGCGCCTGAATTTTTCCTGGGTGGCTTTGAAGTTGGCGACGCGCGTGGCGATTTCTTCCCGCTCGCGAGCGAGGCGGTCCTGAGGTTCGGTCATGCCCATCCTTTTTTTGAGTCGTGTCCCAGAGTCGTGTCCCATGCCTATTGAGTTCCGCGATTGGGGCGTCAATGCGGATAGAGCGTTGCAGGATTGTGATTCCCGCGTATGCGAAGCATATCGCGGTGGATAAGGCTCGCCGCTGCTTGTGGCCTGTGCCGCTTCCCGGTAGCCACAAGGGAGCAGGAGGCTTGCATGGCAAAGATCGATCTGGATTCACTGAGCATCGAGGAAGTCGCAGCATTGCGCGACAACGCGACCGACAAATTGATGGAAAAGGTCGCGAAGCGGCGGGCCGAGCTCGAGGCCGAGCTGGAGAAGCTGTCGCAATACGACAGACCGGCGAAGAAATCCCCGGCCGCGCTTCCCGTCGTGAAAGCCCGAAAGAGCGACGAAGTCGCCAAAAGGGCCGACGAGGTCAAGGAGCCGATCGCCAAGGAGTCGATCGCCAAGGAGCCGATAGCAAAGGCGGCCTAAGGACGACGGATCCGGTGGGCCGTGCTATAACAGGCGCGGTCAGAGTTTCGGATTTTGAGCTTCAGGTTTTTCGGTGATCGCTTCCGATCTTCGCAGCGGTGTGGAACAGCTCGGCGACATGATCGCCGAGGCTTCCACCATCGTCCCCTTTACCGGCGCGGGCATCTCGACCGAGTGCGGCATTCCCGATTTCCGCTCACCGGGCGGATTGTGGACCCGCAACCGGCCAATTCCGTTTGATGAATTTGTCGCGAGCCCCGAGGCCCGCAACGAAGCGTGGCGGCGGCGCTTTGCGATGGAACCGACCTTCGCCGCCGCGCGGCCGGGACGCGGCCACCGCGCGCTCGCCTCGCTCTACCGGGCCGGCAAGATACCGGCGATCGTCACCCAGAACATCGACAATCTGCACCAGGTCTCAGGTTTCGCGGGTGATCACGTGGTGGAACTGCACGGCAATACCACTTATGCGCGCTGCATCGGCTGCGGAGAGGCCTACGATCTTCCCTGGGTCAAACAGCGCTTCGACACCTCAGGCCGTGCACCCGACTGTACCGTCTGCGAGGAACCGGTGAAGACCGCGACCATCTCGTTCGGGCAGGCGATGCCGGAAGATGCGATGCGACGCGCGACGGAACTCGCCCAGCAGTGCGATCTGTTTATAGCGATCGGCTCGTCGCTGGTGGTCTGGCCGGCCGCGGGCTTTCCACAGCTGGCCAGGAATTGCGGGGCCCGGCTGGTCATCATCAACAATGAGCCCACCGAACAGGACGATTTGGCCGATCTGGTGATCCGCCATGACATCGGGGAAACCCTTGGTCCGTTCGTGGGCAATTGATGCCCAATTGATTCGCTGGCGCGCAAGCCTGTTCATAGGTTCCGGCAGATTCGTTTTTTATCTATGCGCCGCAAGCGGGAGTGTTATCTTTTGATTCGAGAGATTCGCGTGGCGTCATCATGAATTGTCATAGATGGGCGCGTGGAGGCGCCGTCGCTTTTGATGACGGGCCGTCAATCATGTGTGGGGTCCGCGGTCATGGGGTCGGACGGATTTGAGAAAAAGCTCGGAGGCCCGCCATCCGGCGGGCCCAGCTCGAACAGGATTGGGCCGGGCGAATTTTCAAGCGGCGGCGTACGCGACCCGGCCATCGATGCGCTATCGGGTCTCGGCGACAGCGCCGCCAACCTTGTCGAAATCTCCGGCGTCATCAAATGGTTCGATGCATCAAAGGGCTACGGGTTCATCGTTCCCGATAATGGCTGGCCGGATGTGCTTCTGCACGTCACCGTGCTCAGGCGTGACGGCTATCAAACCGCCTATGAGGGCGCGCGGCTGGTCTGCGAATGCGTGCAGCGGGCGAAGGGCTATCAGGCCTTCCGTATCCTTTCGATGGACGAATCGACCGCGATCCATCCCGCCCAGATGCTGCCGCCGCGGACCCATGTCAGCGTCACGCCGACCAGCGGCCTGGAACGGGCGCAGGTCAAATGGTTCAACCGCCTGCGCGGATTCGGCTTCCTGACCTGCGGCGAGGGAACACCTGATATTTTCGTGCATATGGAAACCCTGCGCCGCTACGGAATGACCGAGCTGCGCCCCGGCCAGTATGTGCTGGTGCGTTTCGGACCCGGCTCCAAAGGCATGATGGCTGCCGAGATCCAGCCCGAATCCGGCTCGCCGGGACTGTCGTCGCACTAGCCGCGCGACCTTCCACGTTTCTGACCAGAAACGATTGGCTGGGCACAGGTCTGGTATTTGCCACGATCCTCAGGCTACGGTCGATCGGGCACGCATTGTTCGCTAGAATGCGCGCGCTGTTGGGAAATTGCCCTATCGAAATCTTCTGTGGCCAGAGTGAGCGTTGCTTATGAATTGTGATCGAGGCGTTGGTTGGCACCGGGTGCGTGCGTGGGTCTGGATATCGCTCGCTTTGGCCGGCGCGCTTTGTGCCTTCACCGGGTCGGGCGCGCGCGCGGCCAGCATTCAGCCGCTCGAGATCGTGACCAAATCCGGCGTGCAGGTTTTCTCGGTCGAGATGGCAACCACCGAAGACGAGAAGACCACCGGGCTGATGTACCGCAAGGAACTGGCCGACGGCAAAGGGATGCTGTTCGATTTCTCGCCGGAACAGGAAGTGTCGATGTGGATGAAAAATACCTACATCTCGCTCGACATGATCTTCATCCGGGCCGATGGCCGGATCCTGCGCATTGCCGAAAATACCGAGCCGCTCTCCACCAAAATCATCCCCTCGCGGGGGCTGGCGAAGGGGGTGCTGGAGGTGATCGCCGGCACGGCGCAAAAATACGGGATCGCCCCCGGCGATCGCGTCGCCCATCCACTGTTCAATGGCCGATGATCAGGCTGCCGCCAGCCTTGCTGGGCGCGCTTTAAGCGTGTATCGACGACGTTTCCCAAACGATCGGGGTATAGCGCAGCCTGGTAGCGCGGCAGTTTTGGGTACTGCAGGTCGTTGGTTCGAATCCAGCTGCCCCGACCAAATACTGCAGTAATATCAATTTCTTGCAGAAAGCGCCGACCCGCCTACGCGATTTCGTTATCGAGACGCGGTAGGTTTGGGCGACAAAAAGCGATCCCGGGGAAGAGGAACATTGGTATGACCGTCGCGACGAGCGTCCCCGCGACGGCTATCGGCCGGGTGCGCTTTTCCATCGCGGCCATGCTGTTTGCCGTGACCATCGTCAATTATGCGGATCGCGCCACGATTGCGATCGCGGGTCCCGTGATGTCTCGGGATCTCGGCTTGAGCGCCGTGCAAATGGGATTCGTGTTCTCCGCGTTCGGCTGGTCCTACGTCATCGGGCAGATTCCCGGTGGCTGGCTGCTGGATCGGTTTGGATCAAAGACGGTTTACTTCGTCAGCATTGTGACGTGGTCGCTCTTCACCCTGCTGCAGGGCGCCGTTGGCCTGCTGGCCGCGACATCGGCGGTCTATGCGTTGTTTGCGCTGCGATTTCTGGTCGGTTTTGCGGAGTCGCCTTCATTTCCCGCCAACGCGCGCATTGTGGCGGCCTGGTATCCGGCCAATGAGCGCGGCACCGCGTCGGCGATTTTCAATTCGGCACAATATTTCGCGACTGTCTTGTTCGCGCCGATCATGGGCTGGATCACGGTTTCGCTCGGGTGGCCTTACGTCTTTTATTTCATGGGCCTGATTGGTGTGCTGATTTCCGTCATCTGGCTCAGGGTGCTTTACGCGCCCAACCAGCACCCGCGCATCGGCCGTGCCGAGCTCGACTACATCGAGCGCGGCGGCGCCTTGGTCAATATGGATAGTGATAACGGGCGGGAAGCCGCACGAAACCAACCGCCATTTGAATGGGGCTATCTCAGGCAGCTCGTCAGCAACCGGATGATGCTCGGCATTTATCTCGGTCAGTATTGCATCAACACCCTGACCTTTTTCTTCATCAGCTGGTTTCCGGTCTATCTGGTCCAGCAACGCGGCATGTCGATCCTGAACGCCGGCATGGTTGCCTCGGTACCGGCGATCTGCGGCTTTCTGGGCGGCGTGCTCGGCGGCGTGATTTCTGATTTCATCCTGCGAAGAGGCTGGTCCTTGACGGTGGCGCGCAAGACCCCGATCGTCGCGGGAATGCTGCTATCGACCAGTATGGTGATCTGCAACTATGTCGACGCACAGTGGCTTGTCGTGGTGATCATGGCGTTGGCGTTCTTTGGCAAGGGTATCGGCGCGCTTGGCTGGGCGGTCGTCTCGGATACCTGCCCGAGGGAAATCGCGGGCCTGAGCGGCGGGTTGTTCAATATGTTCGGAAATATTTCCTCGATCACAACGCCAATCATCATCGGCTACATCATTCAGGGCACCGGCTCGTTCAATGGCGCGCTGGTCTTTGTCGGAGCCAACGCCCTCGTTGCGATGTTCAGCTATCTGGTCGTTGTCGGGGAAATCAAGCGGCTGCAGTTGAGAAAGGCGGCTTGATCGGAACGCCAGCCTTCGACGAAGGTGATCGGGTATCGGGCAGAAGGGCAAAGACGAGTTGGCTCGCGCCTGCATCATTGCGCTACCGGCGAGTGGTATTTCTTCAGCGCGGTTTCGATCAGCCTGTTGTCGTAGGTCAGGCTGAAATCGATTTTGGTTTGCCGCAGGGCCGGTTCGAGGACCGCAATGGAATCCAGCACGTTCCTGGAGGCTTCCGGTGTGATGAAGCCGTCCCATTGGAAGGCGGAGAGATTTTTCTCCAGCGATTCCCGGTAGAGCTTTTCGTCGCTCTTGTAGTAGGCGGGGGGCAGGGATTTGATAATGTCGTCGATCGACGCGGTTTTCAGCCATTGCATCGCGTGGACGACGGCGTTGACGATGGCCTGCGAGGTATTGGGATTGGCCTTCAGGAATTCGGTTTTCGCGAACAGGCAGTCGGCGAGGTAGTCGCCCGCAAAAGCGGCCCTGGTGCCTTCCGCCGTCCGGCTGTCGGAGAGGACGACCGCATCTCCGCCGTCCACGAGCGCGTTGATCGCCGGATCGAGGTTCACGAGGGCGTCGAGTTCGCCGCCGGTTTTCATCGCGGCGACCGCGCTCGGGCCAGTACCGATCGAAATATAGCTGGCTTCCTTCCAGGATACGCCGGCGCGCTCCATCAGGCCGGCGACAAAGTTCTGCGTGGAAGACCCGGGCGCCGAGATGCCGATCTTTTTCCCCTTTAAATCAGCTACGGTCTTGATCTTGTCGGCCATCGATTTCCGCACCACCAGGACGTTGGCGGGATAGCGGCCATAGGCGACGAGGCAGGTGAGGTTGATGCCCTTTGCCTGCATGCGCAGCGTGTGCTCGTAGGCGCCTTCCGCGACATCGGCGCCGCCGGCCACCAGGCTCTGGAGTCCCGCCGTTCCCGATGCGAACGCCGTGGAATCGATCGTCAGTCCCTCCTGTTCGAAGTATTTGCGGGCGAGCGCGATGGCGTAGGCGACTTTGTTCATCTGGCTGATGGAACCTCCGACCGCGATCGCGATGTTGGTTTTTTCCAGCGCGGCATCGTCCGCCTTCGCCACGCCGGTCGCGGCCAGCGCTACCAGGCCGGCCGCCACAACCGTCGAAAATCGTTTCATCGCTTCCTCCGTCCCGTCGTGGTCTTTTTATACGAGCGTTTTATCTAGCCCTCGGCCCTGTCCGCTCAGAGCGGTTCGTTGCGAAGAATGTCCTGCAGCACGTTGCGGGGAACCCGGATGTCGAGGCCGGCACGCTCCTCCTGGATCAGCATGGCTGCGCGGGAATCCCGCTTTCCCCATCCCTTGTTGAGCGCCTCCGTCATCTCGGCCAGGGTCATGTTGGCGAAACGCATCGGCACATCGTTCTCGCGGCCGAGCGCGGTGGCCAGCGAGACGTCCTTGTGTGCGAGTTCCAAGGCGAAGGCCGGGGTGTCGAATTCATGCGGCAGAAACTGATCGGCCATGCGGTCGACGGCGCGCTGGCGGCCAAGCGATCCCTGCCGGATCGCGGCGAACAGCGCCGCGGGATCGACGCCGGCCTTGACCCCCATCGTGAAGGCTTCGGCCAGAACCATCTGGATGCCGTAATTGGCGCAGTTATGCACGAGCTTGGCGACCGAGGCGTTGCCGCTCGGCCCGAGATAGCGCACCTGATCGCCGAGCAGATCAAGGATCGGTTTGCAGGCGTCGTAGGTCGCGCGTGGGCCGCCGACCCAGATCGCCAGTTTGCGGGAGGCCGCGCCCTTGGGGCCGCCGCTGACGGGAGCATCGAGCATGGAAACGCCGATCCCGGCCAGATCGGCCGAGAGCTTGCGGACCAGCGTAGGAGAATTGGTCGACAGATCGATGTAAGGCGTGCCGGCTGAAAAGCCGGCGCGCAGACCATCCTCTCCGGCCATGATGGCCTCGATCTCGGCGGGTCCAGGCAGCGCCGTGAAAACGAGCTCCGAGCCGGCGGCCAGCGCCTTCGCCGTTTCAGCCCAGACGGCGCCCTTGGCGATCGCGGCTGCAGCGGATTCGCGGCGCCGGGTCAGCACCAGAAGCTTGTGCCCGGCATCCAGCAGGTGACCGGCCATCGGGCCGCCCATGGCGCCCAGTCCCGCAAAGCCTATTTTCATCACGCTCTCCCGTCAGCAATGTCCGGCCGCGCTCAATGGGTCGCCAGAAAACCGTGCAAGATTTCATTCACCTGCGATGGCTTCTCGAGCGGAGCCATGTGAGATGCATCAGGCACGATGTGCAGAACCGCGCCGGGGATGCGCTCGGCCATGGCGCGAGAGGCGGCCACCGGCGTCGATGGATCGTGCTCGCCAACCACCACAAGCGTCGGCTTGTCGAGGCTGGCCAGTCGCGGCGCGGTATCGAGCGTTGCGATCATTTCCCACATGCCGGCGTGAATTTCCGGATCATCGGCAAGCAGCGTCTTGGTGACGCGGTCGATCAGGTCGGGGCGGCGCTTGATGAAATCTTCGGTGAACCAGCGCTCCAGCGTCTGCTTCAGGATGGCGCCCATGCCTTGCGCCCGCGTCAGCCTGGCGCGCTCCAATAGTGCGGTCCGAGCCGCGTCGGGAAAGGTCGAAGCGGTGTCGACCAGCACCATAGAGCGCACCAGGTCCGGCCGGGCGAGCGCGAAATTCTGGGCGATCATCCCGCCGACCGATAATCCGACGATATGCGCCGGTCCGGCATCCGCATCGGTGATTACCCCGGTCAACGTCGCGACTGCGTCGGCGAAGCCAAAACCCTTGGCGGGCTTGGCCGATCTGCCGTGACCCGGCAGATCGTAGGCCACCACATCATAGGCCGTCTGCAGCATCGCGAACTGGTCGCCCCAGTAGGTCAGATCTATCCCGACGGCATGGACCAGCACGACGAGCGGGGCGCCTCGCTTGCCCGCCCGAACGGAATGAATGCCGGAGGCGGATTGCAGCGCGGGAATTTGTGTCATGTCGAATTCATCCATTCACGAAGGGCCATCGATGTCAGATCAGTCGGCGACGTTTTGCCGACGGAGGCTTGGTTTCAGGTGCCGCCGTGTCCTCCGCGAGGACGGCGATCGCGATCGCGCCGGCATTTTCGACGTGACGGCGGCAAGCAAGCGCGGCAGCTTCCGCGTCGCGGGCCTTGATCGTCTTCACGATATGGCCGAGTTCGGCGAGGCTGGCTGCAAGGCGGCCTGGCTGCGCCAGGGTCGTCGCGCGCAGCATCGAGACACGTCCGTGAATGAGGCGCAGCATTTCGACCAGCACGGGATTGTGCGCACCCGCGGTCAACGCCGCGTAGAACCTGGCCTTGACGGTCAGGTGATCGGCGCCGAGCTTGCTGGTGCAGCTGCGTTTCATTTCGGCGAACGCGATTTCCAGGGCCTTGCATTCCTGCTCGCTTGCGCGTTCGACGAATGAGCGCCCGGCCATTTCCTCCAGCGCCGCCCGCACTTCGTAGATCGATTTGGCGTCTTCGGCCGTATAGACCGCGACGATCGGGCCGCGATGCGGGATGATCTGGACCACGCCCTCGGCTTCGAGCTGACTGAGCGCTTCACGCAGCAATGTGCGGCTCACATCCAGCATTTCGCATAATTCGCGTTCGACCAGCCGGTCTCCCGGTGCGAAGCGTCGATCGAAAATGGCAGTACGCAGGGATTCGACGACCTGCTTCTTGAGCGACACGATCGAGCGAACCACGCGAAGCGATGCGACAGTCATGGCAAGAACCTCTCCGGTCGGTCGGTATCCATCATGTGATCACGCATTCGGTGGCTCATCGAGGCGCACCACGATGCCGTCCAGATCGGGGCGGGGCGCCTTGTAGCGCTGCATCACGAGAGGGTCGTGGCCAGGAACGATGTGCTGGGGCGAGGGGGCTGCTGCGCGAAGCTTGTCGAAGCCTTCCAGCATATTGCCGATATGGAAGGCCGTGACATAGGGCTTGTAGGCCTCCATGTTCTCGTAAAAATGGGTGACATCGGAGGCCAGAACGACCCATCCGCGTTTGGTATGGACGCGCACGAACTGCAGGCCTGCCGAATGGCCGGGCGCCGGATGGATGGTAATCCCCGGCGAAAGCTCGGCCGCGCCATCGTAGAAATTGACCCGGCCGGCGTAGTTGGCGCGGACCATGCCGACGACGTCTTCGATCTCGTAGGAATGCTGCAGCTTCTTGTATCGCATGTAGCGGCCGACCGCATAATGCATCTCGGTTTCCTGCAGGTGGAAATTCGCTGCCGGAAGCTTGTCGAAATTGCCGACATGATCGTAATGCAGGTGAGTCAGGATGACGTCGGTGATCGCTGTGGGATCGAGGCCCAGCAGTTTCAGCGCTTCGATCGGGCAGCGCAGATAGTCGCGCTTTCGCTTGGCGGCGATCTCGGCGGTGAAGCCGGTATCGATGACGTAGCTGCGATCCGGTCCGATGGCGGCCCAGACATAATAATCCAGCGGCATCGGACCATCATGCGGATCGCCGCCGACGAAATTGTCCGATCGCTTCGATGCCCGCGTGGCGTAGCGGATGGCGTAGACTTCGTAATTCGGAAGATCTGACATGGCTCTGCTCGTTCAGGGACGGGAGGTGTAGCGCCGGAACGCTTCGGCATATTCGGTCACGCCTGCATCGAGCGGCCATTTCGGCGACCAGTTCAGAAGGCGCTTGGCCGCGGAGATATCGAGCGATGCCCGCATCCTGACGTTTTGCTGTTCGAGCGGCGTCAGGGCGTCGCCGATCTCGATATCGGCCCCCGGGATCGCATCGCGAACGGTCCTGGCGACATCGGCGGCGGTTCGTGCCCTGCCGGAGGCAATGTTGATCACCCGTTGTTCGCCGGCGGTCCATCGCGGCGCCTGCAAGGCCGCGACAATGCCGTCGCTGCAGTCGAGCACATGAGTATAATCGCGCTTCATCAGCCCGCCGGTTGCAAACCGCGTCGGCCGGCCGAGCACCGCGTTCTCCACCATGGGCTTGATATACATCGGGCTGCGCATGCCGAAGCCGTAGATGGCGGTGACGCGCAGACTGAGGAAATCGAGATCCTGGAAGGTCGCATAAGCGAGCCCGATCGCTTCAGCGGCCATCTTGGAGGTGCCGTAATGACCGGCGGGATTGCCGTCACGGATCGAAAACGCCGGATCGGTTTCGATCAGGCTGCTGCCGGAGCCCTTGTGATAGGCGGCATTGCTCGACACGAAGACGACGCGCCGCATCCGCAATTGCCGCGCGACCTCGCAGACATTGACCTGTCCCATGACATTGGTCTGGTAAGTCGCGACCGGTTGCTCCAGCGACACTTCAAGCCCGACGATCCCCGCGGTGTGGACGATCGCTTCGATGTTCTCGCTGCGGCAGACCTCGAACAGCCGGGCGATATCGCCGATCTGACCGGTCCGAAGCCGCGTTGCGACATCGGGCGCAACCGTCAGTGTCTCCGCACTTGGTGACGCGATGTCGTAGGCGAGGGCCTGATGACCCTGCTTGGCCAGCGCCGCCATGACGTAGCCACCGAGAAACCCGGCTCCTCCGGTCACCAAAACATGCATCGGTCGTGTCCGTCCGTCCGTCTGAACCGTTCGTCGAAAAGCATCCTTCAAAAGCAGGAGGGCGCGCTGCTTAGTGCGCCGGCGTCCGCTCCGCCAGCATCACACTCATCAAGGCGACCGCATATTCGCTCTTCGGCCTGGAGTGAACCTCCGCTGCCTCGCGTCCGAACTGGCGCAGCAGGCCGAGCGCCTTCGGATCGAAGGAGGCCATTTTGTCGGCGACCTCGAGCGCTCGCTTCAGCGTGGTGCCGGCCGGCACGATGTCGGTGAGAATGCCGGCATCGGCAGCTTCTCGCGCCGAAATCTGCCGGCTTGTGACGGCGAGCTCGAAGGCGCGCTTGTAGGGCACAAAGCGGAACAGATAGGAAAACACGATCAACGGCGGCAGACCGTGGGACATCTCCGGAAGCGAGAACACGGCGTTTTCCGCCGCGATCGCGTAATCAGCCTGAGCGGTCAGTCCGAAGCCAAATCCGAACGCCTGGCCTTCGACCGCGACGATCACGGGAACGCGCAGCGCGTTGAGGGCATGATTGACTTTCAGGATGGCGTTGAGATCTTCGGCAACTTCAGAGGCGCGCGTCAGGCCCTTGGCGCCGATGCGGCCGCCGCAAAAAATGTTGCCCCGGCCGGTGACGACCAGCGCCCGCAAATCCTTGTCCGAGGCGCAGGTCGCAAGCACCGCCGCGAGATCGAGCAGGTCCTGAGTGTACAGGAAATTGCCGGCATCATGACCCGCCAGGGTAACGACCGAAACACCCTTTCCCTTGGCATCGATCTCGATGGCCATGGCGCCTTCCTCCTTTTGATATTTTGCTGGGGCCCGTGATGAGCCGATCTTCGCGAAAATCTATCACGTCGAAATCGGAGGTAATAGGATTGTATGATAATCTGTCAATCAGTTTGTCGTGTTGATGCGTCGTGGGATCAGGCCCGTCGGCCGTTCCGTCAACGATCGCGACCGTGATCATGCTGACCGTCGCAGAAGTGCGGCTTGACGACCCGACAATGGTGATGTGTCCCAGGGCTACGCCACGATGACGCGCTAATCGGGCGGGTCCAGCTTCCGGCCGCGACCGAGCGCAAATTGACCGACCGGGCCCTCGACGTGGAATTCGAGCCCGGTCATTTTCGAGAACAGATCGATATTGATGCTGCCGATCGCGCATCCACCAAGCCCCATATCCGTCGCCATCAAATAAAGCGTCTGGGTCAAGACGCCGGTATCCTTCAAGACCAGCGAATAGGCGATGGAACTGTACTTCCACGCGGTCCGGTCGAAGCGCGCCGCGATCGTGATCAGGACCTGGGGAACGCCAGGCGCATCCATCGCGAATTCAGCCGCCGCCAATTGCGCATCGAGCTCGGGCGTGGTCGCGCCGATCAGCACCAGCGCGTGCCGGTCGGCGTCGTAATGGTAGAAGCCGCGGGCAAGTCCTTCGCAGTTGGCCACGGCCAGATAGAGCTCGAGCTCGTAGGCGCTGCCTCCGGAAGGATAGGGCCGCGCGGCATAGGAGACCACCGGACCGCCGCCGCCGAGATCGATCCGGCTTTTCCATTTCGACTGGATGCGGGCGGCGCCGTCGAGAAACCGTGCCAGCTCGGGGAGGGTGATCGGTTGCCGGTCGTCGAAGTCGCGCGTCGAATGACGCTCACGCAATAGCTTGGCGACCGGCGAGGCGATCTCCGACGACGTCGCCGCCAGCTTGCGGAGATCGATCTTCTTTCCAGGCCAGCGGGGCCGCACCGCTGATGGCGCCGGCATGACGCCGGCATAGGGATAAAGCCCGCCCAGCGGATTGGCCTGTCGGCCTTCCGTGCTGTGGGTGTGGAACAGCAGATCGTGAAAATCCCAGAGCACGAGACGATCGCCGCCTTCGGAGGGTCTCAGACCATCGCCGCCGGCGGCGGCGTCGATTTTGAACAGGATCTGGCAATCCAGCAGCAATGCGAGAAGTTCATGCCCTGGAAAACCGTCCTGCCGCCGGAACTGCTTGATCTGTCGCGGCGTCGACAGCATGGCGAAAGCAGCCGCAATTGTCGGATCGCAAATTCGAAACAGGGCACCGGCGCGCGGCGATTCCAGCACCATCTCATTGCCACGCCGTCGCAAATACGCAAATCGCGACAGCACGATGACATCGGCGTCGCCGAGCGGCGGCGTTTGCGGCCAATAGTCGGAAATCTGGGGCTCGACGACGACCCGGTCCTTGTCGTCATCCGCGCTACCGAGGCGATATTCCAGGAGACCGCGCCGGGCCAATCGCCGGACCAGCAGATTGATTTCCTTGTCGACGCCGCTGTCAGACGCAAACGAGGCGAGCGGCAGGCCTGTTCCAAGCGTCTGCGCGCGGGCCGCCGCCTCGGTGCTGAATTTTCCCAGACCGACCGCATAGCCGTCGAAGTAGGCGACGATATTTCCGTCCGTCTGCGCTTCGAGCGTGATGTGACCGATCAGCCGGGCCGAAATGGCCGGCGGAGCGATCCGCCGCGCCTGCTTTCGTCCTTGTTTTTTTCCGGGAGCGCGCATCCGGCATGCCCCCTTTAGGTATGGGGGAGGAACTGAGTGAGTTCGCTTTCCGGTAGCGGTCGATCGCGTAGTCCGAGCTTGATCGGGATATCGTAAAGCCGGCCCGGTGCGAAGCGGCGATAGAAGTGCCGCAGGCCGGGAACGATCACCCTGACGACGGAGACTTCGACGTCAGGCCGCGTCTGATTGAGGACCATGAAATCGAGGCCCGCGCGCCTGGCGATCTCGACGCAGGCATCGACTTGCTGGCGGGTGTTATCGAGCGGGACAACTTCCCAGGGGGAGGCCGGTTCGACGATCGGATGCGCACTCGGTATCAAGAACGGATAGTCCTGCAGGCGCAATGGCGTGACGCCGTCGAGGCTCGATTTCTCGCCGGTTCCACCGCCCATCAGGCCGATCGACAGGAACTGGTTCAACTCGGTCAAGGCGCGCAGCAACGCAATGCGTTTATCGAAATGCGCGCCGGAGCCGAACTCGATGTTCTCCTGTCCGTTCTGCATCCAGTGCAATATCGCCACATACGAGGGAACGCCGAGGTCACTGGTGATGTCGAGCACCCAGAGCTTGCGCCCGGTGTCGGCGAGCTGACTTTTTAGATCGTTAACATAGGAGTCGTTGAACTGGCTGAGGTCGACTTCGGCCCGCTGCGATCGATTGTACCACCAGATGGCGTAGGAATCCCGTTCCACCAGTTCGAGGAAGCCCTGAACGATGGCCTCCTCGACCGTGTTGCCGGCCGCGCAGCCGTTGGAATCCGCGTGGAAGGCGCCGGGACCGCCGTAGAAGAAATACAAAAGGCTGGTCGGAAGATATTTGAAACGCTGGTCGCGCAGCGACCACACCGGCGTCCATTCGACCTTGGCCGACGGATCGAACGGCTCCGGCACCAGATGAGAATCCGGCGGTTCGTCTCCCGGATTCCGATATTGCGTGTCGCTAAACAGCAGGACGTCGTTGGGTAGAATGGCGTCACCTGGCGGAAAATCGGCGAACCGCTTTGCCATTCGTATCTCGTCGCCCTGGAAAATCCCCGAATAGCGCTCGATCGCCTCCATCAGCGCGCTGGCTTCACCCTGTTCCGCCGTGCTGCCTTTGCCGAAGCTACCGCCGGTCAATCCCGCCCTGAGCGCATCGACGGTCAGAGCCGGCGCCGAGAAATTGTGTGCCGCATAATAGTTGGTGTTCATCGGCAGATCGGCTTCGATCCGCTCGAGCCGCGTGACGACTCCGGTCAGCGCGCTCACATGCTTTCGGAAACGCGCCACCGTGGCGCGCGAGGATACGGTCCGGTATCCGCCACTCGTCATCATCAGCTTGGCGCCAGAGCCAAGCTCGATCGGCGTCGGCGCCCGGCGCGGATTGCGCAGCTTCCTGTTTCCGCAGGTCGGACATTGCGGGCGTGTCGCAACGTAGTGCTTCACAACATTCGAGCCCAGCAAATCATGACTGATGATGTGATCGTTCAGTTCGGTACGAAAATCGGTCGCGATCGCCTTGGCAATTTCGAGGGCCGCAAATTGAATGGCGCCTTGTCCGAGCGCGTTGCGGGCGAGTGGCGAGATGGCGACAGCGTGCCCCGGTGCGCGGTCGAGAAATCCCTTGACCTCACGATTGCGGATCATGCGATCGAAGAGGCAAGTCCAGCAAGGGCCGTTGCCCGGGTTGAAGAAGGGGCCCACCAGGGGAAAGGCGCCGGAGGGTTGCACCAGCAGCCAGGGCGTTTGGTCCGCCACCCGCTGCTGGTTCAATTCGGCAAGCCGGCGTTCGAGATAGTCGTTCACCAGCGTGATCGTGAGATCCGGGTCGCGCTTGACAACGTTGACGCCGAATTCGCTCAAGGCAGCGGTGAACTCGGCCGCGCCGTTTACGTCGATTGATTCGACGCGCACACGACAATTGCCGAGGTTTTGCTCGGCGATACCCGGCGGCAGGCCGAGGCTCGCCCAATAACCTTCCACCACGCCGGCGGGAGCACCCGATACCGGAACGATGTAGCGGCGCTCGATAAGCCGTTTGAGAGCTTCCTCGACCTTGTCGGGCGGAAATTTTTTTCCGAGATCGTGGGCAAGCTCCGGGAGGCTCTTGCCGCCTTTGCCGATGGCAGCGGCGAGGGCGCAGTAAAGCTCGCCGTGCAGGAAAAACTTTCGGTCCTCGGAATAGAGGCAGACCACATCCGGCGGCAGTACGTAGACGGAGAAATTCGGTGCGAATTGCGGGACGTCTTTTTTAACGGCGTTCCGTGTTGCGCTTTTCTTGGTTGCACTCTTCTTGCGATTACTTTTCATGATGTCAGCACGCGTACCCTGCCGGCTACGCCGGTTCGCCCGTATTCTCCGACCACTGGAACTCCCTCATTCAGCTCGCACGCTGATATGTCTCGATGAGATGTGAGACGGTTCGATCATCAGGCGTGGACCTGCCTGCGCAATCAGGCGGGCAGTACTAAAACATGGATTGGCCGGGTCGACCTTGTCGAACCCGGCCATGACAATTTGCGTCTATCAACCTAGGTGGAAAGCGATCCGCCTTAGCACGGACGGCAAGCGCCCCACGAGAAGCAGCAGCCGCCACAACCGACGCCGCAACGGCAACCGCGGCAACCACGGCAGCCTCTGCAACCGCGACAACCGCCGCAACCGCGCCAGGCGACCTGTACGCCGCTCTGCGCCGCTGCCGTGTTTTCCTTGTCGAAGACATAGAACGTCGCCAGACTGACGTCGGCGATTTCTTCTTCACCGAGGGTGATCGCATGACTCGGCGAATAGTTCGGCGTCTGCGGTACATCGTTTACCGGAGCGACCGCTGCGGATGCGCCACCCACTAGTGAAAAAGTCAAACCGGCAGCCCCGAGTGCCGGGACGGCTTTTGTCACGCGCTTTCGCTTCGAAGTCTGCTTCACTTCTGGCATTGTTGCTTCTCCATCACATTGCGAAAAAGATTTAGTCCAGCATGCAAACTGTACCGCAACGGTTCTCAACCCGCAAGGTGACGACCATACGTGTGCGCGCTGCGGGCACGCTGATTTCGAAGATTTCATGTTTATGAACGGTGTCGGCGCAACCTTTTATTCATGATCCATTCATGATGTCTGTTGTTGTCGACAAACCAAACTTGCGAAGCTCGGAAAGGGCTGCGGCACAGGGTGTTCCGACACTCGTGCCGTCAAACAACCGACAAAAGACATCGCGGTCAACAACCAGGATGCCACGCCGTTCATCTGCGGCCGAGCCGCACGGCTTCTGCTGGCGATTCGCTTCTGGGTTGAGCGAGGCGCACCGCGTCGGTCCTTGCATTCGCTGCTACCCGCCTTTATTGAGGCCAAACGACTTAGCCTCTCAATCATGCGCCGGAAAAGTAGCCAATTCGGCTCAATGCGGCACTGCGACATTTTGCAGGCGCGAACGGAGAACCGACGTGGTCGATTATCCCGGACACTTCGCCTGGTACGAACTGATGACCACGGACATGGCGGCCGCCACGGCCTTCTACGCCAAGGCCGTCGGCTGGGGCACCCAGGACGCATCGACGCCGGATCTGCCCTACACCTTGTTTACCGCTGGAAAAGCCCCGGTATGCGGGATCCTCGACCTGCCGGCGGAAGCGAGGAAAATGGGCGCGCGGCCGAGATGGATGGGTTATGTCAGCGTCAATGACGTGGACGCGACCGCCGACCAGTTCAGGCGCCTTGGCGGAGCCGTGTACGTTCCGCCGACCAACAGCAATATCGGCCGTATCTCTGTTGTCGCCGACCCGCAGACGGCGACGCTTGCGCTGGTCAAAGGCCTGAAGAAACCCGCCCGGCAGCAACCGGCCGAGCTCGGCAAGCCAGGGCATGTGGGCTGGCACGAGTTACTGGCCTCCGACTGGGAGCAGATGTTTGGGTTCTACCGCGGGGTTTTCGGCTGGCAGAAAGCGGACGCCGAAATCGGTCAAACCGATACCTATCAGTTGTTCGCTGTCGGTGGGCAGACGATCGGCGGCATGTTCACCAAGCGTCCGGTAGAGCCGCTCCCGTTCTGGCTTTTCTACTTCAATGTCGAGGATATCGACGCGGCCTCAGCGCGCGTGAAGAGCGCTGGCGGCGAGGTTTACGAGGGCCCGATTGAATTGCCCGATGGCATCTGGATCGCCCGATGCACCGACCCCCAGGGCGGCGCGTTTGCGCTGCAGGGAAAGCGAAGCCACGGTTCCGCGGTCGGATGGTCCACCGAATGGAGCGGGTTTTCGTCGAGAGGCAGATTGCTGGCGCCCAAGCCCCGCGGCAAGGCGTGAACCCTTGATTTCGAGTCAGGCCGGCTTGGGTGCCGAGGTTTTTGGAAGCGGCTTGTCCTGCCTCTTCGACCAGGAGATGTAGTAGGCGACGATGGTCATGAGCGCGATGCCCGTCACGCTGACAAAGATCTGGGCGAACAGCGAGCCGGAACTCATCATCAATTCGAAATGCCCGACAAAGGACAGGAAGACGCCGACGCAAAACACCGCGAGCGACTGCTGACCGCAGACAATGACGGGGTCGAATATCTTCCATTCCAGTCCCGGCCAGTCCTTGGGAACAAACCGGATGATCATGATCACGATCGTCACGAAATGCAGGAAGCGGTAGGGCGCGAGATTGGTCTTGTCGTTGGGATTGAAAGTGTCATAGAGCCAGTGGGGGAACAGCGCCCCGAAATCCGGAAACTTGCCGGCCATGGTCATCACCATCGCAAAAATCAGATAGGCGATGCAAACATACAGGGTGAGGGGCGCATCGATGATCGAGCGGGATTTCCTTGCCCCACCCAGTGCGCACCACGAGCCGAACACGAACAGCACCTGCCAGCAGTACGGATTGAAGTACCAGGACCCCCCGGGATAGGCCGGCAGGTTCCAGCCGAACTGCCGGGATGCGAGCCACAGCCCGATCGAAGCCAGCATCGTCAGCCCGGGCTGCCGCAGCATCATCCACAACACCGGTGGGAAAAAACCCATCAGCACGATGTAGAGCGGAAGCACGTCCAGATTGACCGGCTTGAATTTCAGCAGCAATCCCTGACGCAGCGTTTCGACCGCGCTGTCGACCAGACCTGCCACGTTGAATTCGCTGATGATCTCCGGATCGCTAAAGCGCTGCGCCACGTATCCGATCGCGACGATATAGATAACGAACAGGATGATATGAGCGACGTAAAGCTGCCAGACCCGCTTGGTCAGGCGGGTGGCGCCGACGATGAAGCCGCGATCGATCATCATCCGGGCGTAGACGAACGAAGCGGTATATCCCGAAATAAAGACGAAGAGATCGGCGGCGTCGCTGAAACCGTAATTTCGCGTGGTGATCCAGTTGACGACGTTGTCCGGAATATGATCCAGGAAGATCGCCCAGTTGGCGACACCGCGGAACAGATCGAGCCGCAGATCGCGTCCTTTTTCTGGCAGGGTTGCGTTGATTTTCATGGGGGCCGTTTCGAAAAATGATGCGTTCGAGAGGATCGCTCAGCCGGGCGGGCGTCCGCCACGCGACCGGGCAAAGATTGTCACCGTGCGGCATAGTGACTATACTACTCAAGAAAATGTAACATAAAGCCGGGAATCATCGACCGAATTAGTGATAAGGTGTTTCTATCCTATCCCGACCGTCTCTGCCACGCGCTTCCATGCCGCAATTCTCAAGGGGCCCGACCATCCATGACCGCACGCATCTTTAAGCCCGCCAAAAACGCGATGCAATCAGGGACCGCCAAAACGAGGGAATGGCAGCTCGATTATGAACCCGAACAGCCGCGGGCCATCGAACCGTTGATGGGCTGGACCAGCTCCGGCGACATGAAACAACAGCTCACCATTCGCTTCGATACCAAGGAAGACGCCGTGGCGTATTGCGAACGCGAGGGCATCCCCTATCAGGTATTTGACCCGAAGGAGCCGGCGCGCCGGCAGGCCGCCTATGCCGACAATTTTGCCTTCCGGCGCGGCGAACCCTGGACCCACTAAACGCCAGCCGAGGGCAGCCATGCCTGGGGAGCATTGGCTTCCCACTGGTGAAAGTTCTGGGTTGCCTAAGGCGGCGGCGCAATGACACCATAGCGCAAGCCCGATGCGCTGATTGCGGCGCACCATAACACTGCTGAAGGCCATGCCGCTCCAGTCCAGCACCGACGCCACCTCGTCTGATTTTGCCCGTAACGCCGAGGCGATGCGCGCCTTGGTCGCCGAACTCCGCGAGAGGCTCGATAACGTGGCCGGCGGTGGCGGCGAAGCGTCGCGCGCCCGGCACACCGCGCGCGGCAAGATGCTGGCGCGCCGGCGGGTCGATCTCCTGATCGACCCGGGAACGGCGTTTCTTGAATTATCCCCGCTGGCGGCGTTCGGCCTCTATGGCGGTGATGTCCATTCCGCGAGCATCATTACCGGGGTGGGACGAATATCCGGCCGCGAATGCATGATCGTCGCCAATGACGCGACCATCAAGGGCGGCACCTATTACCCGATGACGGTGAAGAAGCATCTGCGCGCGCAGGATATCGCGCGGCAGAACAATCTGCCCTGCGTTTACATGGTCGATTCGGGGGGCGCGTTTCTGCCGCAGCAGGACGAGATTTTTCCCGACGAGCGGCATTTCGGCCGCATCTTCTTCAATCAGGCGCAGATGTCGGCGCTTGGCATTCCGCAGATCGCGATCGTGATGGGCTCCTGCACGGCAGGAGGGGCCTATGTTCCGGCGATGTCGGATGAAAGCATCATCGTGCGCAATCAGGGCACGATTTTTCTTGGCGGACCGCCGCTGGTGAAGGCGGCCACCGGCGAGGTTGTCACCGCCGAAGAGCTGGGCGGCGCCGACGTGCATTCGAGGCAGTCCGGCGTCACCGATCATTATGCGCAGAATGACGCGCATGCGATCGGAATTGCACGGCGGATCGTTGCCACATTGAAGCCGCCGCAACGCGCCTCCTTGAACATGCGCGAACCGCGCGATCCCCTGTTTGCGCCCGAGGAGATCTATGGCGTGGTCTCCGCCGATGGGCGTAAACCGTTCGATGTGCATGACATCATCGCGCGCGTGGTCGACGGTTCGGAGTTCGACGAATTCAAGAAACTTTACGGCCAGACCCTGATCTGCGGTTTCGCCCATATCTGGGGCTACCCGGTCGGCATCATCGCCAATAACGGCATCCTGTTCAGTGAGAGTTCGCTGAAGGGCGCGCATTTCATCGAGCTGTGCTGCCAGCGCAATATCCCGCTGGTATTCCTGCAGAACATCACCGGCTTCATGGTCGGTAAGAAATATGAGGCCGGCGGCATCGCGCGCGATGGCGCCAAGCTGGTGACGGCGGTCGCGACCGCCGCGGTGCCAAAATTCACCGTGGTGATCGGCGGTTCCTACGGTGCCGGCAATTACGGGATGTGCGGCCGCGCCTATAGCCCGCGCTTCCTCTGGATGTGGCCGAACGCCCGGATCTCGGTGATGGGCGGCGAACAGGCGGCGATGGTGCTGAGCCAGCTGCGGCGCGACAATATCGAGGCCAAGGGCGGTTCCTGGTCGATCGAAGAGGAGAACAAGTTTCGAGCCCCGACGCGCGCGCAGTTCGAAACCCAGGGCAATCCCTATTATGCCACCGCCCGGCTCTGGGACGATGGTGTGATCGATCCCGCCGATACCAGGCTGGTGCTCGGGCTGGGGCTCTCGGCCGCGGCCAACGCGCCGATCGAGCCCACCCGTTTTGGCCTGTTTCGGATGTGATGATGGATCGGTCCAAGCATTTCAGGCGATTTCGTACCCTGCTGATCGCCAACCGCGGCGAGATCGCCTGCCGCGTGATCCGCACCGCAAAGGCAATGGGCCTGCGCACCGTGGCGGTCTATTCCGACGCCGACCGCGACGCCATGCATGTCGCGATGGCCGATGAGGCCGTCCTGCTCGGGCCGGCGCGGGCGCGCGACAGCTATCTCAACATCGCGCGCGTGATCGAAGCCGCGCGCCAGAGCGGCGCGCAAGCGGTGCATCCCGGCTATGGATTCCTGTCAGAGAATACGGAATTCGCACAGGCTTGCCTTGATGCCGGCCTGGTGTTCGTTGGTCCTACCGCCGAGATGATGACGGCGATGGGCTCCAAATCCGGCTCCAAGGCGCTGATGGAAAAAGCCGGCGTGCCGCTGGTGCCCGGCTATCACGGCGAGGCCCAGGACGAGACGACACTGGCAAACGCCGCCGACAAGATCGGCTTCCCGGTGCTCGTCAAGGCCTCCGCTGGCGGCGGTGGGCGTGGCATGCGTGCCGTCAATTCGGCCGGCGACTTGGCCGCCGCTATCGTCAGCGCCAAGCGCGAGGCCAAGGCGGCGTTCGGCGACGACCGCATGCTGATCGAAAAATTCGTCCAGAATCCTCGCCACATCGAGGTGCAGATCATCGGCGACAGCCACGGCAATCTGCTGTCGCTGTTCGAGCGCGAATGCACCTTGCAGCGGCGACATCAAAAGGTGATCGAGGAAGCCCCGTCGCCGACGCTCAATGCCACCCAGCGCGAAGTGGTCTGTGCTGCCGCGCGCAAGGCGGCAGGGGCGGTCAACTATGTCGGCGCCGGCACCATCGAATTTGTCTCCGACGGCAAGGATGTGTTCTTCATCGAGATGAATACACGGCTGCAGGTCGAGCATCCCGTCACCGAACTGATCACGGGCATCGATCTCGTGGAATGGCAGTTGCGTGTCGCCTTCGGCGAGAAGCTGCCGCTGACGCAGGACCAGATTACGCTCAACGGTCATGCCATCGAAGCGCGGGTCTATGCGGAAAATCCGCACAAGAATTTCATGCCCTCGGTCGGCAGGATACGGACCTGGCATACCCCGGAGCCATCGAGCGGCCTGCGGATCGACGCCGGATACCGCGAGGGGGATGCGGTCTCGCCGCATTACGACGCCATGCTGGCCAAGGTGATCGCGTGGGCACCGACCCGCGAGGCCGCGATCGAGCGGCTCAATCGGGGCCTTGAAGAGACCGATGTGCGCGGCGTCGTCACCAACATTCCGTTTCTGTCGGCGCTGGTGACACACCCCGATGTGCGCGCCAATGCCATCGACACCGGCTTCATCGAACGTGAATTGAAGACCTTGGCGCCGCCATCTCCGCCATCTGGCGATCTCGAACTTTGCGCGGCGGTGGCGGGCATCCTGATCGAAGAGGCGAAAGTCACGAAGACCGAGGCGTCGTCGCCGTGGCGCACCGCCGGCTGGATGCCGGTGGGCCGGCGACAGCGACGGTTTGTGTTCCGGCATGGGCAAGGCGCTGAACATGGCGCCGAACAGGAGGCTTGTCTGCATTATGGCAACGGTCCGGCGACAATATCGATCGATGAACGCGAATTTGTCTTCACGTCCGCGCCCACCCTTGATGGCGGGTTCGATCTGACGCTCGACGGCATGAAATCCCATATCGTCGCTGTTATCGAGGGCCATGAATTATACCTGCGAACGCGCAACGGCCGTTTCGACCTGCATTGGGTCGATCCCTTCGGCGGGGACGATGAGGAGCAGGTCGGCGAAGACAAGATCGTGGCGCCGCTGCCGGGAACCGTGGTGGCATTGCTGGCTGAGATCGGCGCCAAACTGGAGAAAGGCGCGCCGATCCTGACGCTTGAGGTCATGAAGATGGAGCAGACCCTGCGGGCGCCGTTTGCGGGCGTGCTGAAGGTGATCAAATGCAAGGTCGGCGATATCGTGCAGGAAGGCGTCGAACTCGCCGAAATCGAGCCGGCAGCCGGATAGGATCGATATGAGCGACCAGGTGCGCATCGTCGAAGTTGGACCGCGCGACGGCCTTCAAAACGAGAAGACGCCCGTCAGCGTCGCCGCGCGCATTGCGTTTATCGAGGCGCTGGTCGGCGCGGGGCTGCATACCGTCGAAGTCGGCGCGTTCGTGTCGCCGAAGGCGATACCGCAGATGGTGGGGTCGGACCAGGTGCTGCGCGGTGTCAATCATCGCCTCGACGGCGAATTCCATGTGCTGGTCCCGAACGAAAAGGGTTACGAAGCCGCGCGCGAGGCCGGCGCCAGGGTGATCGCGGTGTTCGCCTCGGCCTCGGAAGGGTTTTCACGCGCCAATATTAACTGCTCGGTCGCTGAATCGATTGAGCGCTTCAAGCCGGTGGTGGTCCGCGCCAGGGCCGACGGCATCAAGGTACGCGGCTATATCTCCTGCGTGCTCGGTTGTCCCTTTGACGGCGAGGTGAAGCCACAGGCGGTGGTGGACGTGGCGCAGGTGCTGTGGCGGCTCGGCTGCTACGAAGTCTCGCTCGGCGACACCATCGGCGTCGGCACCCCGGTCAAGGCCCGGCAATTATTGCGTGCCGCGGCCGGCGTCGTACCCATGGCCCATCTGGCGATGCACTTTCACGACACTTACGGCCAGGCATTGGCCAATCTCTATGCCGGGATGGAGGAGGGCGCCCGTGTGATCGATTCCGCGGCCGGCGGCCTCGGCGGTTGCCCCTACGCGCCCGGCGCCACCGGCAACGTCGCGACCGAGGACGTGGTCTACATGCTGGAAGGCATGGGCATCGCGACCGGGGTCGATATGTCGAAGTTGCTGGCCGCTACTAACGAGGTGAGTCGCCTGATTGGCCGGGCGCCGGTCAGCCGGGTCGCGGCGGCGCTCAACGCGAAGATGCGAGCCGCCAAGAGCTAATCAAGGGCTCGTAGCGAATAGAATTTCGCTATCCGCCACTTGCCGCCACTGGCTTCACCGCCCGCCGTCCGGTCCCATCACCAGATCGGGCAGGTAGGTCGAAATCTCCGGTAGCAAGCACAATACCACCACGGCCGCCATCATCAGCAGCACGAACGGCAGCGTGCCCCAGATCACCTCGCTGAGCGGGATATCCGGTGCCACGTTGCGAATGACAAAGATATTCAGGCCCACCGGCGGGTGAATGAGGCCCATCTCCATCACGATGGTCATGACGACGCCGAACCAGATGATGTCGAAATTTGCCGTTCGCAGCGGCGGCAGGATGATCGGCGCGGTCATCAGGATGATCGACACCGGCGGCAGAAAGAAGCCGAGCATGACGACCATGACCAGAACAGCCGCCAGCAATTCCCAGCGCGGCAGGTGCATGGCGACGATGGATTCCGCGACCGATTGCGAGATGTGCAGATAACTCATCACATAGGAATATAACAGCGACATGCCGATGATCATCATCAGCATGGTGGATTCGCGGATGGTCGATTTCAGGATCGGCGCCAGGTCGCTCGGCCGCCACACGCTGTAGATCAGCGCGATCAGCACCAGCGCGAGCAGCCCGCCTAGTCCGGCGGTTTCGGACGGTGTCGCATAGCCGCCATAGAGCGCGATCATCACACCCGTCAACAGCAGGATGAAGGGCAGCACCCGCGGCAGAACGTTGAAGCGCTCCGCCATGGTGAAGTCGTCGCGGGCCAGGATGGCTGAGGTCACGCCGGTCTTCGCGTAAACAGCACTGGCGGCGGCATATTCCTTCCTGAAATGGATCACCGCATAGGCGCCAAACAAGGAGACCAGCAGCAGGCCGGGGCCGATGCCCGCGAGGAACAGCCGGCCCAGCGATTTTTCCGCGGCGACCGCGAACAGAATCATGGTGATCGAAGGCGGCAGCAGAATGCCCAGCGTGCCGCCAGCCGCGATAATGCCGGCCGCGAATCCGCCGGAGTAACCGCGTTTGCGCATTTCCGGGATACCGGCCGATCCGATCGCCGAGCAGGTGGCCGGTGACGATCCGGCCATCGCCGCGAACAAGGCGCACGCGAACACGTTGGCGACGCCGAGGCCGCCGGGCACGCGATGCAGCCAGGCATGCAGCGCCGAATACAGGTCCTGGCCGGCGCGGGACTTGCCGATCGCAGCACCCTTGAGAATGAACAGCGGGATCGACAGCAGCGTGATCGAGGCCATTTCCTCATAGACGTTCTGGGTTACGGTATCGAGCGACGCCGAGGGCATATAGATGCCCATGAACACCACGGCGACCGCACCGAGCGCAAACGCGATCGGCATGCCCGAAAACATCGCGAGCAGGGTCGCGACGCCGTAACTGATGCCAACGCCCAGGACGCTCATCGGCGCGCCGCTCCGCTGAGCGGAATGATGATCTGCAACAGGATCTGCACGCATAACAGGGTCATGCCGGTTGCCATCAGGCCGTAAGGGATCGCCAGTGGCGGCGACCACATCGAGTTCGATACCTGACCGTCGACCCAGGCTTCATGCGCGAGCGTCCAGGATTTCCAGGCGAAGAAGGCGCAGAACAGAAAACTGGCGACATCCACCAGCCATAGCCGGATACGATTGACGCTCGGCGACAGCAGTCCGACAAAGGCTTCGATGCCGATGTGGCCGCGCTGTTGCTGAACATAGGCCGATGTCATGAATGTCGCACCGACCAGAAGAAATACCGCCGCCTCATCCTGCCAATAGTTGGGACTGTGGAACAAGGCGCGTCCCAGCACGCTGTAGCTGAGGATCGCGCAGGCTGAGATCAGCGCGACGGCGGCGATGACGACGATGATGTTGTTGCACAAGGCAAGCCCGCGTTCGAGCGCCGCGACGAACGGATTCCCCGCCCGCAGGTTCGAACGGTCGTTTTGATCCGGCAGTGGACCATGCATCATGCGGAGATATCGGACGCGAGTTTCAGCAGGTTGGCCGCGGCCGCGGTTTTCGCGCTGTAGTCCTTCCACGCGGTATCGCGGGCAATATCGCGCCACTTGGCTACGGTTGCGGCGTCGAGGACGCTGACCTTGGCGCCGGCTTTTTCATAGACCTTGGCGACTTCGACGTCGTCGTCCTGCGCGCCCTTCTTGCCGTAGGCCTCCAATTCGGCGCCGACCGCCAAAATGATGTCCTGCTGATTTTTCGGCAGGCTATCGAAAATCGACTTCGACATCATCAGCGGTTCCAGCATGAACCAGTACGATGCGCCGGCGCCCGAAGTCAGCGATTTGGCGACTTCCTCAAGCCGGAACGAAATCAGGCTGGTGGAGGAGGTGATGCCGGCGTCGCATGCGCCGGTCTGCATCGACGCATAGAGTTCGTTTGACGGCACCGACAGCACGGCCGCGCCCGCGGTCTGCAGCACCATGTCCATTTCGCGCGAGCCGCCGCGGACCTTGAGCCCCTTGGCGTCTTCCGGGGCGACGATCGGCCGCGAACGGCTGGCGACCCCGCCGGCCTGCCAGACCCAGCTGAGAATCATGATGCCTTTGTCGGCGAGCAGGTCGGTCAGTGCCTTGCCGACCGGCTTGTTCTTCCAGCTCAGGCCCTGCTCATAGGTCGAAACCAGGCCGGGCATCAGGCCGATATTGGCCTCCGGCATCTCGCCGCCGGCGTAGGGAAGGGGATACAGGCTTATGTCCAAAGCACCTTTGCGCATCGCCGAGAATTGCGCGTTGGTCTTGATCAGCGACGAGTTCGGATAAACTTCGGCCACCATCTCGCCGCCGCTGCGTTTCGCCACCTCGGCGGCGAACTCACGGCATAGCCGGTCGCGGAAATCGCCTTTTTCGATCGTGCCGCCAGGAAACTGGTGCGATATTTTCAAGGTCGTCGCAGCCTGGGCCGTTCCGCTCCCGAAACGCAGGACGGCGGGCGCGGCAAGCGCTGATCCGAGGACATGGCGGCGTGTTAACATGGATTACTCTCCCCAAGGCACTTTACGAGGCATTTTGATCGGGTCTTTCGGGCCAACGTTGAGGCACCCTAGCCCGTTCTCGTCCCGATTTGCTCTAGTCTGATCGTTCGAGGGCAATTCGTAGGTTCCTGCGGCTGCGATATTGCTGCGGTGCACACTTGCGATAACATTCGTGAGAGTGAGCCGGTAGCATCATGATGCGCTCGTCTTGAACCCCGACCGGCGCTTCAAATGCCTGTTATGCAGAAAAACTTTTTCAATTCCACCGTAACAAGCGCGATAGCGGGATCGTCGTTAACATAGCGGCATATGTCGCTTGCGAAATCGTTTCAAAGGATGACCCACCAATGACCATCAGTACTCGCCTCGTGCTCGGAATTTCGGCTGCCGCTGTTTCGCTCAGCCTGGCGCTCGCCCCCGTCGCGTTCGCCCAGGACGCCATGAAGAAGGACGACGGCATGAAGAAGGACACCATGTCCAAGGATACGATGTCCAAAGACACCATGAAGAAGGATACGATGTCCAAGGATACCATGGCGAAGGACACCATGAAGAAAGACGATGGCATGAAGAAGGACGGCATGTCGAAGTAATCGTCGGCGCTGGCTTTGGCGACAGGCTCGCCCCGACAGGGGCGGGCCTGTGACATTCAACACGTCACGCTGTGCAAAGTGAATGGATCCACCCAATGGCCATCCGCACCCGCATCGCGGCCGGAATTTCGGCTGCCGCTGTCTCGCTCAGCCTAGTGCTTGCCCCCGCTGCCTTCGCCCAGGATGCCATGCAGCAGGACATAGATTTCAAGAATTCGTTGTCCCAGGGACATGATGTTGTTCAAACACGAGCGGATCAAGAAAGACGCCATTTCGAGGGGCAACGCGACAAAGCAAGGCACCATCGCCAACTGCACCAGCAAGAAACACGATAGCGCGAAGACGAGAGATCGCGCGAAACCACGAAATGTCGAGGTAATCGCCGGCTGCGCATTTTCCAACGGGCTCGCCCCGACACGGCGAGCCTGAAACGTTCAGCGGGCCATGCTGGCCGAAACTCAGCTATTTTCGTTTTTTGCGGGCCGCATAACGGGCATCGCGCGCCGCCTTGCGCTCGGCCTCGAGTGCGGCTTCCCGCGCTGCGGCCTCTTCCTTTTCGCGCGCGAGCTGGGCTGCGGCAGCGATGGCCGCCTCTTCTTCGAGGCGCTTCTGCTCGGCCTTGGCGGCTTCGCGCGTCAGTTTGGCCTTGGCGCGTTCGGCGGCCTGCGCCTCGCGTTCGGCCTGCCGTTGCAGCACCGCGGGATCGTCGGGGCCAGGCTGGCTGCGAAACTTGTTCAGGATATTTTGCCTGGCTTGCTGCGCCGCCTTCTGCCGGTCCGCGAAGCTAGGTTCCTTGAATCCACTCATTGATCGGGCCTTGTGACTTTCTTTTTGGGTTGGGGGACGGTCGGTTTCACGGCCGCGACTGCGGCGCCTGAAATATACCTCCCACGATCGAGAGCGGTGTACAGCCGCATGGGCCGGGAAGCCACCAAAATACGAGGTCGATTCTGCGATTGGCTAATTATTTCTTGGTACAGAGGGGTCCCATTTCGGGTGATGGTGCCGGACAGGATGCGGTCCAGATGCCGCCGGTATGGATGCCGGGTTGCAAGGTCGTCCCATCGCTCGACAGGCAGGTGACCGAAGCGATGATTTTCGCCGGTTTCGCATTCGCAAGTGCATCCGATCGAACCGCAAGCATGGCTGTCGACGGTTTTGGCATAAACGGTGCTGCTGGCGCCGGCGGGTCGCGGTATTCCGTCCTTGCCGCCCTTTCCAGCCAGCCCCTCAGGGCCGGTTTTGCCTGGTTCGCCTTGCGGACCAGCAGGTCCCGCCGCACCCGGATCGCCCTTATCGCCTTTGGGACCCTCGAAGCATCCGCCAAGCGCCACCGCGCGGTGATGCGGTTTGATTCGACAGCGGTACATTCGCGGGCGAGCATCTACATCAAGGATTTTGGTGCCGTAATTGCGGGGATGACGACCGGTACCGCGCGGTCGGTTGGTAGCAGCGGCGCGTGACGGGTCTGGACGTTACCTCGACCGGTACCGCGCGGTCGGTTGGTAGCAGCGGCGCGTGACGGGTCTGGACGTTACCTCGAACAAGCTTCCTGACGAGTTGGATCGGTGCGTCAACGACGACGAGGCCGCATGCCGCGATCGCGATCGTTCCCAACAATACCTTCAAGCCGATGGCAGGCGATAGTGCGGATGACATGCCGTGGTCGGTCAAGATGCCAAACGAAAGGAGTTGCATTAGATAGATCGGGTAGCTGAACCGGCCGATGATATCGTCGGTGATCAACCATGCCCGCGAGACGTTCGCCTTCACTTGATCGAGGTAAATGACGATCACGGCGTGGCAGAGCAGCGCTGCGTAAATACCAGTCGCAGCCAGATCGTAGCGCTTCGAATTGTATGAGACCGAACTCCATTCTATCGACACGCCGATGATCGTCACGGCCGCGATCAGAGAGCCCAGGGAAAGCGGTGGAATGCGATGGCGGGTATGAAAGGCGACCGCACCAAGTGCAAATGGCAGCGTCCCGCACCACAACGAGTAGTAAAGCTGGACCAATAGAGCGTCGAGATTTGTGAGGCTCAGATAGGCGAACGTGCCAGCGGTGATCACGACGCTTACCGCGAGCCAGACAATCGAGCGCCGTAGTGTAAGAGAAACGCCGCAGGCTATCGCGACATAAAACACCAGCTCGTTGGTCACAGCCCAAGACGTCGGAATGAACAGTGGGCTATCTGAGGGGCGGCTGAGCAGGAAAAGCTGGCGGATAAAGCCAGTAGTGATCT
>NZ_JBEKCZ010000047.1:0-29187 GCF_050014615.1 Bradyrhizobium sp. | reverse complement strand
TGGCAGAAAACAGCCGACGCCCGCGGATCAAGGGCGCCCGCGGCCGGTGTCAGCCGCGTTTGGCGGGATGCGTCACGTGCTTGATCGCGACCTTCGCGGAGCTGTGCGTCTTGAGCGCGCCCATCCGCTTGTGGAAGCGATGATGGCGGTGATGACGATGCTTGACATGATGGCGGCCCATCTTGGCATTGGCGTTCAGCACGCTCGGCTTCATTTGCTCGGTCTTGATGACGGGCGCCTTGCTGGTGCTGGCGGGAGTGGCCGCCAGCACGGGGGCGGCGAGAACGGAAACTGCGAGCAGCGCCGCGGAAATAGTCTTCAACATGGTGGTGTCCTCTTTCGAAAGGGATCATGGAGTGGCCGGTCGGATGGCCGGGCTCGCGGATCATGCTGCGACCTTATGATTCCGGCGCTGAACCCATCCTGAAGCGCGGCGACGGACTTCGTTCATCTGGATGACATCTTCGTCATGTTCGAACGCCGCCCCGACCATGCGGTCGGCCCGGAAATTCCCGAAGATCGAAAAAAATGTCACGGGAATGTTCAATGGCGGCGGGTGTTCAAATCAGCGAGCTTCGGTATAGGATTGTCCCAACCGACATCAGGAGAGACGCATGACCAAATTTGCGATCCGGCTTTTGACACTGGCAATGTACGTGATGGCGCTGGTCGCCGTGCCCCTGGTTTCGGCCTACGCCGCGGGCGGCGACAATCCGGCTCCGCCGGCCACGGACTCGAGCAAGGACAAGAAAAAGAAGAGCGACAAAAGCTCAAGCATCGACGATCCCAAATTCATCGAGGGCTATCGTACCGCCTATGCCACGATCTACGACCGCAACGATTACGCTGCGGCGATCGAGCAGTTGAAGGCGCTCGGCCATGACGACCGCGCCGACGTCGCCAATCTGATCGGCTACTCCTATCGCAAGCTCGGAGACTACAAGATCTCGCAGATCTGGTACGAGCGCGCGCTGCAGGCCGATCCCAACCACGTGCGGACCTGGCAGTATTACGGACTGTGGCAGCTCGAACAGGGCAACCGCGATCAGGCGCAGTACCACCTCAACAAGATCGGCCAGATTTGCGGCACCGATTGCGCGGAATACCGCTCGCTCGCCGCAGCGCTCGACAAGCCGACCGGGACCGGTCTGGTTTACTGAGTTTTGGCCAACGCAAAACCGGCGCAGACCTCAAGGGTTTGCGCCGGTTTTGTTTTGGGCTTCTTACTTCATCATCATCTCGGCCTCGGCGCGAAACGCCCGGCGCGAGCCTTCACGCGAATAGAACATGTGCCCGCCGGGATAGACGACGAGCTTCACCCGCTCCAGTGAAGCGTAGGCCGGTAACTGGTCGAGCAGGATTTTCGAACCAAAATACGGCGTGGCGAGATCGAACAGCCCGTGCCCGACCAGCAGCTTCAGTTTCGGATCGAGTGCCAGAATCTGGCGCAGCTCCGAGATCGATTCGGCGGGACTGCGGCCGCGGCCGAAATCCCAGGACCGCTCGACTGAACCATTGAGCAGATGATAGGACCCGTCCGGCCGCCAGTTCAGCTTGCGCGTGATGAGGTCGACCGCCGCACTGGTCAGCGGCGCGATCAGGGGATCGCCGGACGGATCGCTGAAACGCGAGGAGCTTGAGTCCGGATTGGGATCGAAGCCCAAAACCGATGCATCATAGCGTCCGGTCACCTTGCCGTCGCGGCGGTCGAACTCGCGGCGAAATTCGTTGACGTCAAAACGCCCGGCCAGCCTGCGGCTCACGGCCTGATCGATCCCCGTCAGTGCCGCCACGCTATCGGCAAGCCGCGTCGTCGCCGCGGTGTCGGCCTCGCCCTTGATGAGGTCGCCCAGGAAATCGCCGCGCGCATAGGTTTCGACATCGGCGATGTCGGCGCGGCTCACCGGACTCTTCGCTTCGCGCGCGACGGCGGCCATGGTGGGAAGGCTCGCGACATATTGCAGAATGCTGGAGCCGCTATATTCGCGGAAGTCGAGCACCGGCGAAATCAGGATCAGGCCCCTGACCCCGACGCCCTGCTCGGTCTGCAATTCGTGAACCATCTTCGGCACACGAATGCCGCCATAGCTTTCGCCGACGATGAATTTGGGCGACAGCAGGCGGTCGGACTTTTCCAGCCAGCGGCGCACCACGACCGCGAGCGCATTGACGTCGCCGTCGATCGAGTAAAATCGCTTGCGCACATCCTCGTCGGTCGCGACGAAGCGGCTATAGCCGGTACCGACGGGATCGACGTAGACGAGATCGGTGAAGTCGAGCCAGGTCTCGGCATTGGGCACAAGATCGGGCGAGGCGGAGGAAACCGCCGCGTCGGCGCCGATCGGCAGCCGCCACGGTCCGGTAGCGCCGAGTTGCAGATAGGCCGAAGCCGCGCCCGGCCCGCCGTTGAAGAAGAAGGTCACGGGACGGCTATGCGGCTCGGCGCCGTCCAGCTGATAGGCGGTATAGGCAATGTCGGCCTGCGGCTCGCCCTTGTCGTTGAACAGATGGATCGAACCGGCGGTGGCGGTGAAGGCGAGCGTGCGCCCGGGGAGCGCCACCGTCTGTTTGGTGGTGGAATCCGCCGGCAGCCGGTGTTGCTCGGCGGCGGCTGGCGCAGTTGCCTGACTACCGCGCCCGCCCGGCGCGCCCGATTTCTGACCCGACGGCGTCGCGGCCGGTTGCGGCTGGGGCGGCGGCGCGTCCTGTGCGCGCGCGCCGGCCATCATCGCGAACGCCAGAAATGCCAGAACCAGCCGCAGATGGCGCGGCCCGATGAATTCAACGGCCATGCCTGTTGTCTCCCTGCTTCCCGCGTTAACCGGTATCATGACGTTCACGCAGGAAAGCGGGCATTTTCCGGCGCGAGGCGGGTTCTGGATCAAAATTGCGACAGACCGGGGAGCGCCGCGGACGCCGGACAGCTATCTCGACAAGGACAGCCAAGGTCGTATAGACGACCCCGGGGTTGTATAGACGATCCCCTGGGATCGTTTAGACGATCCCGGGGTCGTCTGGACGATCCCGGTGTAACCGCTTCCCTCAGCGCCCAGTGAGCCCGCGATCCCATGACCAGCCCCCCGCGACATGACCGGATCGCCTTCGTCGCGAGCGCAGGCGCCGAGTCCCAGCAAGCCCTGGCGCAGCTGGTCGAGCTTTACGGCAATCATGATCCCGCCGATGCCGACATCGTGGTCGCGCTCGGCGGCGATGGATTGATGCTGCAAACGCTGCATCAGAACATGCACTCGGGCAAGCCGATCTACGGCATGCATCGTGGCACCGTCGGCTTCCTGATGAACGAATTCAGCACCCACGACCTGCACGCCCGTCTGGCGGCGGCCAAGGAATCCGTGATCCATCCACTATTGATGCGCGCCACCGACGCGCATGACGTGGTGCATCTTCACCATGCCATCAACGAGGTCTATCTGTACCGCCAGACCTACCAGGCGGCGCGCCTGAGGATCTTGATCGACGAACGCGAACGCATGCCCGAGCTGATCGCCGACGGCATCCTGGTGGCGACGCCGGCGGGATCGACCGCCTACAATCTTTCGGCACAGGGGCCGATCCTGCCGATCAACGCTTCGCTATTGGCGCTGACGCCGATCAGCGCGTTCCGGCCGCGGCGCTGGCGCGGCGCCCTGCTCCCCAACACCGCCTTTGTCGTCATCGAAGTGCTCGAGGGCGACAAACGCCCGGTGGCGGCCGTGGCCGACCACTACGAGGTGCGCGACGTCCGCCGCGTCGAGGTACTGTCGGACCGGACCATCTCGATGCGGATGCTGTTCGACCCCGGCCACAGCCTGGAAGAGCGAATCCTGAGCGAGCAATTCGGGTACTGAGACTCCGCCTCCCCGCCCGCGCCGGGACGGCATCGGGAAGTTCCCATAACAAGCTCTGCAAGTGCCGTTCGCAACCCTTCGTTAACGGGAGCGGGATATGGTTAACGTCGGGTATACCGTTTTCGCCGGCATACGCTTAGGGCCTGGCCATGTTTCGCATCGATTTCAACAAGCTGCGATTTCTTGTCTGCGACGACAATCCGCACATGCGCCGCATCCTGCGGACGCTGCTGCATTCGTTCGGCGCACGCGAGGTCTATGAGTCCGAGGACGGCGCCACCGCGCTGGAAATGTACAGCCACTACGTTCCGGATATCGTCATCACCGACTGGTCGATGCCGATTTTCGATGGGCTCGAACTGGCGCAGATGATCCGGCAGCCGGAATCGAAGGGCAACCCGTTCGCCCCCATCATCATGCTGACCGGCCATTCCGAGAAGCGGCGGGTGACGGTGGCACGCGACGCCGGCGTGACCGAATTTCTCGCCAAGCCGATTTCGGCCAAGGGGCTGTATCAGCGCATTCTCAACGTCGTCGCCAATCCCCGCCCCTTCATCAAGACCAAGACCTATTTCGGCCCGGACCGCCGGCGCAATACGGCCAATGCCTATATCGGTCCCGAACGCCGCATCGGCGGCGAGGTGGAAGTCCTTCAGCAGCCCTCGCTGCTGGACAAGGCCCGGACCTCGGTCTAGCGCGCGAGGCCCAAGGTGAGGCCCAAGGAAAGGCCGAAGGAAACCATCATGGCGAAAGACAAGTCCTCAACGGTGCAGATCCAGACCTACGCCGACCATCACGTGATCACGCAACCCAATCCGTTGCGCAAGGTGTTGCGGCGTGTCGCCGAAAAGGATCTCGACGACCCGGTGGCGCGCGCCGAAAAGGCCCTCGCCGGCCTGTCCGGCGAATTCAAGAACTGGATGGCGGCCGAGACCGACCGGCTCGCGGCCGCTCACGCCGCCGTTCTCAAGGACGGCTTTACCAAGGCCACGCGCGAAGAGCTGTTTCGCGCCGCCCATGACATCAAGGGCGACGCCGCCACCTTCGGCTTCCCGTCCGCCGGCGCCACCGCCGAAAGCCTGTGCCGAATCATCGAGCACGCGCCCGATCTCGACAAGGTGCCGTCCGATCTGATCGCGCATCACATCAATGCCATCAAGGCCATCGTGCACGAGCACACCAAGCTCGACACCGCCAGCACGGCCAGCGAACTGAGCCGGCAACTGCGCGGCGTCGCCGACGAGTATCTGGCTCAGGTCAACCGCGACCGGCCCGAGCACCTCGAAGCGATCCTCGCCCCCAGCATCGTGCCGGCGGAATAGATACAATGTCGTCCCTGCGCAAGCAGGGACCTATACGCCGCGGCTCATCAATTGGGCGATGTGTCCGCTATCTTCTAAAATAATCAACGCTGGTGGTTATGGGTCCCTGCTTTCGCAGGGACGACAGCTCGTTTGTCGATACAGCGTCGCTTAAGCCGCGATCAGCCCATGCTGGATCGGCGCAATGGCCTCATCGGCCATCAGCTCGTCGCAGAACATGCGGGCTTCTTCCCGCGCCGACTCGGTCGCGAAGCGCCGCAGCAGGATCAGCAGCGGTTCGGCGGCCTGCCGGTCGGTTTCGCAATGCGTCAGCACGCGCTCCACCATGCGGCGCCGCAATCGTGTCGCGCTTCCGGCGCTGTCGACGAATCCGGTTTCATGACTGACTTCGAGCGCCATATGGAACGCCGCGAAGGTCGATTCCGGCAGCCCGGCCCGCCGCAGCAGCGCCTGCAGGCTGGCGCCGCCGCGATCGTGAAGCAGCGCGGAGACCCGCGCCCGCGGCAGCCCGGACAGTTCCGCCAGTGCCGAATCGAACAGTTCGAGATTGCCCGACAGCAGCGCGCGCAGGATCAGTCCCGCGGTGAGCTGGCCGGTGGCGCGCAGATGCTGCACCAGGCCACTCATATCGTCGCCGCGCGAAACCGCGGCGATGTTCACCGTCGAGCGTTCGCGCGCCTCGCTCGTGACCCTTCCGGCGCGATCGGCGCTCAGCCAATTGCGGGCGACCACGAACTGCGCCAGCGTATCCGACAATTTGGCGACCAGCGCGGCCCGCGTCGCGGCGGGCAAGCCGTCCAGCACCAGCATCGATTCCCGGATCGCGGCGAGATGGCCGTGACGCTCGACAATGCGGTCCCATGAAAACGGCGCCAGCTCCGCATAGGCATTTTCGATCAGCTCCAGCGCCGCCGCCGGCGTGCCGACTTCGGCGATCGCGGCACAGACCGAGGCCGGCAGATGGATGCGCCGCGCGATGGCGCATTGCGTTTCGCAATTGCCTGTGGCGACGATGTCGACGAGATCGGCGTCGATCAGAAGCGGTGAATGCTCGAGGACTGGAAGTGCTACCGATGGCTGGTCGACCGACAGCGCCTGCACGATGGCGGCGGGCGCCTGCGCGCTGCGCGCAAACACTTCGGCCATCGCCTGGCGTACCAGCGGCGAGGCATCGTCGAGCAGCATCAACAGCGCGCCCTCGGCGGCGGCGCGGTCGTCCGCGGAAAGATCTGAAACCAGCCAGGCGCGCGCCAAAGATCGCGTCGCCTCTGCCCGCTCGCCTGCCGGCGCGGTACGTATCCAACCAATGAACTGCCGAACGATCATGATCCTGCCGGCCTACGCAACCCGAAAACGACACCGTGACGCGATGCCACTGTCAGAGAAAATAAACCACGACGCTTAACAAAGCGTTCACCATAAACGACTGGTTTTATTGACGTTTTGTTAAGGGTGCGGGGAAGGAAAACCTTGCGATGATCGCCTAAGCTGCATCCACCCTCGTCCGCGGCGCCGCGCCTTTCCACGGCGTCTCGAAGGATGACCGCAGGCTTATGCTCGCGACGACGCCCCGGTCAGCGCAAGCGCGCCGCCGGGGGAGCACCTGATCACCGCTTTTTCTTCTTCGTCTTTACTGATTTTTTCTTCGCCGATTTTTTCTTGGCCAGCTTCTTCTTGACCGACTTTTTCCCGGCCCGCTTGTGCTTCTTTGCCGGAGCTTTCTTTTTTTTGGCGGCGGCTTTTCTCGCGCCGCCCTTCTTTTTGCCTGCGCGTGCGGCCTTGGGCGCACGCTTTGGCCCGCTCTTGGACGCGCTCCTGGGAGGTGTTGGCGCCGGGCCGGTCGCGGTAGCCGTGCGCGCGGCTGGGCCGCCCGGTGGAGGTGGCGGCGGCGCTGCGTGCAAGCCAAGCCAGAACTGAATTTCGCTCAGATGGTCGCCGGTGAGATAATCGTTTTGCCACGACGCCTGTTCGACAAGGCCGTGCCAGACTTTCGGATCCTGCCGATGCGCCTCGACATAGGCATTCCACCGATAGGCCTGGTAGATTGCAATGATGTTGGCTGCGTACGCCGCAGCCAGCGGCGCATTGCCTTCGATGATCATCAGATTGTCGTCGTTCGCCGTCGAAGCCTTGTAGCCAAGATTGTGCGAACCGGTCATGACCACGGGATTCACACCGAAGGGATCGAGCACGACGACCTTGCTGTGAATGTGCACGCCTGCCCCCAGCATTTCCGTGGCCCAGTCGTGAAAGACACTCTTGATATTTGCGGGCACCATCGAATCGTAGCCAAGGCGCTGCGGCGGCTGATTGCCACCATTGAACAGCGTCACCGGCGTCGCCGACGACGGATCGAGGGCCGCATGTTTCGACGGTTTGCCGGTGGACTCCGTGGTCAGTCCGGCAATCTCCTGGTTCACCACGCCGCGAATGTAGAGACCGGCGTTAAAGTTGGCAGTGCCCTGGTGGTGTCTGAACAGAATGTTTTGCAGCAGGGTCCACTTCTCTTCCGGCTGGCCTTCCGCAACGAACACGCCGGGATTGAAGAACAGGAAGAGAATGCCCTCCTTGGCGGCATTGATCAGTTGGCGCGCATAATCCAAATCTTGCCCGGCACTGGTCGGCGCGAACCACTGGGTGATGCGGCCGCCATCGACGTTGAACGACCTGGAAGTCGAATTGGCCGTTTCCAGACTTGGCGGATATGCATTGCCGGCATCCTTGAGAAGATTCCACTCGTTGAGAAAATCGGCGGCCAGATCCGGATCGTCAACGATGACGCTGTTGTTGGCCTGGGTGCACAGCCCGGTCATGGTCCAGTTGGTGCTGCCGGAGAGGACCTGCTGCGGTTTTCCACTGGCGTCACAAAAGACGACGAACTTGTTGTGCGCAAAATGCCTGCCCGTCACGAGGCGGTCGTGCAGATCGACGACGTTGCGCAATTGCCCGCGGATATCCTTGTTCTCATCATTAGTCGGCGGCTTGAAAGCGCCATTGGCCAGTATCAGATGGCACTTCTTGCCAAGCGTCTTGAGGGCACCGATCAGTTCGGGGTCGTTGAGTTCATACAACGCGGCGTAAATCTCGCCGTTGTTCTTTTTCACATCGGCGAGCAGCCCCAGAATTTGCGGGCGCAGCAGCCCGCTCAGTTCGTTTCTTAGCGGATTGCCGGGCGTGTCGATGATGGTTTTGATATTTGGTTTCTTGCCGAGCGCGGCAAGCGCGCGCGACACCCATTGTGCCGCCACGATCCCCTTGTTGAAATAGGCCGATACCTTTGGCGTCGCCTGGCCGGAAATCGTCATCTCGGTCGTCAACGCGCTGGCGTTCGCGGTCCCAAGCGTCAGATGGTCCTTGTCCGGCCCGACCACCGGCACCACCGAGTACTGCACGACATCGCCCGGCTTCACGCCATAGTCCCACCACATGAAGCGCTGCACTGGATGCTTCCACGGCGCGGTGGGATCGAACTTGTCCGTGTCGGAGAAACCGACAAATCCATGCAGATAGGTATCGGGGCTGCCCTTCTGCACCCGGCGCACCGTGAACCCAAGACATCCCGGAATCGGCTTGAGGTCAGCGGGCAGCCAAACCAGGGCCGTATGATCGCCGTTGTCGTAGACTTTTAAATCTATGGACATGGGTCGCCTCCTGCCACGTTGGACATAGCGCTTGCCGCCAGCCTAACGCTCTATCCAAAATTGTACAAGATTTGGAATGCACCTGGATGACACCAGGACATGGCGGCGCGGCCCGCCAGGACCCGGGCGCTAAATTCAGCGCGCGCTTTTCTGCTAGCCGCTGAAGGTTCCACTGCGGTCGCTGAAGAGATCGAGCCCTTGCGGCCTGCTGACCGCCAGCGTTGCCGTCGGTGACGACGGCGAAGTTGCCGTCGCTGATGCAACCGGGATTGCTGACGCAATCTGGGTTGCTGACGCAACCGGGGTTGCTGACGCATCCGGGCTTGCCGATGCAACCGATGTCAGTGACGAAGAATTACCCCACAATTCCCGAACCGCTGACGACACCGGCTGGGCGCGTTCGCCGAACTGAAACAGAGAACGGAAGGTCAGGTCGGCCGGTGCAGTCGTGGTCGACGCCGAGGCCATGGTGACCGATGCGGAGGCTGTCGTGACCGGCGCCGCCGCGCGGGTATCCGGGAAGCTCTGCAGGAAGGCCGCGTTTTCGACCGGGGCCGCTTGCGCCGCACTGGCGACGGCCGTGGTTGAAGGCACGCCACCCACCGCCGCCATCGCACTGCGTGCGGCCTGTGAATTGGCGGCGCTGGCATAACGCGACGTCAGCACCGAATAGACTTCGGAGACGCTGCGCGCCCGCCCGGTGCTGTCGTAGAAGATCGAACGGTTGGCCGCGGCGGCGTTGGGAAACAGCTGCGCGCCGGAGGCCTTCGGGTCATCCTCGGCACTGGTAATCAGCTTGGCTGCGCCGCCGACACCCATGAAGTGCGCCATATAGAGTTCGGCGTCGGTCGGGCGGCGGCCGATCTTGCCGGTGAGATTGAAACTGTTGGACTGGGTCAGCACGCCCGCCATCGCCGAGCTGACGACGGGGTCGTCGCGTAGCTTCATGATCGCGGCCCGCGCCGTGGGATCGCTGACCGAATAACTGCCGGACGAGGATTTGGAGATGGCGTCGGCATATTGGCCGTAGCCGAACTGGGCGCCGGCTTCCTTCACGGTGCCGAGCCAGGTCTGGTCGATGAACTGATAAAGCCCGTGCGCCGACGAGGTCGAGGCGCCTGCGGTCGGATTGAAATCCGATTCCATCTTCGCAGTCGCCAGCAGATATTCGAAGCTGGCGCCGGTCGAGCCCGCAGCCTGCTTGATCGCGCCGGCAATCCGCACGCGCGACGGGTCAACACCTGCCGATGGCGTGGCGTTTGAAGTGTCGGCCGACATGTTTGGTCTCCGCTCCCCGCGAAATGACCCACCCGGCCTGTTCGAGAGCTCCCACTAACGCTCAAGCCAAGGTCACAGTGGCGCGACTATGGTTAATGGCGGGTTAAAGGGGGTTCTGGTCTACCCCACCGTCATTCCGGGGCGCGCGAGCGAACCCGGAATCTCGAGATTCCGGGTCTGGTCCTGCGGACCATCCCGGAATGACAAGAGATTACTTCCGATAAACCGCCTTCGGATCAAACACCCGCTCCGCATCTGCGAATGACAGACGCGCCCCGCCCTCGCCGGCGTCGACTTTGCGGTAGAAGCAGGAGCGCCGGCCGGTGTGGCAGGCGGCGCCTGATTGTTCGACCCGGATCCAGATCGCGTCCTGATCGCAATCCATGCGCATCTCGACCACGCGCTGGACGTGGCCGGAGGTTTCGCCTTTTCGCCAAAGCGAGTTGCGGGAGCGGCTGAAGTACCAGGCCTCGCCGCTGGCGATGGTCCTGCGCAGCGCCTCGTCGTTCATATGCGCGACCATCAGCACGTCGCCGGTGACAGCGTCGGTGGCGACGCAGGTCACCAGGCCTGACGCGTCGAATTTGGGCTGGAACGTAAGCCCTTCCTCGATGTCGTTATTGTCTAGGGATGTGGACACGGGCAGTCCTTGCAAATTCAGGCGAGGACTAGCGCTGCGGCCCTCGCAACATGGACAGGAAACGCGACTGTTCCGCCGGATTGTCGCGGAACATGCCGGTGAAACGGCTGGTGAACGTCATCGCGCCATGCTTGGCCACGCCGCGCACCGACATGCAGGTATGCTCCGCCTCGAGCATCACTGCAACGCCGCGGGGTTTGAGAATCTCGTCGATCGCAGCCGCGATCTGGGCGGTCAGATGCTCCTGGGTCTGAAGGCGGCGCGCGAAAATGTCGGTCAGACGCGCCAGCTTGGACAATCCCACCACCCGCTCCACCGGCGTATAGGCGATATGCGCCCGGCCATAGAACGGCATCATGTGATGCTCGCATTGCGAGGTGAATTCGATATCGCGGATCAGCACGAAATCGTCATAGCCCGCGGTCTCGCCAAAGGTGCGGTTGAGCACCTCGGCCGGGCTTTGATGATAGCCCTGATACAGTTCGTCATAGGCTTCGACCACACGGCGCGGCGTATCGATAAGACCCTCGCGGGCTGGGTTCTCGCCGATATAGCCGAGCAAGGTCTGCACCGCCGCTTCGGCTTCGGCGCGCGACGGACGCGGCTGGTCGGCTCGAACAGCGGCGGCCAGAAATTCGGAAGGGTCGAGTTCGGCCGGCCGGGTTTCCGGCGGCTTGGCGTCCGGGCGGAGGGATTTGATCAAAGCGTCCATGTCAACTCCGTTCGACCGGTCATAAGTGAGACCGGAGTGTCACCGGCAGACGGGGCGGCATGCCGCCAGACGCCTGAGTCCGAGAATTCCAATACCATAGCGGCCAGATTGGTTCTATTTCAGCCCACCTTACAAAATGGCCGGGCTGTATTTCCGCCATTGCCGACCATATATAGGACTGCCGACCGCGGCCGCCAAGGGCGATCGGGCCGGCAAGCCCGAGACCCCGATCTTATGCTGAACGACATTTACAACAAGCGGATCATCGAACTGGCCGGCAACATTCCCCGGCTTGGACGGTTGCCCGCGCCGGACGCCAGCGCCACGGCGCATTCCAAACTGTGCGGCTCGACCGTCAAGATCGACCTCACAATGGACGGCCCTGTTGTCACCGACTTCGCCCATGACGTGAAGGCCTGCGCGCTCGGCCAGGCCTCATCCTCGATCATGGCAAGCCATGTCGTCGGCTCGACGGCCAGCGAACTGCGCGAATTGCGCGAGACCGTCCGCAAGATGCTGAAGGAAAACGGCAGTCCGCCGCAAGGCAAATGGGCCGATATCGGCCTGCTCGAGCCGGTGCGCGATTACAAAGCGCGGCATGCCTCGACGATGCTGACCTTCGATGCCGTGGTCGATGCGATCGGCCAGATTGAAGCCAAGACCAAGCAAACGGCTTCGGCGCAGGGGTAACAACCTCCGGCCCGTCATGCCCGCGAACTCAGGGCATCCAGCACGCCGTGAATTCTGAAATGACCAAAACCGCCGCGGCGTACTGGATCATCCGCCTTCGCGGATGATGACATCCACCGGGGTCGCTACTTCGCCGGCATCGCCGCCGCGACGCCGCCGGTTGGAACCAGGGCCTCGGCGGTCTTGGTCGCTTTCACGGCTGGCGCGGCCGGCTCGCCGTCGGTGGCGCTGCTTCCAAAGCGATCCTGCACCGGCTTCGGTTGCAGCGCGGCGACCGGCGTAGAGCTGGCAACGCTGTCACTGCGCGGCAGCACTTCGGCGACGGCGTCGGTGGTCACGAGATTGGTCAGCCGCAATTCGGCCGGCGTCAGTTCGTGCAGATCCTCCCAGGGCGGCACGTTCAGCGCCAGCAACAGCAAGTCCCCCGCCCCGCCCATGTCGAACGTGTATTTGGCCAACCGGCCGATATCGCGTTCCACGATCATCATATCCTGCGCGGTGTAGCTAGCGGCCCTGGGATCATCGGCGCGGTCGCCCATCCAGATCTGATGCACCCGGACATGCGCCGTCGCGGGCACGTAACGGGTCTTGCCCGACAACAGCAGGAACACGCACATCGACTCGCAATAGGCGTCGGGCACGACACGGGCCCGATCGCCTTGATGGTCCCCTTGGGCAGTGTGATCCTGGACGCTGATGCCGACGGTGGTCAGCGCTCCCAGGGCACGCCAGCGCCGTCCGAGCGCGATGGAATCGTTTACCGAGCCGCCACTGGAATCCAGCACGATGGTCGTGCCGATGAGCTCGCGCCCGCGCGCGAATTCGTCGAACTCCTTTGGGCTATCGGCGGTCACGATGCCGACCGCGCTGACCCAGCCGCGACAATTCGGCTGACACGCAACCCAGTTGAAATGCATCGGCAGTTTGCGCTCTTCGAGGGTGACGGCGGCATGCGCCGAACCGCCGAGCAAAGCCGCGGCGCCAGGCAAAGCGAGACATAAAGCGGCGGCGCCGAGCAGCGCCCAGCCGCGCAAATCAAGCGACCTCATGAGCCTCAATTCGGTCCCTTCCCCAAGCCCCGGATACGAGCAGTGGCAATGGCCCCACTTCAACGCCACATGATTCTGTCACACAGGCGTTATGGAAAAGGTAACTCCGGCTGACCAAAGCGTCTATTAACATTTGCTGCACCGCGCTCCCATCGATGCGATATTTTGGCGGTGTGACTTCGCGGAACCGGTTCCGTGCATTGGAACCGTGCAAATGATGGCCTAACAACGAGCATCGCGCCTATGAAATATTCGCATTGCCCAGACTGCACCGGCACGGTGCAACGCCTGCCGCGCAATGCCGGGCGCGCGATGATCTGGATTTACCGGCACACGCTGTCGCCGCTGGTCGGTTACAACTGCCGGCATCTGCCGACCTGCTCGGTCTATGGCGACGAGGCGCTGGAGCGGTTCGGATTGTGGGGCGGCGGCTGGATGACGCTGGCGCGACTGTTGCGTTGCCAGCCCTGGGGCACCTCGGGGATCGACAATGTGCCGCTGACAAAGCCGCCGGGCGCACGCTGGTATTTGCCGTGGCGGTTCGGGCGCTGGCGCGGCGTCAACGCGCCCTAGGATTTTGCGCGGCTCCAGCCGGCTCTGCTGCAGCGCTTTCAGACGAACTGCGCATTGCTGCCACCCGGAACCGAAGCTTCGCCGCGGTATTGGTTTGATGTCTTCCAGGGAGGACATCCACGATGCGCTGGAAAATCAGCCACAGGGGGCACGATCCCCGCCAGATCGATCTGTTGGCCGCGCTGGCCCTCGTCCTTGTCATCGTCGCGGCCTGCCGATATTTCAGCGAAAGATCCCCCGCACCCGGCACCGCAAGCTTCATCGTGCCAAGCCAAAGCGTTCGCTGGTGAGACCACGGCTGTCGGCTGGAGCCGACGCCACGGCCGCGCCCTGAACTGTCTAAGGAGAACGTCTGGGATCCGCCGCTGCCGGCTGACGCGGCCGCTTGGGGCGCGCGGGTGGTGCCGGCTCGGCCGCTGGCGTGGCGTCGACGCTGCCCGAACCATCGGTGGGCAGCTTGACCGACAGCAGCAGGTTCGATTCATACGACCGCCATCGATAACCTATGCCGAAATCCATCGGCTGGCTGCGCCGGAACAGATCTGCATAGGACTGCTGGTATCGTCCGGGAAATTCGCCGATCGGACCGGCGTAGCGACCGAACGGGAAGAACCGCCATTTCTTCGGATTGTAGTCGTTGAGCGGAATGCCGGAATCGTCCTGGATGATGGTGGCGCTGTTGACGAGAATGAAATCGCGCACGGTCGAGAAATTGCCGGCGTGCAGCAGATAGGATGCGCTCTTGATCAGGCTGTTGCCGGGCGCCAGCGTTTCGCAGAATTTCAGGAAGCCTGAGCTCTTGACGCCGCTGTTGGAAAGATCGGTCGAGAAGTAATACAGCGTCTTTTGCTCGCCATCGCTGCCGGCGAACACGATCCGCACCCCGTGCGTGGCGTTCGGGCCGGGATTTTCGTTGGCGAAATACGCCGTCCCCTTGTCGTCGAGCGCGACCGGACTGACGTCGCGAATGGTCTTTCCCGAGCGCGCCAGGAACACATACAGGATCGGCAAGGTGCCGTTGAGCTGCCCGGCCCGCAGATCGACCTTCATCAGCTTGGTGATGAAGAAACTGAAGTTCAGGATCGAACCCATCGAATGTTCGACATTATTGAGCGCCGAGCCGAGGCCCCCGCGCGGCAATTTCATGAGATCGGGCACCGAGCCCGGCGGCTCGAGCGCGCTCAGCACATAGGTCGAGGCCTTGGAATAGAACGCGTTGGCGTAGAGAAAGTCCGGACCGCTGAACATGTAGAACATGGTGGGCCGCGGCGCCGACAGATTGGTGTCCGCCCAGGTCCGGATTTTCGAAAGCTGGCGCTGTTCAAGCTGCGCGAACGCGCTATCGAGGAATCTGGCGTGGTGCTGCCATGCCGGGTCTTTGGTCAGCGGCGTCAGCGGCGATTCCGCCGACGGCGCCATTCCCGCGAGGTATCGCGCGGTGTCGTTGGCGGTGACGGTATCGGCGGCACGCCCGGGCAGCACGGCGGCGAGGAGCATGGCGGCGGCGAGCGCCGCAATTTTCACGGGCTGAAGCATCTCTATTCGCGACCCGGGGATGCAATAACGGAGCCAGCGTCGGTCCGCTTGCGGAAAACGGCATAAATCAAAAGGCCTGAAATCATGATCAAAATACCCAGAAACGACTGCAACGGCCGGTCCGTCACAAGATAGTACATCATGAACAGGGTCACGAGCAGGAAAACCGCGGGGGTGACCGGGTATCCCCAGGCGCGATAGGGCCGCGGCAAATCGGGCTTCGTGATCCGCAGCTTGATGACGCCAAGCACGGTGAAAAACGAGCAGAACAACAGCGCGAACTGGATGAAATCCAGCACCGCCTCGAAACTGCGGGTGAACAGCATCAGGCTGGCGACCGCGAGCTGAAAAAGGATCGCGTAAACCGGCGCTCCCTGACCGGATTTACGGGCAAACAGCGCCAGGGCCGGAATGTCTTCCCCCATCGTCATCATGACGCGCGGGCCGATCCACATCATCGCGCTGATCGAAGACACCAGCCCGATGCAGATCATCGCGCCGACGATGCGGCCGCCGATTTCACCGAAGATGTAAGCGCCGGCAATGCGGGCGACATCGAGTTGCCCGGACAGTTTGTCGATCGGCGTGGTGTGCAGGAATACCGCGTTCAGCGCGACATACAGCAACAGCACGATCAGCGTCCCCGCCAGCATCGCCCGCGGCAGGTTTTGCTGCGGCATGTGCATCTCGCCGATGATGTAGGTCGCGGCATTCCACCCCGAAAACGAATACATCACGAAAACGAGCCCGATCGCGAATGGCGCGGTGGTGATGTAGCCGAATTCGGAAACGCCGGGCGCAAACGAGATCGGTTGCGGCGTGCCGACCACAACCCCCGCGATCAGGAAGGCCACGATCAGCACCACCTTTAAAATGGTCGCGACCAGTTGAAAGGTGCTGGAGTGCTTGACCCCGGTCAGTTGCACGATCGACACCAGCCAGACCGCACCGACCGCGAGCGCCAGCGGCGGGGCACCCGGCAGCACCGATTTGCCGTATTCGCCGAAGGCCATCGCCGCCAGCGCCACCGGCGCGGCGAAGCCGACCGTCGCCGACACCCAGCCCGCCAGAAATCCAAAGGCCGGATGAAAGGCGCGGCTCAGGAAATTGTACTCGCCGCTGGAACGCGGAAACATCGCGCCGAGTTCGCCGTAGGAAAACACCCCGCACAGCGCGACCACGCCGCCGACGGTCCATAGCAGCAGGATCGCAAAGCCCGAGGGGATGTCCTTGACCTGAAAGCCGAGGCTGGTGAAGACGCCGACGCCAACCATGTCGGCGACGACGATGGCGGTCGCCACCACCACCGAGACGGTGGATCCGCCGCCGGGCAGCCGGCTGGGCCATGCCGCGCTTCCCGTTTCCAGTGCCGCCATGTCAGTCCACGCTTCGGGGCGCCATGCCCCTGATTTTTTCATCGTGCAGGTTGACCCCTGCCAATTCAAGCAATGTTAACAATGATTTAAAACCGACATCAATTTGGTGTCCTGATACCTTTGCGGCGGGCCGAACACCCTCGCGCTATCTGTGTCGTTGCGAAAAGAAGGGGCGCAGCCCACAATCAGGACACGATTTTGTGTTCTTTGGACCGTTCCGGGAGTGGGGAGTATTCCCGGAAGGTTAACGTCGCCGCAACACTAGCGAGCTGACATACGCCGGTCGACGGCGATATTGGGGCAGTGGGTGGATGGTCGGAGCTACTCCGAAACTGGGGACATCTGATCGTGCGGGCCTGGTGATTTCGCCGGGCATGACGCGGCATAGGCGGCCCCAGGCTAGACCTCAGGCTGCTTGGCGCTGGATCGCCATTCTATCCGTTTTCGTCCCCCTCTCCTTCATTCTCGTTCAATGTGGCCAGGCGCCCAGCGCCGGCACCCTGGCGGCCAACGCGCAGGGCGCGGGCGACAATTTCGACGATCGCTTCCCGAAGCCCCAGTTCAGGGATCGCTTCCCGACCGCGAGTGAGAGCCTGGAGCAGCGTCAGCTCAACAACGACGTGTCCCTGAAACGCACCGCGCAGGCCGCTCCTGCTTCCGCACCCTACCGGGTTGCGTCATTGGCGCCGACGGTCCCCTATCAGCGGCCGCCGCGCGAAGACCAGACCACGCTGGTCAGCCTGAAATCCTCGGCGTTTCCGTATTTCGGCAACAATCCACACACCGACCAGCCGTTCCTGAACGTTTCGAATGGCGAGCGCCGCGGCCACCGCAGCTACAGCGGCCGGGTGCTGTGGCAGGACGAGACGTTCAACGACAACCGCGTCCTGATGCATGTCCCGGAGAATTTCGACATCCGCAAACCCGGCGTCATCGTCGTGTTCTTCCACGGCAACGGCGCGACGCTGGAGCGCGACGTGCGCGACCGGCAGCTGGTGCCGCAACAGATTACGGATTCCGGCGTCAACGCCGTGCTGCTGGCGCCGCAGCTTGCGGTCGATGCCGCCGATTCCAGCGCCGGCAAATTCTGGCAGCCGGGCGGGCTCAAGCGCTTCATCAACGAGTCAGCCGATCACCTCGCCGACCTCTACGGCGATCCCAATGCCGCCAGGGCGTTCGCGAATATGCCGGTCATCATCGTTGGCTACAGTGGCGGCTTTGTGCCGACGGCCTGGAGCCTGGAAGTCGGCGGCCTCGGCAATCGCGTGCGCGGCGTGTTCCTGCTCGATGCGGTCTATGGCGAATTGGACAAGTTCGCGTCCTGGGTCGAGCACAACCGGACCGGCTTTTTCGTCAGTTCCTATACGCATTACACCGCGCGGCACGACCACGAACTGATGCATATGATCAGGGAAAAAGGCATCGCGGTCTCCGAGGATATGGATGCACCGCTGCGGCCCGGCAGCGTGGTGTTCGTCGAGACCCCGGAAGGGGTGACGCATCGCAATTACGTCACCCAGGCATGGACCCACGATCCGGTCAGGGAGGTGCTGGTCAAGATGGCGTCGACACCGGCGCTGACCCGGGTTGCTGCCGGCACAGGTTCTTCACCCAGCCAATAACCCGGCCCGGCTGACGCGAAGATTCGATTTCTCGAATTTCAGTTTTACATTCTGGAGAAGCCGCGCGTCGTGATCAATGTCACCAGCGCCAGCGTGATAAAGGCCATCCCGACATATCCCGCATCGTACAACAGATCGCGCGCATACAGCACGCCGCCGATCGCCGAACCCACGGCCTGCCCGATATAGAGGACCGAGGTGTTGAGCGACACCGAGGCCGACGCCAGCGTCGGTGCCGCGCTGACGAGGCGAACCTGCTGCATCGAATTGGTCGAGGCGAACCCCAACCCCCAGATCACGACGGCGCAGGCCATCAGCGGATAGATGCCGGCGCCCAGCGCCCACACAGTCATGCCGGTCAGCATCAAGACCGTGAACAACAATGAGGTTTTGTAGGCGCCCCAGGAATCGACGATGCGGGTGGCAATCGTAATTCCGACCAGGCCGGACACGCCGTAGAGCCCAAATACCAGTCCCACCCCGCCCGAACCGACATGGGTCAATTTCGTCAACAATGGACCCATGAAGGTGAACACCACGAACTGCCCCGACATCTGCAGCGTCGTGATCAACAGCAGCACGAGTATCATCCGGTTGCGTCCGACATCGGCCCAGGTCTTGAGATCCACCCGCGCCCCGAGCAATCCTTTGGGCAGCCGCCATGCCAGCAGGCAAAAACTGACAGCGCCGATCGCGCCAATGCCGCCATAGACCGCACGCCAGCCGTAACGGCTGGCGACAACCGTCATCAGCGGCAGGCCGATCGCCGCCGCCAGCGACCATCCGAGAAACACATAGGCCATGGTGCTGCCGCGCTTTTCCGGTGACACGATCAGCGCGGCGGTCCCGGCCGCCTGCGGCGTGTAGAGAGCGCCGACCGCCAGCATGAGGATGCGGATGACCAGGAGGGTCGTATAGTCCGGCGCCAGCGCCGACGCGGCGTTGGTGAGGGCCAGCACCGCAAGCGTCGCCGTCAGCAGCGCGCGGCGCTCGACCCCGCTGGTCAGCCAGGCCGTCAACGGCGAGCCGACGCACATCATCGCGGCGCCGAAGGTGACCAGCAATCCCGCGGTGCGGACCGTGATGCCGAGGTCCGATGACAGTTCGATCAACATGCCCGCCGGCGCCAGCACCGAGCAGCCGGTGATAAGATTCCCCAACATCAGCGCGGTGGGAGCGAAACGGCGTCCGGCGTGGGAACCCTCGGGCAGGTTTTTCATGCAAATGCATGTAGGGCAGGCCGGCGCGGAATGAAAGAGCCGGAGCCGACTATTTCGAAAGACGTGTGGGGCTGCATTGCGCCGCCAATTTTCTCGCGAGGGCCGGATTGCACCGCGCGAATCCCCTGCTATACCGCTGCTTCCCGCTTACCTGCGCTCGTTCGCAGGAGTGAGCCACAGGAGACCAAAATGTCTGACGACAAGAAACCCGCGCCCGGATTCGTTTTCGGCCTGAGCAATCTGAAGCCCGTCGAATCCAGCACGATCGCCGTCACCTTCCCCGATGGCGCCAGGCGCGAATTCGCAAAGAACATCACCGGCCTCGATATCGCCAAGGGCATTTCGCCGTCGCTGGCCAAGCGCACGGTGGCGATGGCGCTCGACGGCGTGGTGGTCGATCTCGCCGACGCCATCGACCATGACGCCAAAATCGAATTCATCGCCCGCGACGATGCCCGCGCGCTGGAGCTGATCCGCCACGACGCCGCCCATGTGCTCGCCGAAGCCGTGCAGGCGCTGTGGCCGGGGACCCAGGTCACCATCGGCCCGGTGATCGAGAACGGCTTCTATTACGACTTCTTCCGCAACGAGCCGTTCACGCCGGAAGATTTTGCCGCGATCGAAAAGAAGATGCGCGAGATCATCGCGCGCGACAAACCCTTCACCCGGGACGTGTGGGATCGCGAAAAGACCAAGCAGGTGTTTCGCGACAAGGGCGAGAGTTTCAAGGTCGAGCTGGTCGATGCCATTCCCGGCGACGAGCCGATCAAGATCTACTATCAGGGCGACTGGTTCGATCTGTGCCGCGGGCCGCATATGACCTCGACCGGCAAGGTCGGAGGCGCCTTCAAACTGATGAAGGTCGCGGGCGCCTATTGGCGCGGCGACAGCAACAATCCGATGCTGACCCGCATCTACGGCACGGCGTTTGCCAAGCAGGAAGAGCTCGACGCTTATTTGAAGCAGATCGAGGAAGCCGAGAAGCGCGACCACCGCAAGCTCGGCCGCGAGCTCGATTTGTTTCACTTCCAGGAGGAAGGTCCCGGCGTGGTGTTCTGGCACGCCAAGGGCTGGACCATCTTCCAGGCGCTGGTCGCCTATATGCGCCGGCGTCTAACCGGCGACTACAGCGAGGTCAACGCGCCGCAGATTCTCGACAAGGTGCTGTGGGAAACCTCCGGCCACTGGGACTGGTATCGCGAGAACATGTTCGCCGCGCAATCCGCCGGCGACGAGGCCGAGGACAAGCGCTGGTTCGCGCTCAAGCCGATGAACTGTCCCGGCCATGTGCAGATCTTCAAGCATGGCCTGAAAAGCTACCGCGACCTGCCGCTGCGGCTGGCCGAATTCGGCGTCGTGCATCGCTATGAACCGTCGGGCGCGATGCACGGGCTGATGCGGGTGCGCGGCTTTACCCAGGACGACGCCCATGTGTTCTGCACCGAAGCGCAACTCGCCGACGAATGCCTCAAGATCAACGATCTGATCCTGTCGACCTATGCGGATTTCGGCTTCGAAGGGGAACTCACGGTGAAGCTTTCGACCCGGCCGGAGAAGCGCGTCGGCACCGACGAGATGTGGGATCATGCCGAGCGCGTGATGGCGACGGTGCTCTCGCAGATCGAGGCGCAAGGCCACAACCACCGCATCAAGACCGCGATCAATCTCGGCGAAGGCGCGTTCTACGGCCCGAAATTCGAATATGTGCTGCGCGACGCCATCGGCCGCGACTGGCAATGCGGCACCACCCAGGTCGACTTCAACCTGCCGGAGCGTTTTGGGGCGTTCTACATCGATGCCGACGGCTCGAAGAAAACCCCGGTCATGGTGCATCGCGCGATCTGCGGCTCGATGGAACGCTTCATCGGCATCCTGATCGAGCATTTCGCAGGCAATTTCCCGCTCTGGCTGGCGCCGATCCAGGTCGTCGTCACCACCATCACCTCGGAAGGCGATGAATACGCCAAGGTGGTCGCGGCGGCGGCGCGGCGCGCCGGCCTGCGTGTCGAGATCGATCTGCGCAACGAGAAGATCAACTACAAGGTCCGCGAGCACTCGCTGGCGAAAATTCCGGCATTGCTGGTGGTCGGCAAGAAGGAAGCCGAGAGCCATTCGGTTTCGATCCGGCGATTGGGCAGCGACGGGCAAAAGGTATTGCCGACCGGTGAAGCGCTGGCCGCGCTGGTCGACGAAGCCACCCCGCCCGATGTGAAACGGGCGAACGCGGCATAGATTAGAGACCTACTAAATAGCGACGCTTGCCAACGCCTTGGGATCACCCGATATGCCGCTTGGCTGCGAAGCGACACAGATCATGGAATACCTATGCCCGACGCTATCGACCTCTTGAAAATCCGCCGCTCGGTGAAACCGCGCGAGATGAGCGGTCCCGGCCCCTCACCGGCCGAGCTCGACACCATCCTGACCATCGGCGCCCGGGTGCCCGATCATGGCAAGCTGACGCCGTGGCGCTTTATCGTATTCGAAGGCGATGCGCGCGCGCGCGCCGGCGAGGTGATCGCGCAGGTCTTCGCCGGCAAGAATCCTGCCGCCCTCCAGACCGAGATCGAGATCGAAAAGCGCCGGCTGATGGATGCGCCGCTGGTGATCGCGGTGGTTAGTTTTACCAGGCCGCATCCCAAAGTGCCGCCGTGGGAACAGGAACTGTCCGCCGGCGCCAGCGCGATGAATATCGTCACCGCCGCGACCGCGCTGGGTTACGGCGCGAACTGGCTGACCGGCTGGTTCGCGTTCGATCGCGACGTGCTCACCGGGCTCGGCGTGAAGGCGGACGAGAAACTCGCCGGCTTCATCCATATCGGCACGCCATCGAAGCCGAGCGAAGACCGCCCGCGCCCGGCACTGGCCGATATCGTGACGCGGTTCTGAAAGACGCGCATGAGCTGCCGAGGTTGATGTAGTATCGTCATGCCCGGACTTGATCCGGGCATCCATCTCACTTCGCAAAAGCTTTTTCAAGATGGATTGCCGGGTCAAGCCCGGCAATGACGATCGTATCACGCCGCCTGCGAGGCGCGCCGGCCAAACCTCGCCAGCAGCGCTTGAACCTCGGCCGCCGGTTTCGCCGCGCTGAACAGGAAGCCCTGCACCTCGTTGCAGCCTTCGGCGCGCAACCAGTCGAGCTGGTCGACGGTTTCCACGCCTTCCGCTGTCGTAGTGATATTCAGGCTGCGACCAAGACCGGAGATCGCCCGCACGATCGCAACGCAATCGGAACGCTCCGCGATGTCCTTGATGAAGGAGCGATCGATCTTGATCTTGTCGAACGGAAAGCTCCTGAGATAGCTCAGGCTGGAATAGCCGGTGCCGAAATCGTCCATCGAGATGCTGATGCCAAGCCCGCGCAACTGATGCAGGATCGCGAGATTGGCCTCGGTTTCCGCCAGGAACAGCGATTCGGTAATCTCGAGTTCGAGCCGCAACGGCGACAATCCGGAATGCGCCAGCGCCGAGATCACGGCCTGGACCAGATTGCGGCTGCGAAACTGCACCGGCGACAGATTGACCGCGACCTTGACGTCCGCGGGCCATTTCGCGGCTTCGGTGCAGGCCTCCCGCAACACCCACTCGCCCAATGCTACGATCAGCCCGATATCCTCGGCGACCGGAATGAAATCCGCCGGCGAGATCATGCCCTTTTCGGGGTGACGCCAGCGCAGCAGCGATTCAAAGCCGCTGATGCGGTCTGCGGCGATGTCCACCAGCGGCTGATAATGAAGTTCAAACTCGCCGTTGGCGAAGGCGCGGCGCAGGTCCAGTTCCATGTCGCGGCGTTTTTGCGCCAGCCGGTCCATTTCCGGTTCGAAAAAGCGATGCACGCCGCCGCCGTCCGACTTCGCCCGGTACAGCGCCATGTCGGCGTTGCGCATCAATTCCTCGGAGGTCGCGCCGTCGCCGGGCGAAAGCGCGATGCCGACGCTGGCGCCGATCACCACCTCGATGCCGTCGATGTCATAGCTGGCGCTCAAGATCTGGATCAGCCTGGCCGCATGGTCGCTGGCCTCGTTCGGCGAAACATCGGAGGCCAGAATGACAGCAAACTCGTCACCGCCGAGCCGGGCAGCGAGATTGTTGCCGCGAATCTCCGACCTCAACCGGTCAGCCACCGCCTTCAGCAGGCGATCCCCCATCGGATGACCGAATGAATCGTTGACGTTCTTGAACAAATCGAGATCGACGCACAGCACCGCCACGCGCTTGTGGCCGGGCTGGCCCTGCTCCAGCGCCTGCCTGAGGCGGTCCTGGTAGAGCTCGCGGTTCGGCAGATTGGTCAGGCCGTCATGGTGCGCCATATGGGCGATCCGGGCCTCGGCCTTGTGCCGCTCGGTGATGTCGACGACGGCGACGAGATAGCCGTCACGTCCCTCGAACATCACGCGCCGTCCAAAGGTCAGCACATGAATCTCGCTGCCGTCGGCCTTGAGGTGCCGCCAGTTGCGGTCGGAATGATAGGTATCGCCGATCTGCTGCAGCGCCTCGGCGTGGGGTACCCATTCGTCCCTGGGCCAGATTTCCTGAAGCTTCATGCGCAGGAACGTCGCGCGGCTGTATCCGTAATGCTGCACGGCGGCGTCATTGACGCTGAGGAACCCCGTGGTCTCGGCATCGAACACCCACATCGGCATCGGGTTGTTGTCGAACAGCAGTCGAAACGACGCCTCACGCCTCCGCAGCGTGGTGACATCCGAAACCGTCAACGCGAGAATGTCGCCGAACGCCGTGGCCCCCAGTTTCAGGTTGCGATCGTCGCTGTCGATCTCGAACTGATCGCGGTTGCCGGTCTTGATGACAGCAAACAGGCGTTCGAGCACCTCCGGCGAGCACAACAGATTGCCCCCCGCGCTGAGCCGGCGCCATAGCAGGCCGGTCGACGGCACCTTGAGCAGCCGCGACGCGCCCTGATTGTGGTGGACGATCTGGAAATCGAACGGCTGCCCGCCGGAATCGCGAAGCGCCGCCAGCGACAGCACCCCCTCGTCGGTGGTAGAGAAAATCGCATCCAGCAGATTATATTGCGGAGCGCGCTCGTTGACATAGGCGCCGATCAGCGTGCCGCCCCAGCGTGACGACGTCGGCAGCGCCAGCACATCATAGGTCTGGACCAGGCCATCGCGCACCGAATGGGCAACGGCAAGATGCGGACGGCCGTTCGCAAGCGCATTGGCCGCGGCTTCGCCGAGCGCGGTGGCGCAATCGGGCGACAGCGCGCTCAGCGGAATGTCCCAACGGTCGTCGCCCAGCCATTTCTGGACGTATCTTCCGGTGCGCGATATTTCGAGGGTTTGATTATTATCCTTGATCAGGACGATATGGTCGGCGAGCCGGCCGAGGCTTCCCAGCATCACATCTTCATAGCGGGGCAGCTTTTCGCCGGGCCGCAGCGCGGCTTGCCACTTGCGCTGGAGAACCGGGACATCATCGAACATTTCGGCATTGAGTTTCCCCGATGATCTCTTGGCGGCAACCATGACAAACCCCACACCACGCAGACAGTCCGGCGCCATCCAGCGCAGCGGTACTTTAATGCGGTGTAAAAATTGCGGGAGCGGTGCGGCGAGCCGGCGATTATGACGGTTTTAAGTCACGCGATGGTTAGTGCGCATTAGCGACTATGACAGTCGTGCCGGGATTTATGACACGCGCATTCCACGGGACAAAAACTAGCGGGCGACGACCTCGACTTCGCCGTCGACGCCGTTGACGACGTTGAAGGGCCGCTCGTACACCTTGCCCTCGTTCTTGGCGATAGCGCGATATTCGCCTTCGGACAGCACGACGCGGGGGAATGCGCCGATCGATTCCTTGATGACGTCGCCGCCCGGCGTGATCACCGACCATGCCGTGTTCGCGAGCGCTTCGCCGCCCTTGTCGCTGACCAGCTTCAGGGTGATGACCGCCGCGCGATGGGTGATAATCACATCGGTCAGCTTGCCGGCCTGGACCCGGATATCCGAGCGCACCACGGAATTGGCATCGCCGTAGTTGGAGATGATGTAGTAGGTCCCCTCCGGCACCAACGCGACGTCGCCGGCCGCGACGTTCGGCACCAGCGAGGCGCGCTCGCCGACTTCGAACTGGCTGCCCTTGTAGATCGCGAACGAAATCTGGTTCTGCGGAATCCTTGACGTGCCGACGCGGCCTTCGATGCGCAGGCCGCCCGCCGGAAGCAGGAACGATTCGCGGTCGGTCTCGGCCTTCAAGGTCACCGGCCGCACCGCGCTGACCAGTCCAAGCGCGACATGGATCACATAGCCGCCGGGCGGCAGCACGATATTCGGCGTCGCGCCGCGGTCCTCGCGAATGAGTTTGAACGTGCCGGTGGTCTCGTCCGGACGGTCTGAAAACACCCGCCACACCAGCCCGTTGTTGATGACCGGCAGGTCCTTGCCGTAACGCGCCGTCAGCGCCAGCACCGCCTGGCCGGGCGCCGCGGCGCCGAGCGGTGCGACCACCGGCGGCACGGTGGCGATCGACGGCGGCGGGGCGATGGACGGTTGCGTCACAGGTGCGGGCAGATTGGGCATCGATGCCGGGCCGGACGGCGGGGCGAGATTCATCGCCGGCCCTGCCGGGACTTCCGGGACCGATGCCGGCGGCACCGGCGGCGGCCGGTCGGTGAACATCTGTGCCGAAACGGCGGCCGGAAAGGAAAGGACCAGCGTTGCAGCGAGCGCAATCGCCGCGAGCCGGCGTCTGCTCCGCCAAAACCCGTTGGCACTGCTGGTACCGTTACTTCCGATCGTCATGACCGATGCTTTTCACTGAAAACGCGGCAAATTCAAGCCTCAATGACCAGGGGATGGCGGTCCGGGGAACCGGCAGGGAACCCGGACGTTACTTTTGGGAATTGCGTCCCCCGCCACAATCCCTCCCTCATCCGCGGCATAAACCATGCTTATGGTAGATTCTGGCGGGTTCAAACCGCAGCAGATAGCCTTTGGTTTAGAGTCCTTGGGTTAGAGTCTCGGACTCCCAGGAGATTGCTACGGTGCTGGAAAATCTGATCGGGCGCGGCCAAAACGGCCCCAATGGCGGCGACCGAGTGGGGCTCGGCAGCGTCAGGCGACCGGTGATCGGACTGGCGCTGGGCGGCGGCGCCGCCCGCGGATTTGCCCATATCGGTATCATCAGGACGCTGATCGCCCATGGCATCGTTCCCAATGTCGTGGTCGGCACCTCGATCGGCGCGGTGGTCGGGGGCGCCTATGCCGCGGGGCAACTCGACACGCTGGAGGAATGGGCGCGCAGCCTGCAGCCGCGCAATATCCTGGGCTATCTGGATATCCGCCTCAACGGCTCGGGCCTGATCGGCGGCGACAAGCTTGCCACGCAGCTGGAGGCCGCACTCGGCCAGACCCTGATCGAGGACCTGCCGCTGAAATTTGCGACCGTGGCGACAGAAATCCGCACCGGCCACGAGATCTGGCTGACCCATGGCCGGATGGTCGACGCCATGCGCGCCTCCTATGCGCTGCCGGGGATATTCGCGCCGGTGCTGGCGGGCGACCGCTGGCTGGTCGATGGCGCGCTGGTCAATCCAGTGCCGGTGTCGGCGGCGCGCGCGCTTGGCGCGGAAATCGTGATCGCCGCCAACCTTTCAAGCGACGTGTTTACGCACAGCACCACGATCTATTCCCACGGCGCGTCGGCCGCCGTGGTGGAGACCCCGATCGAACCCGCGCCGCCGAAACGCGGCCTCGGCCGGTTGTTTTCCGCCGAACGCACCGTGAAGCGCGAATTCTTCGGCGGCGGCGGACGGCCGGGCATCTCGACCGTAATGGTCGATGCCTTCAACATCATGCAGGATCGCATCACCCGCGCGCGCCTCGCCGGCGATCCGCCCGATCTGTTGATCTCGCCCCGGGTCGGTCAAATCGGCTGGTTTGATTTCCACCGCGCCGACGATCTGATCGCGCATGGCGCGCGCGCCGCCGAGCGCGCCATCGTCTCGATCCAGGAAGCCATCCACATTCTGGCACCGGGGTCGATCGAGAAGCCGCCGACGATCGACAAGGCGCCGTGAATTAAGCGGTCTTGATATAGTCGCGCAGCGCTTCCTGTTCCTGCTCGTATTCCCGTACCCGCCATTTGACGATGTCGCCGATCGAAATCAGGCCAACCACCCGCTCGCCGTCGAGCACCGGCAGATGCCTGAACTTTCCGAGCGTCATCATTTCCATGATCGCGGCGACCGTGTCGGACTGCTTGCAGCTGATGACCTTGCGGGTCATGACCGCGCTGACGGGCTCATCGAGCACCGCCGCGCCGCGTTCGCCGAGCACGCGCACGATATCGCGCTCCGACAGGATACCTTCGATGCGGCCCTTGCTCATCGCCAGCACCGCGCCGATCTTGCGTTCCGACAAAATCCTGATGGCGTCGGAAAGCTTCGCGTCCGGCTCGACGCTCTGGATCTGATGACCTTTGGAATCGAGAATTGCACGTACCGTCATTGTCGCCTCCTTGAAGCCGATCGCGCCCTTGAACGAGCGCAGTCTTGTTCACTTGAGTCTGCAATCAACAGTTCAGCGCCGGTTTCGTTGCGGGCGCATTCGGCGAGCACGGCTTTCTGAGCACATTCGCGGGCTCACGCCGTGTCGCATCATGGCGAGATGATGGATGAAATCGCGATGCGCCGCAAGCTAAGGATCAGCCGCGGTTCGATACGTCGTGGGACGACGCATCTGCAGCATGGACGGTGCGCGGCACCGGATCGAACAGCGAAAACAGCAAAAGGCCGGCAAGAAAGCCGCCAATATGCGCCTGCCAGGCGACGCTGGCGCCGTCGGCGCCGATGGCAATCGATCCGACGCCGAAGATGATATTGACGGCGAACCAGATGCCGAGAAAGGCCAGCACGCGGCCGTTGCGCAGGGCGCGCATCAGCGACAGCGCCGGCACCCTTGCCGCGGCATCGGCGTCGCCGCGGTTGAACGACAGGAAGCTGCCTCTCACAAAGGCAAAGCGGATGGCGGCCGCCATGGTGCCGGACACCGACGCCGAGGCGCCGATCATCGGCGCCACCGCATGCTCATGGGTGACAAGATGCGCCAGCGCGCCGGCGGCCGCCGTCACCGCCATGAACAGGAAGAACCGGATCGCGCCAAAGCGGCGCGCCAGCGCGCTGCCAAACGGCAACAGCCACAGCACATTGAACCCGATATGGCTGAGATTGGCGTGCAGCAGCGAATAAGTCACAAAGCTCCAGACCTTGGCGCCCTCGCCGCCGGGAAAGTCGATCGCCAACAGCGTCGAATCGTAGCGCTTTGGAATGAAGCCGAAGACATCGATGGTCCAGTTTTCCAGATCCGGCGGCAGCAGCACGCGCAGGTGAATCACCGCCAGCAGCGCGACATAGGCGGTCAGGGCGCCGGGCAGCGTCAGGATCGGTTCGCGCGGCGGAGCCGGCAGCAGTTCAGGTGCGGATTCCGGTGGCGATTCCAAGGGGGTCGAAGACCTCAAGCGACGGCTCACGCGAGCGATTGGGCCCAATTAGGCGGCTTGGCGCCGCGGCGCAAGGACGGCATGGCCGCAAGCTGTCAAATCCATAAGAAAAAGGGAGGGCTCTGAGGAACCCTCCCTTGTCTGTGCTGACCTTTCGCGCAAAGAGCCCCGGGGTGACATCCCCACCCCTCCCCGCGCGATGACCAAATCTGTCT